>CAJXFW010000126.1 GCA_913053655.1 uncultured Thiogranum sp. | reverse complement strand
AATGGTTGTCGGTTTTTCTTACGCAAGGAGCTAAAAGCCAGTAGTTACCAACCAATCTGTTGTAGTCGCTGACCGAAAAGCGGCCAACAAACGCTTTCTGTCGGAACCTGGCAGGGGCGCCTTGACCCATCGAAGCCGCGTGCCGGCACGCTATCCACAGGCGGTTGCGTTCTCCCATCCGGCAAGGCCGTGTATCATAAAACCCATGCAGCCATACAAAAAAGAATTTCTGGAATTCGCCATCCAGGCCGGTGTGCTACGCTTTGGTGAATTCACCCTCAAGTCAGGCCGCACCAGCCCCTACTTCTTTAACGCCGGCCTGTTCAATACCGGTCAGCACCTGGCACGTCTCGGGCGCTTCTACGCCCGGGCCATCGTCGACTCGGGCACCCGCTTTGATGTGCTGTTCGGCCCGGCCTATAAAGGTATCCCGCTCGCAGCTGCCGCGGGTATCGCCCTCGCGGATCACCACAATGTGAATACCCCTTATTGTTTCAACCGCAAGGAAGCCAAAGACCACGGCGAAGGCGGAAACCTGGTAGGCGCGCCCCTGCAAGGCAATATTCTGATTATCGATGACGTCATCACGGCCGGCACCGCCATTCGTGAATCGCTGGCCATAATCGACCAGGCCGGTGCCGCGGCTGCGGGTGTTGTCATCGCCCTCGACCGCCAGGAACGGGGACAGAGTGAACGCTCCGCCATCCAGGAAGTGGAGCAGGATCTGGGTCTCAAGGTCACCAGCATCATCAAATTGGAGGTGTTACAGGAATTTCTGACCGACAAGCCTGATTACACGGGTTTTCTGCAAGCCATTAACAGCTACAGAGAGCAATACGGAGTATAGCCGAATGGTACTTACTCAGGGCCTGGCAAACCCGTCGCAAGTACGAATAATGCAAGGGTTTTTTCCAGGCCTCCCTCCCTCAAGTGGCGCACTGTCGCGCCGATACCCAAGGCAACACTGGCAACTTTATGGGTTGCCAGCGCTACTGCGAACGGGAGACCCGGAAAAATCAGCGCCGGCAACTGGATAAGGCCGGCACCACCACCGGAAAACGCAGAAAACAGGTTGGCTACCAGGGAAATAAGGAACAGGACCAGCTGATCCAGCCAATCCATTATCGACTCACCAGACACGCGAACAGAAACACTATGATCACAAATTTTCGCTTTAAGTACGGTATGACGCTGGCGCTTGGCGCTGTGCTCGGGTTTGCAACCGTAGCCACGCACGCCGGCAAACTCTACAAGTGGGTCGATGATAGCGGCCAGACCCGCTATGGTGACCGCATCCCCGCTCAATATGCAAAGAAAAAAAATGAAACGCTCAGCGATCAGGGCATCGTGGTTGAAACCAAAGCCGCGGCAAAAACCCCTGAGCAGATCGCCGAGGAAAAGCGCCTGGCGGCGCAAAAAGCCGAGCAGGAACGTATCCGGGCTGAGGCCGCCCGCAAGGACCGCATCCTGCTGGACACCTTCACCAACGAAGACGAAATGATCATGACGCGCGATGGAAAAATAGAAGCCATCGGGGCCGTCATCCGTGTCACTAACGACCGTACCGAAAAAAACAAACTACGCCTTGCCGACATGAAACGCAGGGCTGCCAACATGGAGCGTTCCGGCAAAGCCCTGCCGAAAAAGCTCCTGAAGAACATTGCAGACATCCACAACCAGATCCAGTCCAATACCCGGTATGTCGCCAATCGTATTGTCGAACAGCAGCGAATCCGCGAAAAATTCGAAGCTGACATCAAACGCTTTCGCGAATTAAACGTGGCCAGGGCCGGACTCACGCCACAGTAACAGCAGCAGCTCCCACGACAGGCTGTGGGAAAACCTGCTAGCCTCGAATCAGTGTGCCGACACCCTCATCGGTAAACAACTCAATCAGAACTGCGCGTTCAACGCGTCCGTCGATAATGTGTGCGCTGCGTACACCGGACTTAACGGCGGACAGCGCACACTGTATTTTCGGCAGCATGCCGCCGTGAACAGTTCCATCCGCAATCAACCCGTCGACTTCGCCGGCCGTCAACCCGGTCAGCAGTTTGCCCTGTCTGTCGAGCAATCCCTCGGTATTGGTCAACAGAATCAGTTTTTCTGCACCCAGCACTTCAGCCACACGCCCCGCCACCAGATCCGCATTGATATTGTAGGAATACCCGTCCTCGCCGACACCTATCGGTGCAATAACGGGGATAAAGCCCCCCGAAACGATCATATCAACAACCGACGTATCGACACTGGTCACTTCGCCTACGTGACCCATATCAATTATCTCGGGGGCATCGAGTTCCGGTGAGTCACGGGAGATGGTCAGCTTGCGTGCACGGATCAGGCCGCCATCCTTGCCGGTCAGGCCGACTGCGCGTCCGCCGTGACGAGTAATGAGATTAACGATATCCTTGTTGACCAGCCCACCCAGCACCATTTCCACAACGTCCATGGTTTCGCTGTCGGTAACGCGCATACCCTCTACGAACCGGCTTTCCTTGCCGATCTGCTGCAGCACCTTGCCGATCTGCGGACCACCGCCGTGTACGACCACCGGATTGATTCCGACCATCCGCATCAGCACAATGTCACGCGCAAACCCGCTCTTGAGCTGCTCGTCCACCATGGCATTCCCGCCGTACTTAACGACCACGGTCTTGCCACGAAAACGGCGAATATAGGGAAGCGCCTCACCCAGGACCCGGGCGACTTCGGCGGCTTTTTCTGAGTCGGGACCCATAGTCAGAACGGTAACGACAAACCCGGATCTATCTGCAACATGACCCTGCGGAACTCGTCCTGGATGGTGCTAAGGGCAAGCTCATCATCGGCCTCGAAACGCAGCACCAGGCTGGGGGTGGTATTGGACGCACGAACCAGGCCCCAGCCTTTTTCAAATTCCACCCGCAAGCCATCTATTGTCGCTATCCGGGCATTTTCAAAATGTGCGCCATTGAGCAGTTTCTCCATGTACAGCTTCGGTTCACCTTCGGCCATCGGCACGCTCAACTCGGGTGTATTCATGCTGTCCGGTAACGTCGCGAACAAATCACTGGAGCTACTTTGTTGATTGGCGAGTATCTCCAGCAGGCGCGCCGCCGAATACAGTGCATCATCAAATCCGAACCAGCGTTCCTTAAAGAAAATATGACCACTCATTTCGCCGGCCAGCAAGGCACCGGTTTCTTTCATCTTGGCTTTTATCAGGGAGTGGCCGGTCGCCCACATCAGTGGCTCGCCACCATGTTCAGCGACAACATCGGCGACATGGCGTGAGCTCTTCACGTCATAAATAATCTGGGCGCCCGGATTACGCGACAGTACATCAATGGCCAGCAACATCAGCAAACGGTCCGGCCAGATTATCTCTCCCTGTGAACTGATAACGCCGATACGGTCGCCATCACCGTCGAACGCAATACCAAGCTCGGCACCCTGTTCCTGCACCGCGTGTATCAATGCTGCCAGATTTTCTGTTTTACCGGGATCCGGGTGATGATTCGGGAAGTTGCCGTCAATTTCACAGAACAGCTCAACGACCTCGCAACCCAGCGCCTGCAACAGTTTTGGCGCTGCTTCGCCGGCCACTCCGTTGCCACAATCCACCACTACCTTGATGGGTCGCACAAGCTGCACGTCAGACTTGACCCGCTCGATGTAGTCAGGCAATACATCCACTTCTTCAACAGTCCCTTCACCCGTCAGCATATCGCCCGATTCAATACGCTGACGCAAGCTGTCTATGGCTTCATTGGCGAGTGTCTCGCCACCCAGGACAATCTTGAAACCATTGTAGTCTTTTGGGTTATGGCTACCCGTGACCATAACACCTGAACTGGCACCCAGATATTGTGCGGCAAAATACAGCACGGGCGTCGGTACCCGGCCGATATCCTTGACGTCACGACCCGTTGCCAGCAGGCCACGAATCAGCGCTGTTGTCATGTCCGGCCCTGACAAACGCCCGTCCCGCCCAACTACCACCGTCTGCTCACCGCGGTAGTATGCCTCGCTACCGATGGCGCGACCAATGTCGAAAGCCAGGTCTACTGACAGGGTCTCGCCGACGATGCCGCGTATATCGTAGGCGCGGAATATGCCGGGGTCCGACTTCTCTTCCCGGACGTCGACTCTGGATATATCCAGTGCGTTTTCATCGAATAGCAGGTCAGCGTTGACTTCATCCACAACAGCCTCATCCTCGGGCCGGGGACTACTCTTCGCCGGTCCTTCCCGGGCTGCTGCTGCCGATGCCGCGCGTGCAACGCCTGCGCTGACAGCCCGTGCCATCAGTTCTATGGTGTCGTGCATCTCCACAAGCACATTCGAATAATCGGGCTTTACCCGTCCTTCGTTCATATCCTTGACAATCGTAAGCAATGTCGCCTGATCCTTGCCCAGCGCCAACCCCACTTTGCGAAACACAAACCAGACCAGAGCAGCCAGCAGGATTGCCGCAACACCACCGGCCAGGCCGGCTGTCGTCATCAGCGCGCTACTACCCAGATGCGCCTGATCGGACGACCAGTAAGCCACCCGCCAGCGGCTACCTAAAATCGGCGCCTGGCTGTCAGGTGGACCCTGTTTGGAATCCGCAGATCCATAACTTCCAAGCACCAACGGCGTCGCACCAACCACCTGCTGAAGTTCCACGTAACCGTTCACCGCACCATGATCCAACAGCTTCTGCAACTGTTGCACCGAAAAGCTCACCATCAGATGACCCACAATACGCCGCCCGGACGGGTCGAGTACCCGTCGCACCAGGTTGATGTGCTGCTGCGGTGTACCGGACATGTGGACTTCAACGGGGGGTGGCGTGTCCTGGGTCTCCGAATACTTCAGCATTTCCAGCACGGCATAGCTAATGGGGGGACTGGCCTCCAGATCCACTTCGTCAATACCGGGCTGTAGCAAACGCACCCGCACCGAAGACGGGAACAGATAGGCCAGAGATTCTGCCCTGGCAGTCAGCTTTTCTTCATTGCCCTCAACCAGGAGGCGCGCAAGCTGCGGGTCCTTGCTGACCAGTTCTGCGGTTGCCGCCTGCCTGTCCACCCACTGGCGGAAACTGCCGGCAAACATACTGGCCGACAATTCAGCTTGTTTCTGCTCCGCTTCCTTGAGTTCCAGTACTGTTTGCAGATACACGACCGTAGGCGGCACAATGGTCAGCAGGATCCCGACCAGCACCAATAACAGCATCTGGCTGCGCAGACTGAAACGTGTGAGATTGACAGCAGAAGCGCCCCTCACCGGTTTGGACCTGACCTGTTTATCTTTACCCGATCGGAAAGGTAATTTCATTACAGTCCCTAAATTCCTTACATCCTGGCACAGTTTTCCCAGGCACCAATAGTAGGCGCTTTAGGCGCCAAAAGTAGGCGCTTTAGGCGCCAAAAGTAGGCGCTTTAGGCGCGGCCGGTATGACCAAATCCGCCCGCCCCACGATCACTATCGACAAATTCCTTAACAACTTCAAACCCGGCGCGTACTACCGGTACAAAGATCATCTGCGCAACCCGCTCTCCCGGTTCAATGGTAAACGCACGGCTACCCCGGTTCCAGCAAGACACAAAAAGCTGCCCCTGGTAATCGGAGTCGATCAGCCCGACCAGATTACCCAGCACGATCCCGTGCTTGTGACCCAGACCTGATCTCGGTAACAACATGGCCGCCAGCCCGGGGTCGGCAATATGTATCGCCAGCCCGGTGGGTAACAACTCGGTCTGCCCCGGTTCCAGCGTCAGGGTCTTATCCAGGCAGGCGCGCAGATCCATGCCCGCAGAACCATCTGTTGCGTAGCCAGGTAGCGGGAATTCATTGCCAATGCGCGAATCAAGAATTTTAAGCTGAATGCTTTGCATGGTTCTCCAAAGGTTCGTGCGCCGTGTTTTGATCGGCATAAAGGTCTGCGACCTGCTCGACCAGCTGATCAGCCAGCAGGTTCTTGTCCGCTACCGGTAATTGGCGCTCTCCGCCCTCCCAGACCAATAGAAGTTCGTTATTATCGCTTTCAAAACCCAGTTCCCCTCCGACCTGGTTGGCAGCGATCATTTCCACACCCTTGTGCATGCGCTTTTTGCGGGCATTTTGTTCCAGGTGTTCGGTCTCGGCGGCGAAACCGACACACCAGGGTCGTTTTTCCAGTGCCGCTACCATTGCCAGAATGTCCGGCACCGGTTCCAGTTGCAGCGACCAGTCACTGGCCTGCTTTTTAATTTTCTGTGGCTCGGGAGCTACCGGCCGGTAATCGGCCACCGCAGCGGTGGCAATAAAGATGTCACAGCCCTCTATCCGTGCCAGCACCGCTTCAAGCATCTCCTGCGCGGATTCCACCATCACCCGCTGTATGCCGGTTGGCGCCTCCAGCGCGACCGGGCCACTGACAAGCGCTACGCTGGCTCCGGCCTCACGGGCAGCCCTGGCAACGGCATACCCCATTTTTCCCGAACTGCGGTTGCCGAGAAAACGTACCGGATCCACCGCTTCACGTGTGGGGCCGGCAGTCACCACGACTTTCAGGCCTGCCAGGCGCCCATTGGCAAATGAATCTGACAAGACCTGCTGTAAAATCTGTGGCTCCAGCATGCGGCCCGGACCGACATCGCCACAGGCCTGCTCACCCGTGTCAGGACCACACACCTGCACGCCTCGCTCAAGCAGGCGCTGTACATTGTCACGGGTAGCGGCGTGGCGCCACATGGCCTGGTTCATGGCTGGCGCCACCAGCAACGGGGCCCTGCTGGCCAGGCAAATGGCTGCCAGCAGATCGTCAGCACGGCCCTGCGCCAGGCGGGCCAGGGTGTCTGCACTCGCCGGCGCAATCAGAATGCGCTCCGCCCAGCGCGCCAGCTCGATATGATCCATACCGCTCTGATCGTCCGACCAGCCGCACCGGACAATCTCGCCGCTGAGTGCCTGAAAGGTCCTGGCACTCACAAAGCCGGTAGCGGCGGAGGTCATAACAACGCGCACCATGGCGCCGGCGGCACGCAGCCGGCGCACCAGTTCGGCACTTTTGTAAGCGGCGATACCGCCACTAACACCGAGCAGAATCCGTTTTTCGGCAAGCAGGTTCATTGCAGGGCAGTGTACCAGAACCGACGCCACCGAAAAGGGCAGCCTTTACAATGGAATGCCGACGTTCCATGATTCCGGCCCAGCGGCGGATTTGGAGCGCTGAACATCCGAAGGATCGGGTGGACGAATACCGGACAACAAGGAGGTTATGCATGCCGATTAGTGACTGGCCGGAAGCGGAACGGCCCCGCGAAAAATTATTGTCCCTGGGACCCGGCGCCCTTTCCGATGCCGAACTACTGGCAATATTTCTGCGCACCGGCGTACCCGGACTTAGCGCTGTCGGACTGGCGCGAAATCTGGTCAGGGAATACGGCGGATTGCGCCAGCTGTTACAGGCCGATCGGAAGCGCTTCTGCAAAACCAGGGGGCTGGGTAACGCCAAGTATGCCCAGTTGCAGGCAGTTCTGGAACTGGCCCGCCGCCAGCTGGGCGAAAACCTGGTGCGCAGCGATGCGTTAAGCAATCCGGCCGATACCCGACGTTACCTGACCGCCCGGCTGCGCGACTACCCCTACGAGGTTTTCGCCTGCCTGTTTCTGGACAGCCGCCACCGGCTGATCTGCTACGAGGAGCTGTTCCGGGGAACCATTGACGGCGCCAGCGTGCACCCCCGGGAGGTTATATGCCGCGCGCTGCAGCACAATGCGGCCGCAGTCATTCTGGCCCACAACCACCCGTCGGGCATTGCCGAACCCAGCGACGCTGACCGGCGCATAACGCGACGGCTGAAAGACGCGCTGGGACTGGTCGACATCCGCGTTCTGGATCACGTCATTATCGGTGACCAGACTGCAGCCTCCTTTGCGGAGCTAGGGCTCTTATAATGAACTGAATATGTCATGCCGGCGAAGCCCGTGCCGGATTTGATCCGGTAGCCGGTATCCAACTCGTTGAAACCACTGGATTCTGGCATGCGCCAGAATGACGGAAACCGAATTAATCAGAGCTTCCTTA
>CAJXFW010000125.1 GCA_913053655.1 uncultured Thiogranum sp. | reverse complement strand
AGGTATTCGCCGCTGCGGGTTATCTCCAGCCGATGGATGGTACGCACCGGGCTGTGCGCCTGACACGCCAGCGCCCGGAATGACGAGAAATCGTGTTCACCCAACAGATAACTGGCGCCCTCCTGCATACGTGACACCTCCAGCGGTTGGTAATGCCAGGTGACCTGGCGGTGTAACAGCGCACTGCGAACTTCGCGATTCAGGATGACATAGCGGTAACTACGTTCCTGAGCAGAGAAGCGGGCATGAAATTCGTTGTCTACTGCACGTGCCCAGAGCAGGCGGGCGTCATCCGGCAGATTGGCGTTGGCACCCAGCATCCAGGAGCGTTCACTGCGCTCCACCGGGCTGTCAAAGTGGATAATCTGCCAGGTGGCATGGACTCCAGCGTCGGTACGACCGGCGCATACTACCTGTATCGGTTGATCGGCTACCCTGGACAAGGCCGCTTCGATGTCAGCCTGCACAGAGCGCGCATGAGGCTGGCGTTGCCAGCCATGGAAACCGGCGCCGTTGTACTCTACTCCGCAGACAATTCGCATGCCGGTATTCTAACCAAAAAAATCCCCGCAAAAGCGGGGATTTTCAGTCCGGACTCCGCCACTATGCAACTAAAGTTTTCAACACCTTACCGGGGCGCTCGTTGCGCTATTTGCATAACAAAGCAGGACGATTCACCGCTCATTCACGCAAAACTCACGCACAGGCTTGCAGAAGCCTAACCTTCTATTCGCCGGTAATTCCTTCACTGCCCAACATCGCCACAATGCATTGTTCGAGCGGCTTAAGATGTTTATCGATAACTGATGCAACGGTTATTGGATCGATATTGCCGAGGTAATTATGCACAAGAATATTGCGGAACCCGCTGATTTCAGACCACGGTATAGTTGGGCAGGCCGTTTTCTTTTGCTCCGGCAATAACTGTGTTGCTTCGGACAGAGTTTGCAAATTACGCAACGCAGCATCGTACAATATCTCATCCTGCGTGAGATCGCCCCGTGCCTGGATACGCTGAATTTTCGCGATGGCGTCCAGAATATGCTGTGCATAGGGCTGCCAGGGTTTACTCATATTTCTACAGCCTCACTCAGCACCTGCTCCCGGATATGCCGGTTAAGCTCATGCTCGGGAACCAAGTCCACGCGTCGTTTCAGTAAACGGGCAAGTTGCTCGGCCAACGGTAATCGCTGGCCAAACAAGTCATAGCCCTGAGGAAATTCCACCAGAAAATCGATATCGCTGTCCGGCCTTTCTTCACAACGAGCGACTGACCCGAACACGCGGATATGCGTGGCGCCAAATTCGCGGCCCAGCGCAACGATTGCATCTTTTTGAACTCGTATATCATCCAACAACACAGCGAACCCCTGCTTTCTTAATTCTGGTTTGGAGTATAGATAGTATTAACGCTATCCCCAATCACATCCACCACTATTTGAACACCGTTTGACTCACTTTTCACCGCGATCATCCTGGACTCTTCCCCAAATCACGGCGCATCACCCTGAAAACCCGCCCTCTTTCGCCCGTTTCCCCTCCAATGCCTGCTCTCAGAGCAACCGTCACCCTGTCGAGTCAACGCTTGCACAACATAGGAGTATACAGAGGCATTCCGGACAGGTTTCCACATCAATATTGAACACTCGCTTGAGTCTCTGAGTCCAAGTCATTGCTACGTGGCGCTGCGCGTGGGGCTGACGTTGCCAGCCATGGAAACCGGCGCCGTTGTACTCTACTCCGCAGACAATTCGCATGCCGGTATTCTAACCAAAAAAATCCCCGCAAAAGCGGGGATTTTCTGTCCGGCTATCGGGCTGGATTTATGACGATGAAGTCATCTGCTCCATAATGCCGCGCGCTTCATTCTGCTGCTCGTCGTTACCTTCTTCCATGACTTCATCAAGAATGCTTTTCGCACCATCCGGATCGCCCATGTCAATGTAGGCTCGTGCAAGGTCCAGTTTGGTGGAGACTTCATCCAGGTCCGTCAGTTCACCATCGCCTTCGGGCTCCGCTTCCTGCGCTGCTTCGCTATCCATGTCCAGACCCTCCATATCAAATTCCAGGGCGTCGTCGTTCATGGCAGCGTCCGGTTCGACGCTATCCATATCAACATTCGGCCGCGGTTCGGACGCTTCCGGGGGTGTAAACTCTACGCTGTCCGGCTTGTTTTCATCAGTAGCATCAAAAGAAAGGTCTATATCGAATTCCAGACCTGCATCGTCAGTTGCCGCAATATCCTGGTCAGTTTCGGCAACCTCTTCAGACGCCTCGGAAGAAGGCGCCGTGTTGTCATCCAGGTCAAAGTTGATATCTTCAGATAACGAGTCCATTTCCGTATCATCATCCGAGTCGCTGACAACAGGCTCAGCACCGGCCTGGTACATCGGGTTGTCCGGGCTCAGGTCACGACCCATCTCAGCGACTTTTACCCACATCGGGTGGTCACTGTTTTCCAGCCTGGCCAGAATACCCTGGGCCTGCTCGTCAAAAGCTGACTGGTTCTTGCCGGCAAGATAGATTTCCAGCATCTTGAGATTCAGATTCTCGTTTTCAGCATCCTTGTCCAGCGCGTCCCGGATCAGGTCTTCTGCCTGCTGGTAGCGCCCGTAGGCCAGGTAGACATCGGCCTCGGCCAGAGGATCTGCCTCGCCATCATTTTTGATCGAACCCATATCGCTGACTGCAAATTCGGAAAGTAGCGAGGACTCATTGCTGGCCGAATCTGTCGAATCCGGTCCGGACCCCACGATCTCGCTGTCAGACCCGGTGGATTCTCCGCGTGCTGCCTGCAGGATGCTCTCCTGAAATTCAGTCTCCACGCTACGCTTGCGACGCAAACCGAAGAAAGCAAGCAGGGCGAGCACAACGCCACCGGCACCCAGCCATAACGGGTTTGCCAGCAGGCGATCAACAAAACCAGGCGTAGTAATAGGCGCTTCTGCGACGGGTTCGGTCACTACCGGCTCCGGCTCACTAACGGCTGATGGCTCATCAGCTACGATCTCATCAGGCGTTACAGGCACTTCGGCATCGACAGCTTCGTCGGCAGGAATTTCAACGCCCGCCACAATTTCAGTTTCCGTACTAACACCTGCGTCTTCCGCAACCGGTGCGTCAACCAGTGCATCTGTGCCGGCAACCGGTTCACCGGTGTCTGCTTCCGCCACCAGCTGCTCGTCCATTTCCGCGGGTGCTTCGGAAGATACATCCGCTGTCGGTTCAGCTACTGCTTCACCAGCTGCTACGGCAGGTTCCTCACCCGCACGCGATTGCAGTCTGGCCAACTCATCATCCTTGAGCTGGATCAGGCGTTGCATGTTTACAATCTGTTCTTCAAGCACAGACAGGCGCTGCGACATATCCTCGCTCTGGCGACGCTGCGCTTCCAGCGCTTCGTTGGCCATCAGCAGGTCCTGTTGCATGGTTTCCAGCTCGGCACCGGTTTCAGCACTTGCGTTGCTGGCACCACCCTCGGCTGTGTCCGGGGAAACCAGCGTTAAATGTGATTCAACCGGGGTGCTCGTGCCTGGTAAAGCCGCCTGCACCGTTGCTTCGCTCGGGGTCGGCGTCAGGATCCCGCGCGCTTCACGCCATACGGCATACTGGGCGCGGGATTCGCGCGCCGCCTCTGCCCGGCTGACGGAAGTCAGCTCTTCGCGAGACGGAACACGCAGTACGTAACCTGCTTTCAGGTCATTGATGTTGTTGTTGACAAATGCTTCCGGATTGGCGCGCAGCAAACCCTGCATGGTCTGTTCGATGCTGACATCGCTATCGGGCCGAACCTGCTGTGCGATCCTCCACAAGGTGTCGTTACGCCGCGTCGGGCCATATTCGCCCGGTGCAGCATAAGCCGGCGGCATCCGGGCGGTGTGGGTAACATGGGTCGCGGGAGCAACTGCCGGAGTATAGGGTACGCTCGACCGTACCGCCGGGGTCTGCGGAATCGGAGCGGCTGCCGGCATAGTGACTGGAGGATCAACCAGCACGGTATATTCGCGCACTAGCCGGCCCTTGCTCCAGGAGAGTTCCACCAGGAAATCGAGGAAGGGCTCGCGAACCACGTCGCGGCTGGTGATCTGCACCACCGGCTTGCCTTCCGCATTGGTCTTAACGTTAAATTTGAACTTGCTCAGAAAAACAGGCCGGTCGATACCCGCATTCTCAAAGGCATCTGAAGAACCGATCGTAACCTTGATCTGTCCAAGCTCGGCCGAGGTTGCAGAAAGCAGCTCTATTTCCGCATTAAGTGGCTGATTAAGCGCTGATTTTAGGTCAATCTCACCCAGTCCCAGGGCAGCCACGTTTGCGCTGGCCAGTGAACCCAGCATTGCCATTGCCAAGGCCGATTTCCTGAACATAAAAGTCCCCTTTTTTCCTTGTCCGCAAAAATATGGCGAACCCGGCCGCCCTCCCGAACGATCCGTGTACGCAACCGACAGCCCCGTCAAACCACCCCGTCAAGGATAGATCAGAGGTAGTTTTTTACCAGTAATTCAGCAATCTGGATACTGTTAAGGGCTGCCCCTTTGCGCACATTATCGGCGACCACCCATAAATCTAAACCTCTTGGGTGCGAGATATCTTCACGAATGCGACCTACGTACACTGGATCGCTGTTTGCGCCCTCGGTAACCGCTGTCGGATAGCCTCCATCCTTGTGTTCATCCATAACCACAATCCCCGGTGCGGCCGCCAGCAACCGGCGACATTGATCCGCGCGCATCTTCTTCCGGGTTTCAATATGAACAGCTTCCGAATGGCCGAAAAAGACCGGCACGCGCACAGCGGTTGGATTGACCTGAATAGTGTTATCACCCAGGATTTTACGAGTCTCCCACACCATTTTCATCTCTTCCTTGGTATAGCCATTGTCCTGGAACACATCGATGTGTGGCAGCACGTTGAAGGCTATCTGTTTTGGGTAAACGCTGACCTCAACATCTTTTGCATTCAACAAGTTAGCTGCCTGTCCGGCCAGCTCTTTGATGGCTTCCCTACCGGTACCGGATACCGCCTGATAAGTGCAGACGTTGATACGCTCAATACCTGCCGCGTCATGAATCGGCTTCAAAGCCACCAGCATCTGAATGGTCGAACAGTTGGGATTGGCGATAATGCCGTGATCCACGTAATTAGCGATCTGGTCCGGATTCACCTCCGGCACCACCAGTGGAATCTCGTCGTCATAGCGAAACTGCGAGGTGTTGTCGATCACCACGCAGCCTGCGGCAGCTGCCTTTGGTGCATACTCTTTTGATATGGACGCGCCGGCGGAAAACAAACCAATCTGTGCTTTCGAAAAATCGAAATCGGCGAGATTCTGCACCTTGAGCATCTTGCCGCCAAACTGCACCCTGCTGCCGGCGGAACGTTCGCTGGCCAGCGGGTAAACCTCGCCCACCGGGAACTTGCGTTTGGCGAGAATCTCCAGCATAACTTCACCGACCGTGCCGGTGGCGCCGACTACGGCAACATCGAATGTACGACTCATAATGACTCCTGTTCCTGTATTTTCTTCCACCGTCATTCCGGCGCAGGCCGGAATCCAGGATACTCAACGTATGGATGCCAGCATACGCCGGCATGACGGGATAATAAGACCCTGCCTTGAATGACACTAAGTTAAGCCCCGAATGGTCGTATTCCCGTCATTCCGGTGAATACCGGAATCCATAATGCTTGATTAAACAGCCTGGATCCCGGCCTGCGCCGGGATGACGGGTGCTATTTTGGCTTAACTTAGTGCCATTCGACCCTGCCTTAATCTTTAAAGCACCGCCACAACGGCGTTGCCCATCTGCGTGGTTCCAACAGTCACCTGCCCTTCGGCGGCAATATCCGGCGTGCGCAGCCCCTGATCCAGCACCTTGCCTACCGCGGCTTCAATACTGTCGGCCACGTCCGCCTGCCCGAAACTGTAGCGCAGCATCATGGCCACCGACAGAATGGTCGCCAGCGGATTGGCCACGCCCTGTCCGGCAATGTCGGGTGCCGAGCCATGGATGGGCTCGTACATACCCTTGCCATTGGCATCCAGTGAAGCTGACGGCAGCATCCCGATCGAACCGGTCAGCATGGCCGCGGTATCTGAAAGAATATCGCCGAACATATTGGTGGTCACCAGCACATCAAACTGTTTGGGTGCGCGTACCAGCTGCATGGCGGCGTTGTCCACGTACAGGTGACTTAGCTCGACATCCGGATAATCTTTTGCAACACGCAACATGACCTGCCGCCACAGCTCGGTCACTTCCAGCACGTTGGCCTTGTCCACCGAGCACAGACGCTTGCTGCGCTTGCGTGCAATCGCGAAAGCGGAGTGCGCGATACGCTCGATCTCCGATTCACGGTACACCAGCGTGTTGAAACCTTCCTGCTCGCCATTTTCCAGCGTGCGCACCCCGCGTGGCTGGCCGAAGTAAATACCGCCGGTCAGCTCACGCACAATCATGATGTCCAGGCCGGACACCACTTCCGGTTTTAGCGTGGAAGCATCTGCCAGTTGCGGATACAGGATGGCCGGGCGCAGATTCGAAAACAGTTTCAGTTCGGCACGCAGGCCCAATAAACCCTGCTCGGGGCGCAACGGACGGTCGAGAGATTCGTATTGTGGTCCACCGACCGCGCCCAGCAAGATCGCATCCGCTGCGCGCGCCTGTATCAGCGTGTCTTCCGGTAGCGGGTGCCCCTTGACGTCATAGGCCGAACCACCAACCAGACCCTGCTCCAGTTCCACCGCAAGGCCTTCAGCCTTCAGCCGATCCAGTACCTTCACCGCTTCCGCGACGATCTCCGGACCGATCCCATCGCCGGGGAGAACTAGAATTTTTTTCATAGCAGCTTTTCCTGAAGTTGGTCGGAGAGGCTCCAAATCACCAAATTGTCCATGTCATTGCGAGCAACTCACCCCGCTGCGCGGTGACAAATCGGGGAAGAACAACCCCGTCATTCCGGCTTTCGCCGGAACGACGGAGTAAGTTCTTCAAGAGGCGCGTAGCGACGTGGCAATCTCCAACCGGCTGATGCCACGTCACGAGATTGCCGCGCTGCGCTCGCAAAGACGAAAATCACACCGCACCGAACAACCACGGCACTTCCGTCCGGCGGCGCACCTCATAAGCACGAATGTCATCAGCGTGCTGCAAGGTGAGGCCGATATCGTCCAGCCCGTTAAGCAGGCAGTGCTTGCGGAACGTGTCCACCTCAAAGCCGATCACCTCATCGCTCGGCAGGGTGATGGTCTGCGCATCGAGATCCACTTTCAAGCGGTAACCCTCATTAGCACTGGTCTCAGCAAACAGCCGATCCATAACACCCGCATCCAGCACAATCGGCAGCACACCGTTCTTGAAACAGTTGCTGAAAAATATGTCGGCAAAGCCCGGCGCCATCACCGCGCGAAATCCCGCGTCTTCCAGCGCCCACACCGCGTGTTCACGCGATGAACCGCAGCCAAAATTTTCCCGGCCCAGTAGTATTTGTGCGCCGCTGTAGCGAGGCTGGTTCAGCACAAAATCGGGGTTCAGTTTACGCCTGCTGTGATCCTGGCCCGGTTCCCCGGGTTCCAGGTAGCGCCAGTCATCAAACAGGTTGGGGCCGAAGCCGGTGCGCTTGACCGACTTCAGGTACTGTTTGGGAATGATGGCGTCGGTATCGACGTTAGGCCGGTCCATCGGCGCCACCAGGCCGTTTAATACTTCAAATTTTTTCATAGCGCATATCCTGCTCATGTATCGGTAACAAGTTCAACCTGGGGAATCTGTGATTAATCCGTCATACCGGCGAAGGCCGGTATCCAAGGCGCTGAATATACTGGATCCCGGCATGCGCCGGGATGACGGTAACGTTCCGGGATGACGGTAATGTTCCGGGATGACGGTAACGTTCCGGGATGACGGTAACGTTAAAGGTATTAATCAGAGGTTCCTCATATCTTCCAGTTCACGAACATCAATAAAATGACCGGCTACCGCCGCGGCCGCAGCCATTGCCGGACCCACCAGATGGGTACGACCACCGGCACCCTGCCGCCCTTCGAAATTACGATTCGAAGTTGAGGCACAGCGCTCGCCCGGTTCCAGCCGGTCGGCATTCATGGCCAGACACATGGAACAGC
>CAJXFW010000124.1 GCA_913053655.1 uncultured Thiogranum sp. | reverse complement strand
GCCAGAATCCAGGAAAATCAGCGTGCTGGATTCCGGCATACGCCGGAATGACGAACTAATCAAAGTCTCCTTAAAGTTTAAGGTTCATGAATCGCCCACGACCCAGCGCAGGTCCAGCTCGCGCGCTGCGCGCACTTCGTCCAGTCTGCGCACCGGTTGCGTATGCGGGGCCTCGTGCAAATAGTCCGGGTTCTGCTGCGCCTCTTCAAGTATCTTCGCCATTGCCTCGACAAAATTGTCCAGCTCTTCACGACTCTCGGTCTCGGTTGGCTCGATCAGCAGGCACTCTGGCACCAGCATCGGGAAGTAGGTGGTCGGTGCGTGGAAACCGAAATCCAGCAGGCGCTTGGCAAAATCCATGGCGCTGACACCCTGCTCTTTTTTCTGACGTTTGAGCGTCACGATAAATTCGTGTGTGGCGCGACGCTCCGGGTATGCCAGGTCAAAACCGGCTGCCTGCAAACGCTTCATCAGGTAATTGGCGTTCAGGGTAGCGAACTCGGCGACGCGGTGCATGCCCTCCCTGCCCAGCATGCGCGCATAGATGTAGGCGCGTAACAGGACGCCGACATTACCCATGAAGGCCGACAGACGCCCGATACTTTGCGGGCGGTCCTGCTCTGTAATCCAGGCATATTCATCACCATCGTAGCCAATAAGAGGCACGGGCAGAAAAGGTTCCAGCCGCTCACTGACACCCACCGGGCCGGCGCCCGGGCCGCCGCCGCCGTGCGGTGTAGAAAAGGTCTTGTGCAGGTTCATGTGAATAACATCAAAACCCATATCGCCGGGACGCACCTTGCCGAGAATGGCGTTCAGATTAGCGCCGTCGTAATACAGCAGGCCGCCGGCTTCGTGCACAATCCCGGCGATCTCCTCGATACGCTGTTCGAATACACCGAGCGTCGATGGATTTGTCAACATGATACCCGCAGTTTGCGGACCTACTGCCTCGCGCAGAGCATCAACATCAACATCACCGTTCGCGCCGGTCGGGATCTCATGTATCTTGTATCCGCACATGGTCGCCGTCGCCGGGTTGGTACCGTGCGCCGCATCCGGCACCAGAATCTCGTCACGCACCGTATCACCGCGCGCCTCGTGATAGGCACGGATCATGGCGACTCCGGCAAACTCGCCCTGGGCACCGGCCGCCGGCGTAAGCGACACCGCCTGCATACCAGTTACATCCTTTAGCATTTCCTGCAAATCGTACAGGCAGGCCAGCACACCCTGGCCTTCACTGGCCGGCGCCAGCGGGTGGCGCGCCAGGAAGCCTGGCAGCATCGCCAGCGTGTTGCAGGCCCGCGGGTTGTATTTCATGGTGCAGGAACCCAGCGGATAGAACTGGGTATCAATGGAGAAATTCTTCTGTGACAGGCGGGTGTAGTGACGCACTGTCTGCATTTCCGAGACTTCGGGCAAGGCCGCTATGCCATCGCGCAGCAGTTCTGCGGGCAGATCATCGGCCGCCATACTGTCAAATGGCGCCTGGGCGGTAGCGCGTCGGCCAGTTTGTGAGTGTTCGAAAATAAGCATCTCAGTCTCTCAAAAGTCTAATCTCGTACAAACCCCTGTAGGAGCGGGCTTGCCCGCGAACTGTTCGCGGGCAAGCCCGCTCCTACTCACCGGCCAGTGCTGTCAGCGCCTTGTGGTAATCCGGTTCCTGGGCAATCTCGGGGACCAGTTCGGTATACACTACTTTGTCATTTTCATCGAGCACGACAACCGCGCGTGCGGTAATCCCGGCGAGCGGCCCGTCTTCGATCAACACACCGTAGTCCTTGGCAAAGTTGCGTGAACGCATCATGGACAAGGGCACGACCTTGTCGATACCTTCGGCCTTGCAAAATCGTTCCTGCGCAAACGGAAGATCCGACGAGATTATAAGAATAACCGCATTGGCATGCTCTGCCGCCGACTTGTTAAACATCATACTGGAGGCCGCACAGACGCCGGTATCAAGGCTCGGCACAATGTTCAGCAATTTTTTCTTGCCTGCATAATCTGTCAGGTACTTGTCTGCGAGCTCGCCGTCAACCAGATGAAAACCCGGTGCCTGACTGCCGATAGCAGGCAATTCGCCATTGGTGTGAATTTCATTACCCTGCAAGGTGATCGTTGCCATTGTCCCTCTCCTCAAACATGATTGATAGACTAAGGAAGCTCTGATTAATCCGTCATGCCGGCGCAGGCCGGCATCCAATGCACTGAAATCCATGGATTCCGGCATACGCCGGAATGACGAAAGCTGAATTGATCAGAGGTTCCCTAAGCCATCTTTGGTTGAACCGGACAACCCGCCGTTGTCTGCTTTTCAATGACACGTTTCATGTGGTCCCGGTAGAGATCAAGATCCGCGTCGCTCTTTGTTTCGGTCGCGCACACCAGCAATGATTCACCCAGCTCCGGGTAGTCCTCTGACAGCTCATAGCCGGGTTGCAGGTTATGCGCATACAGCGGCCGTAGCAAACGCTTCAACGGCAATGCGCTGGTCAACACCGCCTCGTGAAAATACGGTCGATTGAAACGCAGGCGGATATGCTCATTGCCGAGCTTTTCTACCAGCTTGCGCGTATTGGCATGGCAGGCCAGCGCCACCCGGCGCAAGCCTTCGCCACCAACCAGCGCCATGTGTATGGTCGCAGCGGTAACCAGCAACCCCTGGTTGGTACAGATGTTCGACGTCGCCCTGGAACGCCGTATATGCTGTTCGCGCGCCTGCAAGGTCAGCGTATATCCCACCCTGCCATCGCGATCCACGGTACGCCCGACAATACGCCCGGGCATCTGCCGCACGTACTGTTGCTTGCAGCACATGAAACCAAAATAAGGGCCACCGGACGACAGCGGCACACCTAATGGCTGGCCTTCACCGACAACAATATCCGCACCATTTTCACCCCACTGACCCGGTGGCTTCAGCAACGCCATGGCTACCGGATTGACCACCGCGATAACCAGCGCACCATTAGCGTGTGCCCAGTCAGTCAAGGCATCCACGTCTTCCAGCACGCCAAAGAAATTGGGTTGTGCAATCACGACTGCTGCGATGTCTTCGCCGTCATACTGCGCAAGACTTGCAACGCTGGTGTGACCACCCTGATCGTCGTAAGGCACATTCACCAGTTCGATATTCTGGTTGTTGACAATACTATGCGTGGTTTTACGATAGGCAGGATGTACCGCTGTCGGCAGCAGGATGCGCCGCGTTTTTGATTTG
Organism: uncultured Thiogranum sp.; assembly: GCA_913053655.1. Taxonomy (GTDB): domain Bacteria; phylum Pseudomonadota; class Gammaproteobacteria; order DSM-19610; family DSM-19610; genus Thiogranum. Next base: position 4,919 of record CAJXFW010000124.1, on the reverse strand, counting down.
CGGTTGGCACGTATAGCCATCAGTGTGGCTTCGGCCAATGCAGAGGCACCGTCGTACAACGAAGCATTGGACACGTCCATCGCCATCAGTGCCGTCATCATGCTCTGGAATTCGTAAATCAGCTGCAAGGTACCCTGGCTGGCCTCCGCCTGGTAGGGCGTATAGGCGCTGTAGAATTCGCCACGGGTGGTAATCTCCCATACAGCCGCCGGAATATGATGTTCATAGGCACCGGCGCCTATAAAACACAGCGGCTGACCGTCCTGTGCGGCACGCTGCCCCATTAACCGGCTGACTTCGTGTTCGGTTAATGCTTCGGGAATCCTGTCCATCGACTCGCAACGCAGTTCGCCTGGAATTTCGTCAAATAATTGCTCGATATCGGACACGCCGATGCTGTCCAGCATTTCGCGTATGTCGTTTTCTGTATGGGGTATAAAGGGCATAAACTGCAGTTACCTGTATATCTGTTTTTCGTCGTTCCGGCGAAGGCCGGAATCCAGGAGATTCAATGTAATGGATACCGGCATTCGCCGGTATGACGATATATCAGAGACTCCCTGGATCTTGCGCATAATGCTCTGGTTTCAACTATTCGGCGTCAATAAAAGCCTGGTAAGCAACAGGATCCATCAGATCATTCAACGCATCACTCGATGCCGGTTTTAGTTTCATCAGCCAACCCGCACCGTAAGCATCCTGGTTGACCGCTTCGGGGGAATCGGCCAGCTCTTCATTCGCTTCCACGACTACACCCGCCAGCGGCGAATAGACGTCGGATGCCGCCTTGACTGACTCAACCACAGCACAGGCTTCTTCCGCTTTGAGTTCGCGTCCCTGCTCCGGTACCTCTACATACACCATGTCACCCAGCTGCTCCTGCGCATGATCGGTTATACCGATTGTGACCGTCCCGTCATCGTTGACGCGCACCCACTCGTGACTCTTGCTGAATTTCAGATCGCCCGGCAATTCACTCATGACTGATTCCCCTTTACGTTATTCCAGATCGATTTGTACTTTGCCATTGCGCACAAATGGTGGTTTGACCACGCGCGCTGCCAGCAGCTTGCCGCGCACTTCAACATGGCAATTTGAACCTGTATTTGCAGGCACCCGCGCCAGTGCGATAGAGCGGCCCAGCGTGGGAGAAAAGCTGCCGCTGGTGATTTCGCCCTGCGCACCATCGCCGGTGACAACCTTCTGATGATTGCGCAGCACACCCTTGTCTTCGAGCACCAGCCCAACGAATTTCTGCTTCACCCCGGCTGCGCGCTCGCTGGTCAGCGCTGCCTGGCCAATAAACCCTCTTTCAGGCGGATCCAGTGCTACCGTCCAGCCCAGACCGGATACCAGCGGACTGACTGATTCATCCATATCCGAACCGTACAGGTTCATGCCGGCTTCCAGACGCAGCGTATCCCGGCAACCCAGACCACAGGGTTCGACGCCGGCATCTTTAAGCGCATTCCAGAACGCCACTGCCTCAGCACCCGGCAACATGATTTCAAAACCGTCTTCTCCGGTATACCCGGTGCGGGCGATGAACCAGTCATCGTGCTCAACACCAAAGAACAGTTTCAGGTCAGCTACAGACTGACGGACAGATGCATCCAGCACCGATAGCACCTTGTCGCGCGCATTGGGCCCCTGCACGGCAATCATGGCAAGCTCCGGTTGCTCGATGACATCTATGGCAAAGGGTCCGGCCTGGGTACCGATCCAGTCGATGTCCTTGTCACGGGTACCGGAGTTCACCACCAGGCGAAACCAGCTTTCGTGCATAAAATACACAATCAGGTCGTCGATCACGCCGCCCTGCTCATTGAGCATGCAGCTATACAGGGCCTTGCCTTCATCCTGCAACTTGTCGACATTGTTAGCCAGCAGGTGGCGCAGGAAAGGACGCGCCTGTGCACCGATCAGGTCAACCACGGTCATATGCGAAACATCAAACATACCGGCGTCACGACGCACCGTATGGTGTTCCTCAATCTGCGAACCGTAGTGAATCGGCATTTCCCAGCCGGCAAAATTCACCAGCCTGGCGCCCATGGCCTTATGTGTTTCAAATAGCGGGGTCTTGTTTCCCATACCAGCTCTGTTCCACGAAAAACGTTGCGTTTTACGCCACCCGGAAACAATACAGGGCGACGGCTGAAAAATCCGTCGCTCCTCTGTCCGGTAACCTGAGAGTGTAGGCACAGAAAATGCACCTTCCCCTTCGGTGGGCCGGGTTACAAAACGTCCCGGCCGCTCTCCAGAGTCGATCCGGCCTGAACACTGTCCAGCCCTGCTGCTACGGTCCTTTTGCCTGAGCGATTCCGAGCGAGTTGCGCCTTCGGCGGCCGGCTCTGGACTCTGTCCCGGCCGATCCTCTCCCGCAGCAGCGCGAGATCAAGGGCAGACTATACCCTGCCGACCGGACCTCGCCAAGCTGGAAACAACCTGATAGCTGACAGACACCTCCCGTAGGAGCGGTCTCCTGACCGCGACAGCAGGCTGTAACCATCGCGCCGAAGGGCGGCGCTCCTACAGGGGAGGGGCATATCAGGGAGATTTAAGTTTTTACCTTAAAATCTCCACCGCATCCCCGATACGGATAATGCCACCACTGCGTGGAATCAGGTTCTGGCCGAAATAGGCACCGCCCTCCGGCCTGCGCCGGTAGCCGGCCAGGGTGCGTAACGGTTCCTTATCAGGGTGTTTGATGCCGGTATCCGGATCAATCGTAGTAAACACACAGCGCGAACAGTTTTTCACCCCTGCAAACTCGACCTCACCAATACGCAGGCGTTGCCAGTTGTCTTCGGCATAGGGGTGTTCACCATCGACCACCAGGTTGGGCCGGAAACGGCGCATCGACACAGCTTCATCCAGTCTGCTATTGAGATCCTTCAGAGACGCCTCCGAAAGCAGTAACAGCGGAAAACCATCAGCAAAACTGACTTCATCTCCGCGCTGTCCGTAAACCGGGTCAACACCGCGCACCAGATCATCCGTCATCTGTACCAGTCGACAGGATATGCCGAGGTACTCCGAAAACCACGCGTCCGCTTCCTCACCGGCAAGCAGTGCATCGCACCGGTCTCTCCATAGGGTTACCTTAACTGTTTCGCTATCCGATGGCTGCAAAGACAGTTCTAACGACTGCCGCTCATCGACGCTGACTCGCAACACATTACCGACAAAGCGCGTCTCTACCACGGCAAGCGTTGGGTGCTGGCGCGCTGTCATAAACTTTCCTTCATCGTCAACCAGCATCCAGCGCCGGTCCCGGGGCAATCCACGCGGCAAAACCTCACTCTCCATCAGAGCGATGCGGCGCGTTGACTTGATTGGATAGATATTGATTTCGGTGACTTTCATATTTCCTTCTTGTCCCGCCGGCCTATACAGGGGCCAGTGCGTGACATGCTAAACAGTACACTTCAAGAAACCCCTGATGTGTCGTCATTGCGATGCCTTGACCCGAAGGGATTCTATGGGCGAAGCGCGGCAATCTTTTACAGTCTGGCGCCAAGCCAAAGAGATTGCCGCGCCTCGCTCGCAATGAACGGGGTTGAGTGTGATTTCAATAACTGTTACAGACCCATCGCTGCACGCATAATCTGATTTTTTACCGGCTGCGCAGCGTCGACCAGATTCAGGCCAAAATTCCGTGCCCAGCGAAGCGGCGCAATACGACTGGCGAACAGGTGTTTGAATCCGTCCATGGCCAGCATCGTGGCCATGTTATCGCCTTTACGTGCGCGTTCGTAACGGCGCAACACCGGCAGGGAGCCGATGTCGCGTTCACGCTTGCGCGAATCCAGCAACGTACTGGCAAGTTCCCTGACGTCCTTCAGACCCAGGTTCACACCCTGCCCCGCCAGCGGATGAATAACATGGGATGCATCGCCGACCAGGGCAATGCGCGGCGCCACATAGTGTTCCGCATACTGGCGTTGCAGGGGAAACAGCACCCGTTCGCCACAGGCTGTTACGCTACCCAGACGCTGCTCGAAAGCCTCGCCCAGCGCGGTACAGAAATTCGGCTCGTCAAGTTCGAGCAAACGCTCTGCTTCGTCACTGGTTGCCGACCAGACGATGGATGACCTGCCATCGGCCAGCGGCAGAAATGCCAGCGGACCGGTTGGCAGAAAACGCTGCCAGGCCGTTTCTGCGTGCGCACGTTCGGTAGCCACTACCGCGACCATCGCCTGTTGACCATAATCCGATATGTGCACGTGAATACCCGCATAATCGCGAACCTTAGAATGCTTGCCATCAGCACCAACCAACAGCCTGGCCCGTAGCGTACGGCCATCTTCCAGCTCAATCCGGTGTCCGTCAGCCAGATCACCAAACGCTTTCACTGTGGCCGGACAGAAACGCTGCACATGGGAAAGACCCGCAATCACATCCAGCAAGGCTTTTTCTATAACACGCGATTCAAGGATGTGTCCCAGGTAAGGTTCACCCAGATCGGCGCTGGAAAAATGAATGTCACCATTGCCGCCCGAGTCCCAGACACGCATATCACGAAAGGGGCCGGCTTTGGGCAACATCGCCGGCCAGGCGCCGACACGCTCAAACAGATTCTGTGACTCACGGGTAATCGCATAGACACGCAGGTCGATGCTGTCCGCCGGCCAATCGACCACTGGTTGCCTGGCTTCGAGTATGGCAACGCTGAGATCGGAAGCGCCGAGGGCAGCTGCCAGCGACAACCCGACCAGACCGCCGCCGACAATCACTATGTCAAATTCATTGTTCGTCATCATTTTACGTCCCACAATACGGGTAGGAGCGCCGCCCTTCGGCGCGATTGTTTCAGCCTGCTGTCGCGGTCAGGAGACCGCTCCTACAGGTTGCTATTTTTGTAGGAGCGCCGCCCTTCGGCGCGATTGTTTCAGCCTGCTGTCGCGGTCAGGAGA
>CAJXFW010000123.1 GCA_913053655.1 uncultured Thiogranum sp. | reverse complement strand
GTCCAACCAGGGGCTGCTGGAATTCGTGGAAATGTTCAAGGCGCCCATTAAAGTGCTGCATCCTTTGTTGACGGCAACGCAGGAAGGCAACTACATGGGTACCGAAGGGCTGTCGGCGATTCCCTATGAGGGCATTATTCTCGCCCACTCGAATGAATCGGAATGGCTGGCGTTCAAGAACAACCGCAATAATGAAGCTTTCCTGGACCGTATCTATATAGTCAAGGTGCCCTATTGCCTGCGCGTTTCAGAAGAAGTGAAGATCTACCAGAAGCTGTTGCACAACAGCTCATTGGCCGAGGCCCCCTGTGCACCGGATACCTTGCAGATGATGGCGCAGTTCGCGGTGTTGTCGCGCCTCAAGGAACCTGAAAATTCCAGCATCTCTTCCAAGATGCGCATCTACGACGGGGAAAGCCTGAAGGACATCGATCCAAAATCCAAGTCCTACCAGGAATACCGCGACTACGCCGGTGTCGATGAAGGCATGACCGGGCTGTCGACGCGTTTTGCATTCAAGATTCTGTCCAGGGTCTTCAACCACGATCACTCTGAGGTGGCCGCCAACCCGGTACACCTGTTATACGTACTGGAGCAACAGATCGAGCAGGAGCAGTATGCGCCGGAGCTGGAAGAACAGTACATCTCCTACCTGAAAGGCTACCTGGCGTCAGAGTATGCCGAATTCATCGGCAAAGAAATCCAGACGGCTTATCTCGAGTCCTACTCCGAGTACGGCCAGAACATCTTCGATCGCTATGTCACCTATGCGGATTACTGGATACAGGATGAAGAATACCGCGACCAGGATACCGGTGAGAGTTTTGACCGCTCAGCGCTGAACGAAGAACTGGAAAAGATCGAAAAACCCGCCGGCATCAGCAACCCGAAAGATTTCCGTAACGAAATCGTCAATTTCGTGTTGCGCGCCCGGGCCAACAATAAGGGCCATAACCCGGCCTGGACCAGCTACGAGAAACTGCGTGGCGTGATCGAAAAGAAAATGTTCTCCAACACCGAGGACCTGTTGCCGGTGATTTCATTCAATGCCAAGGCCTCCACCGAAGACCAGAAGAAACACGGAGACTTCGTGGATCGCATGGTGGATAAAGGCTATACCGAAAAGCAGGTGCGCCTGTTATCAGAATGGTACCTGCGCGTGCGTAAGGTTTCCTGAGAGCCGGCGTTTTGACACAGGTTATCGACAGGCGGCTGAACGGCAGGAACAAAAGCGCGGTCAACCGCCAGCGTTTCATCCGTCGTTTCAAGGCACAGATCAAACGTGCCGTTGCCGACGCCGTGTCCGGACGCAGTATTGTCGACATCGATAACGGTGAAAAGATCGACATACCTGACAGAGATATGTCAGAACCTGTGTTTCGACACGGCTCGGGGGGACGTCATGAAGGTGTGCACCCCGGCAACACCGATTTTGTCACCGGCGATAAAATCAAGCGCCCGGAAGGCGCGGCCGGTGGCCAGGGCGGCAAAGCCAGCGATAGCGGTGAGGGCGACGACGACTTCGCCTTTCAGTTGTCGCGCGAAGAATTCCTGGAGCTGTTTTTTGAGGACCTGGAATTACCGGATCTGGTCAAGACCCAGCTCGCCAAAATGGTGGACTTCAACAGCGTGCGCGCCGGCCACACCAGCGAAGGTGTGCCGACCAATATCAATGTCATACGCTCGTTGCGCGGCGCATTGGCGCGGCGCATCGCCCTGCGTGGACCACATATGAAACGCCTGCGCGAGGTCAATGACGAACTGACAGCGCTACAGCCGCCACCCGTCGATGACGAAGAAGAATCCTCACCGCACAGGCTCGAACTCGAGGAAGAGGTTATCCACCTCAGGCAGCGCATCAAATCCATTCCGTTTATCGATACCTTCGACCTGCGCTACAACAATCGCATCAAACAACCGAAGCCCACTACGCAAGCGGTCATGTTCTGCCTGATGGACGTGTCCGGCTCCATGGATGAAGAACGCAAGGACATCGCCAAGCGTTTTTTCATTCTGCTGTACCTTTTTCTCACGCGCAACTACGAACGTATCGAAGTGGTCTTCATCCGCCATCACACCTCTGCCAAAGAAGTCGGCGAAGAGGAATTTTTCCACTCACGTGAAACCGGCGGTACCGTGGTATCCAGTGCACTGAAGCTCATGCACGAAGTCATACGCGAACGCTATCCACTCAGCGAGTGGAATATCTACGCTGCGCAGGCTTCGGACGGTGACAACTGGGGCGACGACAGCAGCACCTGTCGTGACCTGTTGCTGAACAAAATTCTGCCTTATCTACAATATTTCGCCTATGTTGAAATCACGCCAGATACTCATCAGAGCCTGTGGCAGGAATACCAACGGGTTGCCGAGGCCTGTCGTCACTTTGCCATGCAGCAGCTCGAAGGACCAGCGGACATCTATCCGGTGTTTCGAGAGCTATTCAGGAAGCGTGTCGCATGATGGGCAAACTGCTATCAGAAGGTCCGGAATGGACATTCGAGCTAATCGAGCGCTATGACCGGGAAATTGCCCGCATCGCCGCAAACTACGGCCTGGATACCTACCCCAACCAGATTGAAGTCATCAGCGCCGAGCAGATGATGGACGCCTATTCTGCCGTGGGTATGCCGGTGAACTACCATCACTGGTCGTTTGGCAAAGAGTTTCTCGGTGTCGAGCGGCGTTACAAGCGTGGCCAAATGGGGCTGGCCTACGAGATTGTTATCAATTCCGACCCCTGTATTGCCTACCTGATGGAAGAGAACAACATGACCATGCAGGCACTGGTGATCGCCCATGCCGCGTATGGCCATAACTCGTTTTTCAAAGGCAATTACCTGTTCCAGACGTGGACCAGCGCCGACGCCATTATCGACTACCTGCTGTTTGCCAGGAATTATATAACCGAATGCGAACAGCGTTATGGCGTAGAAGAAGTAGAGCTGTTACTCGACTCCTGCCATGCATTAATGAATTACGGTGTCGATCGCTATAAACGTCCTTCCCAGCTCTCGGCCGAACAGGAACGCCGGCGCCAGAAGGAGCGTGCAGAATACCGGCAATCCCAGGTTAACGACCTGTGGCGCACCTTGCCCACCAGAGACGTTGCCGAGTCGGCACAGGATGAAAAACACTTTCCCGATGAACCGCAGGAAAACCTGCTGTACTTCATCGAGAAAAATGCGCCTCTGCTGAAACCCTGGCAGCGTGAAATCGTGCGCATCGTGCGCAAGGTCGCACAGTACTTCTACCCGCAGCGCCAGACCCAGGTGATGAACGAAGGCTGGGCCACCTTCTGGCACTACACGATTCTCAATACCCTGTACGACGAAGGCCTGGTCAACGACGGCTTCATAATAGAATTTCTGAAATCGCATACCAACGTGGTCGCCCAGCCGTCCTTTGACAGCAAGTTCTACAGCGGCATCAACCCGTATGCACTGGGCTTTGCCATGATGAGCGACCTGCGCCGTATTTGCGAACAGCCGACCGATGAAGATCGCCACTGGTTTCCCGACATCGCCGGTAGCGACTGGATCAAGACGCTGGATTTTGCCATGCGCAACTTCAAGGACGAAAGTTTTATCGCCCAGTACCTGTCACCCAAACTGATTCGTGAGTTCAAACTGTTCTCGGTGCTGGACGATGATGTGCAGGATAATCTGGAGGTTTCCGCGATTCACGATGAACGCGGTTACCGCTACATCCGCCAGGCGCTGGCCGACCAGTACAACCTGGGCAGCCGCGAACCGGATATCCAGGTCTACAACGTCAATCGCCGCGGTGACCGCTCGCTCACGCTACGGCACACACAATACGGCCGGCGCCCGCTGGCAGAATCCGCTGACGAAGTCATCAAACACGTCGCGCGTTTGTGGGGATTTACGGTGAGGCTGGAAGCCGTGGGCGAAGACGACAAAGTCGAAATCACCCACGAATGCGAAATCGAAGCCTGAAGCAACCACCTGTAGGAGCGGTCCCCTGACCGCGACAGCACGCCCCAACAATCGCGCCGAAGGCCGGCGCTCCTACAGGTGCTATTGATCCCCCCTGTAGGAGCGGCCCCCTGGCCGCGACAGCGCACCCCAACAATCACACCAAAGGCCGGCATTCCAACACCCCCCCCCTGTAGGAGCGGCCCCATGGCCGCGACAGCGCACTACAACCAAACCGCATCCCACAAAGGATAATCACCAATACGTTCCACAAGACCCGCACGCAACGGATTAGCCACAACATACCGCGCCATGGAAACGACGTCTTCCTCTTTGCGCAAGGCGCGATCATGGTAACCCGACTGCCACAATCTCCCGCCACGGTTTAATTCCCTGTTGATCCGCCAGCTGCTGACGCACTTGACGGTGCGCATTACCTGGCCCAGCTTAGCACCCTCTTTAAGCTGAACCAGCCAGTGCAAATGATCCGGCATGACCACATAGGCGAGCGTTTCGGCGCGCTGGTTTTCTTTCACCAGTACCTTAACCAGCAGACGTCCACAGTTCCATTCCGAAAAGACCGTGTTTCGCTTTTCGGTGACGCAGGTGATGAGGTAGATACGGCCGGATTCAGACAAACGGCCGATACGCAGGTTGTGCGCGTGAGCGCTCGAATTGTTCATGTCACCTCCTTGTGACAGTCCAAAAATGCTGTAGGAGCGGTCCCCTGACCGCGACAGCATACTCCAACAATCGCGCCGAAGGCCGGCGCTCCTACGCCAGAGCATACCGGAACAATTACGCCGTGGTGATATTCTGCAACAATCACCCTGTAGGAGCGGCCTCATGGCCGCGATGGGTTTGGTCAACAATCGCGCCGAAGGGCGGCGCTCCTACAGGGGGCATTTTGGGCTATTATGGGGTTTCTTGATATTTTAATGATTGAGCGCCGTATCACTAACGCAGACACAGTCATCGTTGTCGATTTCGAGACCACGGGTATGTCGCCTGATCATGGCGATCGTGCCATTGAAGTCGGTGCGGTAAAACTGGAGGCGGGTGAAGTCGTCGACCGGTTCCAGTGCCTGATGAACCCGGGAATTCGGGTAAATGGATTTATTGAAGACTATACCGGCATCACCAATGCGATGTTGAAGCAGGCGCCACCCTGTGAAGAAGTGATGGATGAATTTGCGGACTTTATCGGCGATAGTAATCTGGTGGCGCACAATGCTTCGTTCGACCGACGCTTCCTGGATGCTGAGTGTTATCGTATCGACAGGGATTATACCGGAGAGTTTGCCTGCTCTATGCTGGCCGCACGGCGCGTATATCCGGATGCCCCCAACCATAAGCTCGGTACACTGGTGGCGTTCAATCGCCTGCCCAGCGATGGCACATTTCACAGGGCGCTCGCCGATGCGGAAATGACAGCGCACCTCTGGCTGGGCATGCTGAACGTTATCAGCAGTGACTACCGTATAGAGGGGGTCTCATTCTCGGTTATGCAGGAGTTGTCGCGGGTTTCGAAAGCAGCGGTGCCAGGTTTTTTGAGCATGGTGGCGGGTCATACGGTCGCGCCGGAGGGCGGCGCTCCTACAGGCGGGAACCTGTAGGAGCGGTCCCCTGACCGCGATGGGTTTGGTCAGCAATCGCGCCGGAGGGCGGCGCTCCCACAGGTGTATGATCAGACCCCTGTAGGAGCGGTCTCCTGACCGCGATAGTATTCAATCACCCAGGTCAAATATGAAAAAATCAGATATTGTTTTAGCAGCAGTCCTGGGGCTGGTAATCATAATGGCGGTGAAGTATTTCCTGCCACAGGAGCCAGAGCAACAGGGTCTGGATCTACCGCCCGAGACCGACGTACAGCCGGCCACTGGGGAGGCGGAGGAACCAGTGATCCGCTATCCGATCCCGGAGCGTCCCCCGCATATCGAACAGCCAATCACCGGGCCTGCAACAACTGAGCCCGAGCCACAGCAGAAAGAGTCCACCGAAAAAGCCGCAGAAACCACCGTGGGAAACGTGCCGGAAAACCCCCTGCCGACACTGGACGACAGCGATGACACGGTAAGAAAGGATCTATATACGCTTGCCGCCAAACAGGTACTGGATTCACTGCTCAACCTGAATCGCATCATCCGCCGTTTTGTCGTGACCGTAGATAACCTGCCGCGCAAGCAGCTGGCGAGCAGCAAGTACCGCTCGAACCAGGCGATCCGTGGGCAACCAATAGTTGAAAAAGACAGCCTGGGTCTCTATCTCAGTGAGCGGAACTTCGCGCGATATGATGCGTTTGTTGACCTGCTGGAAAGCATGAACAGCGATCAGATGATCGCGCTTTACCTGCATTACTACCCCTTGATACAAACGGCGTATGAGGACCTGGGTTACCCCTCGGCCTATTTCAACGACCGGCTGATCGACGTCATCGACCACCTGACGGACGCCCCCGATATCGGCGGGCGGATTTCACTGGAGCGTCCGCGCGTGCTGTATACGTATGTTGACCCGGAACTGGAGGCACTGTCCGCCGGACGGAAGATGCTGATCCGCATCGGGCCGCGCAATGCCACCAGGGTCAAGTCGAAACTGCGCGACCTGCGCCAGGCGCTGACAGGTAAATAAACGAAAAAAGGGGTTGACTCTTGTGCATCCCATAGTCCAGAGCAAGCTTGTTATTCACAGCAGTAACAAAACGGTAAACAAATGTCTGTGTTAAACGACAGTTGCTTGATCGCCGGTTTATAAAAGTGGTGTAACTTCATGTAATTAATGGTGATACAGGATTTGTTGAAAAAATAGACAAACTAAACCAAATACCGCGTTTTTCAGTGTTCCATGTCGTTTGTGCTGTTTCATCCACAGAGTTATCCACAGTTTTTGTGGACAACTTTTTTTGCCATGGTATTAACAGAAATAATCGCCCCCTGTAGGAGCGGTCCCCTGACCGCGACAGGGTTCCAGACAATCGCGCCGAAGGGCGGCACTCCTGCGACCCGGACGCCGGCGTACTGGATATCTCCGAGCTGGCTGGCGCGTCGAGCCGAACATGCGCCGGTGATTCAGCCTGTGCGCCGCAACGAGCCGCGGGTGGGTCGCAATGATCCGTGCCCGTGTGGCAGTGGCAAGAAATACAAGAAGTGCTGTTTACACTAAAGGCCGCCGAGAATGGTATCAGTCTGAAAAAAACAAACCCGAACTCACGCCAAATCGTTCTGCCAGTTTCTGAATATGCTGCTTGGTAAGATTCCTCGACCCGGACAAAATACGTGACACAAGCGACTTGTCACCAATCTCTGGAAAATCAGCCACACCCAGTCCATGCTGCTTCATTAACACGCGCAGCATGGCCACATCGACAGGAATCTCACTGGCCTGCGTTTCAAATACATTCAATGCCTCGACCCCGCGCTCATATCGGCCAATGGCCTGCGCCAGCAGACCGATAACCCGGTTAAGCGGATCATCGTCGCTGTCCTCGGCATCCTCCATAAGGGCTTCAACCAGCGCCAGTGACTCTTCATAATGTACCTTATCGGCAATATGAAGATAGGGCGCTGCGGTTTCAGCAAAGTCCTCGAACACAGTTTTCAATGCGGTCTTGTTCACAACTCGCCTCGCCGGTAGCGGTCACACAGCCGGTCATACTCGGCGTGCGTCACAATGTGTTTTACAAATAGCCGGTTCTGTCTGAACTGAATACAGGCAATCATCCAGAGATGGTTTCCGCCCACATCCAGCACCCACCACTTATCCCTGTAGATAAAATTGTCCAGCGACGGCAACAGCCGTCGCATCTCCTCCGGGTTCGCAAACCGCACACTGTTGCGGCTAAGAACCCGGTACAGGTCGAGTAACGTTTCCCGCTGATTTGGGAACCGTCGCGCAGCCTCCACAAAGGGCCGCTTTGTTAACACGTGCATCCTTGCCTCCAGTTGACATTATGGAAACTAGTATAGAGTTGCTAAAATGTCAACTGATGTTTGGAGGCATTGCAGGGCTACGATCTTCTAGGGGGGGCGATACAATAGTTTATTAAATCAGTTGGTTAAGTAATTGTTTTTTAAAATCGCGCTGAAGGCCGGCGCTCCTACAACACTCGTCGATATCGGCTTGTCTGATTACGAACCGTGCTGTGCTCCATTCAAATGATGGCGCCTTAAATTGCTTGCCTAAGATCCTCAACCTTCTTGCTGAAAAATCG
>CAJXFW010000122.1 GCA_913053655.1 uncultured Thiogranum sp. | reverse complement strand
ATTTCCACAATAATGCAGAGCACAAGGCAAAAGACTTCTCGATTTATGCCGGGGAAGGTGAACATGGTCATGGTGGCGGCTATCAGTGCAGCATCAGCAAGTCGCTCACCAGGGCTGAGTTGACGCCACCGAAGGAAACCGTTTGCAAGGGTTTGCATCCAGGCGACACTATCGAAGTTCATTGGGTCTACACTTCTTGCGACATAAAACCGGGAAAAGGGTTGGGGTCATGTCTGTCAGAAAGTTGTGCCAATCCGAATCTGCGCGTGGAAACACAGGTCTTCACTGTAGTTAATGATCCGTCGGCACCTGACTTTAATGATCTCTCTTACGCCGGCAATAGGGTCAATGGTTATCATCAGGCGAAAGTCCTCCCGGAGAACACAGGTAAACCTGTAGAGTTTTTGGGTTCGACAACCGGACCTAAATATACCGAGCAGCAATGCTCACCTATGCAAGTTACCTGGAGTGTTCGACCTCAGTGCGGAAAAGTGGACATAAACAGCCTTGGCGAATGGTGCAAGGGCAATGTTTTTGAAGAAGATCATGCGCATGGTGTAAGAAAGCTTGTCACAAACCCCAGACTCTTATCGGAGATAAAGTAACTTCTGAACAGCGATACAACGATGGAAATCTATAAAGAATTTTTGATCGAAGCCGCACACCGCCTGCCCAATGTTCCCGAGGGGCATAAGTGCGGGCGCTTGCATGGGCATTCATTCAAGGTCACTATTTATATAGTCGGCGAAGTGGGTGAAAAGACTGGCTGGATTATTGATTTTGCCGATATCAAGCAGGCCTTTGAGCCGCTATATGATCGCCTTGACCACCATTACCTCAATGAGATCGATGGACTGGAAAATCCGACCAGTGAGGTCCTGGCGCGCTGGGTCTGGCAACACCTGCAACCCGTACTGCCACAATTATCGAAAGTTCTGGTCAACGAGACCTGTACCTCGGGCTGCCTCTATCAGGGAGAAAACAGCTAGCCCAAAACCAGGTTCAGGCAGTGGAAACTGACACGCACGATCTCATTGAAACCATGAGGCAATAAAAAAGGGCAGCTGCACGCCGCCCTCTCTGTGTAGCGATAAGCTGTCCTAACTTACCTGCGCATCCAGTTCGCCTGAAGCGTAGCGACTCACCATATCTTCCAGGCTTATTATTTTGATTTTGGAAGCGTAACCGGCACAGCCGAAGGTCTCATAGCGCGTCTTGCAGATATCCTTCATGGCTGCAGTCGATGCCTTGAGGAACTTGCGCGGATCGAAGTTGGACTTGTTTTCCGCCAGGTGCTTGCGGATGGCACCGGTGCTGGCCATGCGCAGGTCGGTGTCGATGTTGACCTTGCGTACGCCGTGCTTGATGCCTTCCTGGATTTCTTCAACCGGCACGCCATAGGTTTCGCCCATGTCGCCGCCAAAATCATTGATGATTTTCAGCCATTCCTGCGGCACTGAAGAAGAACCGTGCATCACCAGGTGGGTGTTGGGCAGGCGAGCATGGATTTCCTTGATGCGACTGATGGCGAGGATGTCACCGGTAGGTGGGCGCGTGAACTTGTAGGCGCCGTGGCTGGTGCCAATCGCAATAGCCAGCGCATCAACGCCGGTTTCCTTCACAAAGTTGGCCGCTTCTTCCGGGTCGGTCAGTAACTGATCCATGGACAGCTTGCCTTCTGCGCCGTGGCCGTCTTCTTCACCCATTTCGCCGGTTTCCAGTGAACCGAGGCAACCCAGCTCACCTTCGACGGATACGCCACCGGCGTGCGCCATTTGTACCACGGTATGGCTGACGTCGACATTGTATTCGAAGGTAGACGGTGTCTTCATGTCGGCCATCAGCGAACCATCCATCATGACCGAGGTAAATCCGGACTGTATGGAACGCAGGCAAACGGCAGGTTCTGAACCGTGGTCCTGGTGCATGACGACCGGGATGTGCGGATACATTTCGGTAGCTGCGGTAATCAGGTGGCGCAGGAAAGGTTCTCCCGCGTAGGAACGCGCACCGGCCGAGCCCTGCATGATGACCGGGCTGTCAGTTTCATCGGCAGCCTGCATGATGGCATGCACCTGCTCCATGTTGTTAACGTTGAATGCCGGCATACCGAATTGGTGTTCGGCAGCATAGTCGAGTAGTTGTCGCATGGAAATCAGAGCCATGATGGTATCCTCGGGTTTGGTTCAGTAATTAAAATTCTTCGGTGTTCTGACACTCTGCGATCAGGCGTCACTCCATATTGATGACGTGTTCGCCGACGCGGATTATTTTCATGGCGTTGGATCCGCCGTGTACACCCATGAGATCACCCTTGGTGATTATCACAAGGTCGCCATCACGTACCGCACCACGTCGCATCAGCTCGTCGATCGCTTCGCGATTCACCTGCGGATGATCGGTCGTGGTGACATCGAAACTTACCGGGTAAACGCCACGGTAAAGGGTAACCTTTCTACGCGTCTCCACATGGCGCGTCAAGGCGTAGATCGGGATACCGGAACTGATACGCGACATCCACAAGGGTGTTGCACCGGACTCGGTCAGTGCTGCAATAGCCTTAACCCCCGTGTGGTTAGCTGTATACATGGCCGCTTTGGCAATCGCTTCGTCTATAGCCTTGAAGTGCATGGCACTGCGCCTTTCCGACGCGTCATCCATGCGTTGAGTTTCGGCACCGCGGCAGATGCGATCCATGGCCTCGACGACCTTGGCGACATGTTTCCCGGTTGCCGTTTCGGCAGAAAGCATGACTGCGTCCGTTCCATCAATGACTGCATTGGCAACGTCAAAAACCTCTGCACGTGTAGGGATCGGGTTTTCGATCATGGACTGCATCATTTGTGTGGCAGTGATAACCACACGGTCCATAGTGCGGGCAATGCGGATAATACGTTTCTGCACGGCGGGCAATTCGGCGTCGCCGATCTCGACACCAAGATCACCGCGCGCAATCATCACCACGTCGGCAGCCCGAATGATTTCCTCCAGCGAGCTCATGGCCTCGGCACGTTCGATCTTGGCGACAATGCCACCATGACCCCCCGCCTTGCGCAGCAGTTCACGCGCCTCGTTGATATCAGCTGCGTTTCGCGGGAATGATACCGCGACGTAGTCCGCCTGCATCTCCGCAGCCACCTGGATATCGGAGCGGTCCTTGTCAGTCAGTGCCTGCGCAGACAGTCCACCGCCCTGCCGGTTGATACCCTTATTGTTGGACAAGGTGCCGCCGACAACAACTCGTGTATCAATTTCGTGGCCTTTAACTTCCTCGACCCACAACATCACGGCACCGTCATCAAGCAGCAGCGTGTCGCCGCGGTTCACGTCATCGACCAGCGCTTTATAGGCGATGCCAACACGTTCGGCGGTGCCGGCGTTCGCATCCAGCCCGGCATCGAGGACAAAACGCCCGCCTTCCTTAAGTTCAATCTTCCCGTCCTTGAAACGGTCGATGCGGATCTTTGGCCCTTGCAGGTCAGCAAGCACACCCACCTGTCGACCGTGCGCGCGCGCCCTGTTACGGACTGCTTCGGCGCGCTTGATGTGGTCTTCCGGTGAGCCGTGCGAGAAGTTGACGCGAACGACATCCACGCCGGCCTGGATCATGGCGTCCAGCACCTTTGGATCATCGGTCGACGGCCCGAGGGTCGCGACAATTTTTGTTCTACGCTGCATAATCAGCTGCTTCCAGGTTCTGTAGGAGCGGGCTTGCCGGCGAAGGGTTCGCGAGCCAGCTCGCTCCTACTTGGCACGTTCTTCCAGCATGGCGACAGCCGGCAGGGTTTTACCTTCGAGGTACTCGAGGAAGGCGCCGCCGGCGGTAGAGATGTAGGAAACCTTGTCGTAGATGTCATATTTCTGAATAGCGGCAATGGTGTCGCCACCGCCGGCCAGACTGAAACCGTCGCTGTTGGCGATCGCCATAGACACGGTCTTTGTGCCTGCGCCGAACTGGTCGAATTCGAAAACGCCGACCGGGCCGTTCCAGATAATGGTTCCGGCTTTGGCAATAATATCTGCCAGCTCCTGCGTGGATTTCGGACCGATGTCGAAGATCATGTCATCGTCTTCTACGTCGCCCGCATCTTTCAGAACAGCCGGTTCGTTTTCGTCAAACTTTTTACCGCACACCACATCAGCTGCGATCGGAATACTGGCACCGCGCGCTTTCATTTTTTCGATAAGTGCGTTGGCGGTATCAACCAGGTCGTCTTCACACAGTGACTTGCCGACGTTACAGCCGACAGCCTTGAGGAAGGTGTTGGCGATACCGCCGCCGACCACCAGCTGATCGACCTTCTCCGACAGTGCTTCCAGTACGGTCAGCTTGGTGGACACCTTGGAACCACCAACAATAGCTACCATGGGACGAGCCGGGTCGGCCAGTGCCTTGGCCAGGCTGTCCAGTTCACCAGCCAGCAGCAACCCGGCGCAGGCGGTGGGCGCGAACTTGCCGGCACCGTGTGTAGAAGCCTGGGCGCGGTGCGCGGTGCCGAAGGCATCCATCACAAACACGTCACACAGGGCGGCGTATTTTTTTGCCAGGGCTTCGTCGTCCTTCTTTTCGCCGGCGTTGAAACGCACGTTTTCCAGCAAGACCACTTCACCTTCGGCGACATCAAAACCACCATCAAGATAATCCTTGATCAGGCGCACGTCCTTGCCGAGTTTGGCGGATAGGGTCGCGGCGATAGGGGCCATAGAATTTTCTTTATCGGCCTTGCCCTCTTGTGGACGGCCACGATGCGACATAACCATGACTTTGGCACCGGCTTTCATGCAGTGTTCGATGCTGGGCATGGAGGCTGTGATGCGGGCGTCGGAGGTTACCCTCCCGTCCTTGACGGGCACATTGAGATCAGCGCGAATCAGTACGCGCTTACCGGTAAGATCAAGGTCTGTCAGTTTGATAAAAGACATCCTGTAACTCCTAACTCATTTTCTGAAAAACCATTTGCCAAACACGACTGGCTGCTTGGCAAATAATTTTTTCTTTCAGGAAAAAACGTCAATCTCGCAAAGGTGCAAAGAACGCCAAGAAAAGATTCTTTGCGGGCTCCGCGCCTTTGCGAGACTTTCGTTAAAACTTCAAAACCAGATCCACCTGGACCTAGTGCAGTGTCCTATATTAATTGGCCGCAACGTGCTCCACAAAACGCAGCATGTTGCAGGTGTAACCGTACTCATTGTCGTACCAGGAAACCACTTTCACGAAAGTGCCATCCAGCGCGATACCGGCTCCGGAATCAAAAATGGAAGACTTGCCACAACCACGGAAGTCAGTGGAGACCACTTTCTCATCCGTGTAACCCAGCGTCTTGCTCATGTCACCGCTTTCAGAAGCGGCTTTCATGGCGGCGCAGATGTCATCGTAGGAAGCCTCTTTTTCCAGCTCGACCGTCAGGTCAACCACGGACACGTCGGAAGTCGGCACGCGGAAGGCCATACCGGTCAGCTTGCCGTTCAGTTCCGGCAACACCACGCCTACAGCCTTTGCCGCACCGGTGGAAGACGGGATGATATTTTCCAGGATACCGCGGCCACCGCGCCAGTCTTTCATGGACGGACCGTCGACAGTCTTCTGGGTTGCAGTCGCAGCATGCACGGTGGTCATCAGGCCACGCTTGATGCCCCACTTGTCATTCAGGATCTTGGCAACCGGCGCCAGGCAGTTGGTGGTGCAGGAAGCGGCGGAAACAATTGCCTGACCAGCATAGGTGTTGTGGTTAACGCCGTAAACGAACATTGGCGTGCCGTCTTTGGAAGGCGCGCTCTGCACGACTTTTTTGGCGCCGGCGTCGATGTGTTTCTGACAGGTCTCTTCGGTGAGAAAGAAGCCGGTGCATTCGATAACCAGGTCGGCGCCGATGGCGGACCACTTCAGGTCAGCAGGATCACGTTCGGCGGTCAGGCGGATAGTCTTGCCGTTAACAACCAGATTGTTGCCGTCAACGGCGATATCACCGTCGAAGTTGCCGTGCACTGAGTCGTGCTTCAGCATGTAGGCAAGGTAATCAGCGTCCAGCAGATCGTTGATACCGACAACCTCAATATCACCGAAGTCCTTGCTGATTGCGCGGAACGCCATCCGGCCGATACGGCCAAAACCATTAATGCCGACTTTGATTGTCATATTACTTTCTCCGTAATTCTCTTGGTGTGAACTAGATTAAATTCGAGTTACGCGAAAATCTACAGCACCTCTTCCACAGCCTTGACCACATTCTCTGTGGTAAAGCCGAAGTACGGGAACAGATCAGAAGCCGGCGCGGACTCGCCGAAGGTGTTGATACCGATAACCTTGCCGTCCAGACCCACGTACTTGATCCAGCCGTCAGTTACACCTGCTTCTACAGCAACGCGCGCCTTCACGGAAGACGGCAGCACCGACTCGCGGTAGGCCTCGTCCTGGGCGTCGAATACGTTGGTGGATGGCATGGAGACCACGCGGATCTTCTTACCGCTGAGCTTGTCAGCCGCCTGCATGGCCAGGGTCACTTCGGAGCCGGTGGCGACAAGGATGGCGTCCGGTGTACCTTCGCAATCCTTGAGGATATATGCGCCACGTTCGATATCGGCAATCTGTGCTGCGGTACGATTCTGGTGGTCCAGACTCTGACGCGAGAAGATCAGACAGCTCGGGCCGGTCTTGCGCTCGATGGCAGCCTTCCAGCACACAGCGGATTCAACAGCATCGCACGGACGCCAGACCTGCATGTTCGGAATCAAACGCAGCGTAGCCGTCTGTTCGACAGGCTGGTGAGTCGGGCCGTCTTCGCCCAGACCGATAGAGTCGTGGGTGTAAACGAAAATGCTCTGGATCTTCATAAGTGCCGCCATGCGCAGTGCGTTGCGGGCATACTCGGAGAACATCAGGAAGGTCGCACCGTAGGGGACGAAACCGCCGTGTAAGGTAATACCATTCATGATGGCGGACATACCGAACTCGCGCACGCCATAATAGAGGTAGTTACCGTCGGACACGGTGTTGCTGATGCCCTTTGACCCGGACCAGATAGTCAGGTTGGAACCGGCGAGGTCAGCTGAGCCGCCAAGGAACTCCGGCAGCAGCGGGCCGAAGCCATTGAGTGTATTCTGGGACGCCTTGCGCGAGGCAATGGTTTCAGCTTTTGCGTTCACTTCATCGATAAATTTGGCGGCACCTTTCGCCCAGTCAGCCGGCAGTTCGCCCGCCATGCGGCGTTCAAACTCAGCCGCCAGGTCCGGATGAGCGGCCTTGTACGCTGCAAGCTTTTTGTTCCACTCGGCTTCAGCAGAAGCGCCCTTGTCCTTTGCGGTCCAACCGGCGTAAACGTCGTCCGGTATTTCGAAGGGCGGGTGGTTCCAGCCGAGGTTCTCGCGAGTGGCCTTGACCTCGTCTTCACCCAGCGCAGCACCGTGGACAGCGTGGCTGCCACACAGGTTGGGCGCGCCATAACCGATCACGGTTTTGGTACAGATTAGGGTGGGTTTGTCGTTGACCGACCTGGCTTCATGAATCGCCTTGTCGATGGCATCCGAATCGTGACCGTCGACGTCGCGGATGACATGCCAGCCGTAGGCTTCAAAGCGCCTGGGTGTATCGTCGGTGAACCAGCCTTCGACGTGACCGTCGATAGAAATACCGTTGTCATCCCAGAAAACAATCAGCTTGCCGAGACCCAACGTACCGGCCAGCGAGCAGGCTTCGTGGGAGATACCTTCCATCATGCAGCCGTCACCCATGAACGCATAGGTGTTGTGATCGACGATGTGGTGACCTTCACGGTTGAACTGGCCGGCCATCACCTTTTCAGCGATCGCCATGCCGACAGCGTTGGTGATGCCCTGTCCCAGCGGACCGGTGGTAGTCTCAACGCCCGGTGCATAACCATACTCGGGATGACCCGGAGTTTTGGAATGCAGCTGACGAAAGCTCTTCAGGTCGTCGATGGACAGGTCATATCCGGTCAGGTGCAACAACGAGTAGATCAGCATGGAGCCATGGCCGTTGGACAGGACGAACCGGTCGCGGTCGACCCACTTCGGGTTGGAAGGGTTGTGGTGCATGTGGCCGTTCCACAGCACTTCGGCGATGTCCGCCATACCCATGGGTGCACCCGGGTGGCCGGAGTTGGCTTTCTGTACGGCGTCCATGCTCAGTGCACGAATCGCATTCGCAAGTTCTTTACGCGAGGCCAT
>CAJXFW010000121.1 GCA_913053655.1 uncultured Thiogranum sp. | reverse complement strand
ATTCTTCTGAATCACGCTTTTCCATCAGTGTGACTTCGATGCGGTTGCGTACTCTTGTGAGTGGCCGGCGCAGGTCGTGGGCGACGTTGTCGGTGACCTGGCGCAGTCCGGCGTCCTGTTATTGTCCGCGCGCAACATACGGACAATGGAAAGCCCATCGCGTCGGGGCAACATACGGTCTACCACCAGAATATCGTACTCACCGGTTAACGCCATGTGCAGGCCGTCTTCGCCGTCGGCGGCGTGATCGACCACGTGGCCGCTTTCTGTGAGCCCTTTTACCAGGTAGCCGGCGGCATTGCGGTCGTCCTCGATCAACAGAATACGCGTGGCGTCATCATAACCGGCACTGACTGCCGGTTATTCTTACGATTTTGTAAGGTGGTCAAGGCATCGCAATGACGAAGATCTGCATTTAATCTGGGTAAGGTATGGAATTTCACCCGGCATCATAAATAATAATATAAAACAATGTATTAATGAATAATATTAAAGCTTAATATTATGTGCGACTGTGCTTGAAATACCACGATTACCCTCCACCTTAACAAATTCGGAATATATCTCACCTATTTACTATCCACAGTAATGCCAGTAAACAATTTTATTTGTTTGACTTTAAATCACGCGATTTAACAGTGATTCCAGGGGGGAAGAGCTATATGTGCTATTTGTCACATATGGGTCAGGGGCAATTACCACGGAGTGGTTGCGCCGCGCATGAATGACTCAGACATTACCACCGTACTGCTGGTAGACGATCACGAAATCGTGCGTGGCGGATTTCGTCGCCTGTTCGATAACACTGACGATCTCCTGGTAGCCGATGAAGCGGCGACCGGCGAAGAAGCCTGTCGAAAGTATTTTGAATGCTGGCCGGATGTTGTCATCATGGACCTGAGCCTGCCCGGGATTGGGGGTCTGGAGGCAAGTCGGCGAATTCTGGAGCGTCACGCAGCTGCCAGAATCCTGATTTTCAGTGTGCACGAAAATCCTGTGTACCTGAAAAAAGCGCTCGAACAAGGTAGCCTCGGTTATCTTTCCAAACGCAGCGCCCCCTCTGAAATGATCGAGGCTGTACGTTGCGTCGCGCTCGGCAAGACCTTTATAGGCCGCGACCTTATCGGCATGCTGGCTGATACACTCCGTTCCAGTGAGTTGGGTCCGCTTGAAGACCTGTCACCCCGGGAGTTTGAGGTGTTCCGCCTCCTCGCCAGCGGTAAATCTGTTAGCGAGATTGCTGTCATTGAGGTTCTCAGTCCCAAAACCATTGCCAACCACTACACCCGGGTCAAGCAGAAACTTGATGTCCAGAACATGGGTGAAATAACACGCCTGGCGATTCAGCTGGGCATCATCTCGCCCTGACCTTCCCTGCCCCCTCACCCGGGAGTTTCTCCTGTATTCACCGGGAATTCTCCGGATTGGTCCGGGTAGCCCTGTCAGTTAGCATCGTTCCAGCACCTTCATACCGGAGGTGTATGTGTATTTTTGCTAAAAATGTCAATTCGGAGCGCCTGAAATGTTTCAGGTTCCCGAACAAGGAGGCGTGTAAAAATGAAATTTAATTTAGCTACCTTAACTCAAGGCGTGGCATTGGGGATGGTGCTGTCACTTGGCAGTATGGCTGCTGTGGCACACTCGTCGAAGACGATTACGCTGATGCAGCTCTCGGATCTGCACGGCAAGTTGGTCCCGCACCAGGAAATCTTTGAGGGTAATCGGGCCCAGAATTACAGCGGCGGGCTGACCAAGATGGCGACTGCTATCAAGCAGGTTCGCGCAGACAGCCCGAATGCTCTGCTGTTGATGGTCGGCGACACCACGCACGGCTCGGCCGAGACGCTGTTCACCATGGGTGACGCAATCATGAACGGCGTGAACAGTCTGGGTATCGATGCATTTGCTCCGGGCAACTGGGACTTCGGTCACGGACCGCGCGCCTTCCGCAACCGCTTTGCAGGAGGCAATCCGGCAGGCCAGCTATTGCCTCTGCCACCGAACAACCGCACCACGCTGAGTGCGACAAGACCCCCTGGCGCCTGCCCCGGTACTCCGGGCACAGGACCGGGATCAGGGCGCTTTACCTGTAATGTAACCGCAGCCACTTTCGATTCCGTGGCCATCAACCTGTACAACTATAATGAAGCCCTGGGCAAAATGGGTGGCTTGGTACTGCCTCAGTACAAGATGCTGGAGAGCAATGGTGTCAAGGTTGCCGCCATCGGCATTACTACCGACGTGGTTCCACAACAAGCCGCCACCTTCAATATCGGCTTCCGCTTCACCATGGGCTTTAACGAACTGCCCGGGGTCATCGCTGAAGCCAAGGCTGCAGGTGCAGAGGTCATCGTGGTGATGTCGGAACTGGGCCTGGCCAAGAACCTTCAGTTTGCCAAAGAAATCGAAGGCATCGACGTGATGTTTAGCGGCCATACCCATGAACGCACACCCAAGGCGATCATAGTCAAAGGCAAGCATCATCACCAAACCATTGTCACAGAAGCCGGTGAAGATACTTTCCTCGGACGCCTGGATCTGGTGGTCGAGAACGGTAAAATCGAGGATTTCAACTGGAAACTGATCGAGCTGGACGATGCCGTGCCGGAAGACCCGGCCATGAGAGCGATTGTCGATGCCGACCGGGCGACCTTTGTCGGTGCCGGCCTGAAATGTCATACCTTCGGTCCCGGTGGGTTTGCGTTCGGCAAGGGTCATACCCTGTGCACTGACCTGGACGAGGTTGCGGGTACCACACAGGTTACCCTGCAACGCTACAACGTGCTGGAAGATGTTGCCAATAACTTCATGGTTGATGCTTTCGTGGCCGCCGGCCGTCAGGCTGATCCAAGCCTTAACGCTGACAACTCCCTGTCGACCACCAACGGTTTCCGCTTCGACAATGTCGTTCTGGGTCAGGGCACGCTCATCGGTGATGGTCCGGCAACAGCCAGTGGCGACATCAGCATCGGCGACCTGTATGCCTACTATCCCATCGGCGCAGCCCTGGCACTGGCCAGCTATTCCGGCGGACGTCTGTTCGATGCCTGGGAGGCTCTTCTCAATAACGTGTTCGATCCGAACCCTTACCGCCAGCGTGGTGGCTGGTTCCTCGGCTACACCGAGAATATGCATCTCGACATCGATCTCATTGATCTGCCGCTGTCGATCAGCTATCCCGGCCGTATCCTGAATCTCACTATCAACGGTAAAAAACTTGACCGTAGCAAGGTCTACACACTGGTGTCGTGTTATCCACATGGCAATCCAATCGATGAAGCCTGCCGCACCTCGGGCGCCTTCAATTTCCGCTTCATGACAGGTATCGTGGGTGCGAATGGTGAAATCGTCGGACCCTACGGTTTCACAAATCCAGTGAACCCGGGACTCCCGATTCTGGATCCGTTACGCACACCGGTCGTCTTCCAGGCAGCGCCTAATAACTTCGTGCATCCTGTCGATGTCCTGCGTGGTTATCTGGCCAGCAACGTGGTCGACGGCATCGCTGTCGGTGCGCTGGGTCGTGTTAACGCTGTTGGCGGTGCTCCGGTTTCTGTGTGTGAACCGACACTGGTACAGCCGATCCAGGGTGCCGGTCCGAAATGGTTAGCACGTGACGAAGTGGGTCCTTGCGGCGATGACGACAGTAACGACGACTAGCATGGTATAGATGTGTAGGAGCGCCGCCCTTCGGCGCGATTGTTGGCAATACAACCAATCGCGCCGAAGGGCGGCGCTCCTACGAAATGCGGCGATATGGGACGAATCAGAAGTAGTCGGCATTAACCCACATGTGTACTGCGATACTCGCGGCATAACCGATGGCGATGACGGGTGTCCATTTCAGGTGGCCGAAGAAGGTGTACTTGCCGCGCGCCTGCCCCATCAGGGCGACACCGGCGGCGGAACCGATGGAGAGCAATGAACCGCCGACGCCCGCCGTCATGGTTACCAGCAGCCACTGCCCGGTAGACATATCGGGATTCATGGTAAGTACAGCGAACATGACAGGAATGTTATCGACGATGGCCGACAGCAAGCCCACAACAATATTGGCGCTGGTTGCACCCCAGTGGTTGTACATCAGCTCCGACGCCAACGACAGGTAGCCGAGAAAACCCAGACCACCCACGCACAGCACGACACCATAGAAAAACAGCAGTGTGTCCCATTCGGCGCGTGCCACCTTGTTGAAAATATCAAAGGGTACGACGTCACCGATCTGCCCGTTGTGTTCAGAATTGCTGGCCCGTCTTGCGAGGCATTTGCTGTGCGTTTTCTTCAGGTAGAAGCCAAAGAATTGCAGGTATCCGAGACCGGTCAACATACCGATGACGGGTGGTAACCCCAGAAAGCTGTGAAAGCTGACGGCGGTGATAATGGTCAGCAGAAACAGCCCGATAATGCGCCGTGCACCACGGAACATGGCAATCGTCTCGTCCGACGCCTCGGGTTGCTCGTTCGGTACGGCGAAATGCATAATAGCTGCCGGCACCACGAAATTAACCGCCGCTGGCATAAACAATGCGAAAAAGCTCCAGAATTCCACCATGCCCTTCTGCCAGACCATCAGCGTAGTGATATCGCCAAACGGGCTGAAAGCACCGCCGGCATTCGCCGCTACGACGATATTGACACAGGCCAGCGGAACAAAACGCATATTGTCGCCACCCACGGCAAGTACCACTGCACACATCAGTAGTGCGGTGGTCAGATTGTCCGCAACTGGCGAAATAAAGAATGCCAGGGTCCCGGTCATCCAGAACAGCTGGCGGAAACTGAAACCTTTGCGGATAAGCCAGGCGCGCAGCGCATCGAACACGCGACGTTCCTCCATCGCATTGATGTAAGTCATCGCCACCAGCAGGAACAGCATCAGTTCGGCGTATTCAAGCAGGTCGTGGCGTACTGCATTTTCAGCCAGCTCCGGCATGCCGTGGTTTGTGTATACCCAGCCGATGATCGCCCAGATAATCCCGGCGGCGAGAATGACCGGTTTGGACTTGCGCAGGTTGATGAACTCCTCGCCGATAACCAATAGATAAGCGAACACGAATATGGCGACTGCGGCATAGCCGATGCCGCTGTGGGTCAGATCCAGCCGGGTGTGGTCTGCGCCCTCTCCTCCTGCCGCCAGCGCTAAACCAGGTAACAGCACAGCAACGAACATCGCGAACCGGGAAACCGGGTTGAGTAGTCTTGACATAGAGCATCCTTTAGAAAACTGATTAACCCAATGAACCGAATTTATCCGTAGGAGCGCCGCCCTTCGGCGCGATTGGTTGTATTACCAACAATCGCGCCGAAGGGCGGCGCTCCTACAGATGTTAGCCTGAGATTCATTAGAAAACGATATTCATCATAACCATGAAAACCACCAGGAACAGAATCGTCATTATGCCACCTGCCCTCATAAAGTCAGGCACTCTGTAGCCACCCGGGCCCATGATCAATGCATTTACCTGATGCGTGGGAATAAGGAAGGAGTTCGATGTTGCAATAGCAACGGTCAGGGCAAACAAAGCCGGGTCGGCGCCTACGCCGATGGCAATGTTGACCGCCAGCGGTACCAGCAACACGGTAGCGCCGACGTTCGACATCACCAGGGTAAAGAAAGTCGCCAGCACGGCCACCGCCGACTGGATAACCCAGACCGGCATTTCGCCCACCACCAGCAGAGTTTGTTCGGCAATCCATTTGGCTGTGCCGGATGTCTCCACCGCCAGTCCCAGCGGGATCAGGCTGGCGAGCAAAAAAACCGTCTTCCATGAAACCGCTTCATAGGCTTCTTCGATCTTGAGTACGCCGGACAGGATCATGCCGATGGCACCGGTCAGCAATGCCACTGACAAACGCAGATCGGTAAACAGCACCAGCGAAAGTGCTATAGCAAAGAAAAGACCGGCCCAGCCTACCTTGTGCGGGCGTACCTCCTCGTGCGGGTACTCGGTGGTCACGACAACAAAGTTACGGTCGTGTTCCAGTCTTGCCAGTGCGTCCCAGGCGGTGTGTACCACCAGGGTATCGCCGGCTGCCAGCGGCATGTCGCGTATGTGATCGCCTTCGCGAATGGTTTTACCGTTGCGGTGCAAGGCAATCAGGGCAATACCGTAGGTTTTGCGCATCCACACATCGCGGGCGCTCTTGCCAATAAGCTGGGAGCCGGGTGGAATGACCACCTCACCGATACCTGCCTTGCCGGCGGACAGGGATTCCGAGAAGGAGCGCAATTCGCTGCGTTGCTTCAGGCCAAACTTCTCGACAAATTTTTTCAGGTTTTTAGGTGCAGTGATTATACCCAGTACCATGCCCGACTCGATACCGGTATCGCGGGCCAGTGTGTTGGGCCCTATCCGTGTCTCCTGACCAGAGCGTTTGTTGGCAATAATACGGATCCGGTTGGAAGACTCGATATCCTCAAGATGTTTTCCCACCAGCTCGCTATCTCCGGGTACCACGATCTCGAACAGGTTGTAGTCGATACCATAGATATCCTGAAAATATTCCATGGTGTTGGATGCTGTTGTGCCGTTGTCTCTGGCGCCTTTGGGTAAAACAAAACGGCCGGCAATGACAAAATAAAGAATACCGGTGATCACCAGCGCAATACCAATTGGTGTCACCGAGAACAATGACCAGGCGTGCATCTGCTGGTCGTCCGATAACGCATGGTTCGAGGTTGCGATCAGATCGTTAAGCAGGATCAACGGCGACGAACCGACCATGGTAACAGTACCGCCAAGGATGGCGCAGAAACCCATGGGCATGAGCAGGCGCGACATGGGCAACCCGGAACGCGCAGAGATACGACTGACGACCGGCAAAAACAGTGCTGCGGCCCCGACGTTCTGCATGAACGAGGATATAAAACCCACGGTACCGGAAATGATCGGAATGATGCGAGTCTCAGTGGTACCGCCGACCTTGAGAATAAAGGCCGCCACCCTGGTCATGATACCGGTCTTGTCCAGTCCGGCGCCGATGATCATGACCGCGATAATGGACATCACCGCATTACTGGCAAAGCCGTCGAAGATTTTCCGGGTGTCCACCAGGCCTTCTTCCAGCCCCATATAAGGCGCAAACAGCGTCGTCAGCCCCAGCAAAACCATGATCGTCAATGCCGCCACATCCACACCGACCACCTCGAAGGCGAACAGATAAATAGTCAGCACCAGCAATCCGCTAACCCAGGCGATCTCGATGCTCGGTGTGACCAGCGCCAAGCCCAGCGCCAGACCCAGAAAAGCGACAGCAGCAATACCCTGCCGTAGCGTAAAAGAGGCTCTATCTTCAACCATAACAAGTCCTTACCGAACCCTGCTCCCGGGAAGCAGTGTTAATATTTCGTGAAGTTCGGAAATTCGAAGCGCGCAATTCTACTCAACCCTGAGTATACTGGGAAGCAAAATAAACAGGGCAGTTTGAACACATATTTTGCACAGCCCCCATGGATGTTGAACAGTTCAAAACCTTAAATCTGTATATCCCACCGTCAGCTGTCAGTGCATGTGTCCGGCAACTGGAACGGACGCCAGGCGCATAGTACAGAAGCTGGAGCAAGGCGTCATCGACCCCGGATTCTTCATGATAGAGAATATAAAATGACGACACACACTGGATTTCAGGAACAGAGTACGCAGGGCAACGCAGCGCAGGCAGCTTTCGAGCGGCTGCGATGCGAGCTGGAGACCTGTATTATCGGCCAGCCAACGCTGGTCGAACACCTGTTGATAGCGCTGCTTGCCGATGGCCACCTGCTGGTGGAAGGTGCGCCGGGCCTGGCCAAGACCACCGCCATCAAGGAGCTGGCGCGGCGTATCGAGGGCGATTTTCATCGCCTCCAGTTCACACCTGACTTACTGCCCGGTGATTTGACCGGCACTGATATTTACCGGCCACAGACCGGTGCTTTTGAATTCCAGCGCGGCCCGATTTTTCACAACCTGGTACTGGCTGACGAAATCAATCGTGCACCGGCCAAGGTCCAATCGGCCCTGCTGGAAGCGATGGGCGAACGACAGATCACGGTCGGACAGGTGACCTATCCCCTGCCCCGGCTGTTTCTGGTGATGGCTACCCAGAACCCGATTGAACACGAGGGTACCTACCCGCTGCCGGAAGCACAGCTTGATCGTTTCCTGATGCATGTACGTATTGGATACCCGGATGTGAGCGCGGAAAAACAGATTCTGGAACTGGCGCGTCGACAGGCCA
>CAJXFW010000120.1 GCA_913053655.1 uncultured Thiogranum sp. | reverse complement strand
CAGGTCCAGGACGACATTCTGGATGTCACCGGCAAGACGGAACAACTGGGCAAACAGGCCGGCGCCGACAGGGCGCTGAATAAACCTACCTACCCGTCACTGCTGGGCCTGTCCGGTGCCCGTGAGCGCGCCCGGGAACTGCATCAGGCCGCCATCGACAGCCTGGCCTGCCTGGATACGCGCGCTGCTCCGTTGCGCGGGTTATCTGACTACATTGTTGCCCGTTCAAACTAGGAACCGGGGAGCAATGCGCTGGTGGCTGTAGAGGTCATATATCATTTAATCGGGGGATTGTTTGCGATGGGTCGTCTATTTATTGTATTTAGCGCCTGCCTGTTTTGTTTTGACGCCCTGGCCGCGGTCGAAGTTCAAAACTCTTCGGTTTATCAACATCCGGGGTCAGGCCTTACCGTTTTCGCCGCTTCAGTCGATCTGCCTTCCGACGGAACCTGGACCGTGGTTAAAGACACCCAATCTACGCTGACCGAAATCTTTCTTACACCAGGCAAAGAAACCCGGGAATGGAAAAGGGGCAACTTCCTCGCCAAACAGGAAGACCAACGCCGGGTACAACAGGGGCGATACCCGCTAAGTCAGCTCTATCAAAACATAATCCAGTTCGCGACAACGCATGAGGGCATGACACCGACTTCTCTTGACGAGCTACAGCGAGCGCCAGGGGTTAAGCCAGGCGACGAATTGCAGAAGCACTATTACTACATTGGTGGAAAAAAACTTCTGGAAGACCCATACAACCCGCTTTCGCTAATTGACGCGGGTCGAATACTGGTTTTTGAGAGAACGCCCGCAATGGACGATGGCAAGCATTGGCTGCTCTATGCCAATGGACGCGTAGAGCGCCGACCGATCGATACGGGGCTTATGGTGAAATATAAAATAAAAATCACACCTGAAGCACAATCGACTGAACAGCGCTTCAGGAATAAACCTGAGACGTTCACCTATCAGTTGCTTGCTCGCAAAGTATCGGAGTCGCGCAAACCGGTTACTTTGCGCATTGTTAACAACCTGCTTGATCAGACGCTGTCTGTAAGGTGGAATCTTGCGCGAAGTGCGCCGGGACAGGAAGACGCATTCAAGAAATGGGCGAAGCTGCGAACCTACGCATTCCCTTATTCAGCCCAGAGTACAGAGCTCTCTACTGTGGGCTATTGGTTATTGGCGTCCCCGGAAATTTATGGCATAACCGGTCGCCGTATGGCGATGGGTCGACTTGATTCACGCCAGCGCGGGGGACAGCAAACCAGCATGTTTGGCCTGCTTGGGGGACGAGCCGCTATTCGGGAAACATTGCAGCTGCAATCACTGACGCCTGGCCGTGCCGACAACACCGGACAACCGACTGTCGCAGTCGATAGTATCGAAGGCGTTAAAGTTGAATCACACCCGTTTGAAAAGATGTTAGGTTCGAAAACCGGAGGGCACCTGGAACTGGCCAATGTGGCGCCCCATGATCGCTTTTTCGCCTATTTCGCGACACCGGAGGCTGTGCTGGAGATGCTGGACAGAGGAACAGAATTCCTTTTTAAATCGGCGCCGATGATGACAGGCCGCAACCTGGAGTATGCGCTAAATGACAAGTACTTCAAACGCCTGGGTATCAGTAAAACATGGACGCAACTTTTGCTAAGCGGTGGAGCAGTGAAAGACCTGGCGCTCATTTTGCCGGATTTATTTCTTATCGACGGCACGGATATTACCGTAGTAGCCAGGCTTAAAAACCCTTCCCTGGCCGCTGCAGCACTAAAACTCGTGGGCGTGACCGACCTGTCTAAAGGTACGGTCATCACAAACAAAAACGGTGAACAGGTCTATTGGGCCAAACGCGATGATTTATTGATAATCAGCACACAGAAAGATGAATATCAGAACGTACTGGATCTTCATGCCGCCGGGGGCAAAGCAAGCCTGGGCAAGAGTGCAGAGTTCCGTTATATGCTTACCAAGCTGCCGATCCAGGCCAGGACTACAAGCTTTTTCTATTTTTCAGACCCCTTTATTCGGCGCCTGGTCAGTCCGGAAGTAAAAATAGCGCAGCTGCGCCGCTTACAGGCACGTCGCGAACTGGAAAGCATAAGCGCCGGCGCACTTCTGTATCGGTATGATGGCCATCGGGATTCACCTACGTTGAATAAACTGACGGCGTCAGGCTATGCGCGCGCGCCGCGCAAAGCGACAGACGCTATACTGGAAGAAAACCTGGTTACCCGGTCAGCACTGTACGGGCGTGCAGCAAATATGAAAACCCTGCTCGCCCATCGCGTTACTCAAGCGACGGACGAAGAAGCCGCGCAATACAAACAATACCTGGACAATTATAACCGTTTTTGGCGCCGATTTTTTGATCCCATTGCCATACGAGTGAACAGAAACGATCAAAAGGAATACGAGCTGTCTTTGTTTATATTGCCGCTGATCAACAATACCATCTATAACAATTTGCGGGTTCTGCTCGCACATAAAGACAGCGGCCGGCCCATAAAAACGCCCACTATTGAACCACCACCGGTAGCCATGCTTTCGCTTAACATCGACGACGATGTCTGGTCAGAAAAATTTAACAGCATCAGGCAAATGTTAGGAAAGTTCACAGGCATTTCATCCAACTTGTTTGGTCTCTTTGACACGGACTTACACCTGGCGCTCGCAGACGGTAACCCCATTATCGGTATCGGCGGTGGCGAACTGGCTGGAAGCTTTGGGCTAATGCAACCGCGCGGTCAGTCCGAATCCTTTGCGGTGTGGGGTATGCTGGCGGCAATGTTAACGCGTCCCAGCAGTATGATGGTCGGCCTCAAGGATCCCGACCGGGTGTTGCGACTGCTAAAAAGTGGCCGCATCAGGCTGCGCGGGACAAGTGGCAGCTCAGCATTTGGAATCACACGGTCTATTTACCAGGTGGCGGGTGAAGACAAATGGATTTACACCATCAATGTGGGCAATCTCATTACGTTAAGATTTGGTATATCGGTGCAAGACCGCTATTTGGTGGTTCAAAACCTGCCGTTGACACAGCCTCTGGTTATCAAGGGCCATAAGCGCGCAACAAATAACAGCGCTCACATACGACTGAATCCGGGCGCGGCAGACCGTTTGTTACCCTCCCTGTTCGCTTCTGCGATGGCGAAACAAAGCGCCGGAGCCCTGTCCGGTATCAGTGATTTATATCCTTTACTGGCAACCGGCGCGGAATCGATTGAAGAAGCCCGGACTTTGCATGGTGAGCTGTTCGGCTTTAAACCCTACCACCCCTATCCCGGTAAGTGGCAATGGAAGGATAAACAACTGACCAGCACGGTGTTCGGAAGTACAAAGGCCAAAAAACAGCCTTCATACCAACCGGGCAACAACAACTTTGGTCTACTGCAAAATATAGACAGCGTTGATTTGAGCATGCAGTTCGAAGACGATGGATTGAGGGCAACGACCGTCTGGACACTGCATTGAATGGCGCTGAGTTAAGGCCGTGGGTCATGCATTAAAACCTTTCGAACCGCCAAGACGCCAAGAACGCAAAGAAATCTTTCTTGGCGATCTTGGCGTCTTGGCGGTTATAGCTTGTTTTTTTTGGCTATGGAGGCTTAACTTAGCGCCATTCGACACTGCATTGAATCTGCTAAAGCGTAGGGCGGATGCGCTGGTAGCGGAAGAATGGCCGGGGCCAGAGGCTCCGTCAGGAGAACAATCCACCGCCGAAAGTCGGCAAATTGCTGTTTTTACTTGCCAGCACGACGTTAAACGCCGATAATTCCAGCCTCTTTGCTGTACATCCGGATATGAAATCCACCGCCAATCCACCCTTACTGACTCGCATTGATTCACCGGCCGACCTGCGCGCGATGGATGAAACCAAGCTGGCGGCGCTGGCCGACGAAGCACGCCGCTTCCTGATTGAATCGGTGTCGAAAACCGGTGGCCACCTGGCTGCCAATCTCGGCGCCGTTGAACTGACCATCGCCCTGCACTACGTCTTCGATACCCCGAACGACCGGTTGATATGGGATGTCGGGCACCAGAGCTACCTGCACAAAATCCTGACCGGGCGGCGTGAGCAGATGGACAGCCTGCGGCTGAAAGACGGGCTGGCCGGCTTCCCCAAACGCGACGAAAGTCCATATGACAGCTTCGGCGTCGGTCATTCCAGTACCTCGATCAGCGCCGCGCTGGGGATGGCCATTGCGGCTGCCGGAGCGGACAGCGAACGCCAGGTGGTCGCCATTATCGGCGACGGCGCCATGACCGCAGGGCAGGCATTTGAAGCCCTGAACCACGCCGGCACCCTGGACACCAACCTGCTGGTGGTACTGAACGACAACGATATGTCGATCTCACCCAATGTCGGTGGCCTGTCCAATTACCTGGCGCGGATCCTGTCCGGGCGCCTGTACGCCACCATGCGCGAAGGTAGCAAAAAAGTCCTGCAGAAAATGCCGTCCATGTGGGAACTGGCACGGCGTGCCGAAGAGCACATGAAAGGCATGGTGATTCCCGGCACCTTGTTTGAAGAACTGGGTTTCAACTACATCGGCCCCATCGATGGCCACGACATCGATGCCCTGGTAAAAACCCTGGGCAATATCCGTCAATTGAAAGGGCCGCAGCTGCTGCACGTTGTGACCCGCAAAGGCAAGGGCTACGAACCGGCTGAACAAAACCCCTGCAAATTTCACGGAGTCGGCAAATTCAACCCGGAAACCGGGCAGGGAACATCGGCACCCGCAGGCGCTAAAACCTATACCCAGGTGTTCAGCGACTGGATCTGCGACATGGCGGAACAGGACGACAAGCTGATCGCCATCACACCCGCCATGCGCGAAGGCTCGGGCCTGGTCGCGTTCTCGGAGAAATTCCCGCAACGCTATTACGATGTCGGCATCGCCGAGCAACACAGTGTCACGCTGGCGGCCGGCATGGCCTGCGATGGCAGGAAACCGGTGGTCGCCATTTACTCCACCTTCCTGCAGCGCGCCTACGACCAGCTGGTGCATGACGTTGCCCTGCAAAACCTGCCGGTGCTGTTTGCCATAGATCGCGCCGGCCTGGTCGGTGCTGACGGCCCCACCCACTCAGGCAACTATGACACCAGCTTCCTGCGCTGTATTCCCAATATGACGCTGATGGCACCGGCCGACGAGAATGAGTGCCGGCAGATGCTGTCAACCGGTTTCCAGCTGGATGGCCCGGCTGCGGTACGCTATCCGCGCGGCGCAGGGTCCGGCAGAGCTGTCGAGCCCGGCCTGGATGTACTGCCGGTCGGCAAGGCCAGGATATGCCGCGAAGGACAGGATGTAGCCCTGCTGGTATTCGGCAGCCCGCTGGCCGAAGCGCTGGTCGCCGCAGAACGCCTTAACGCTACTGTGGTTAATATGCGCTTTATCAAACCCCTGGACGAGGCCTGCATTCTCGAACTGGCCGCCAGCCACCGGGTACTGGCCAGCATTGAGGATGGTGCTATCGCCGGCGGGGCCGGCAGCGCCGTTGCCGAGCTCCTGGCACAGCACGGCAACCCGGTTCCACTCGCCATACTGGGTATCCCGGACCGGTTTATCGAACACGCCAGCCGCGAGCAGCAACTCGCCGAATGCGGCCTGGACGCAGACAGTATTTACCAGCGTATTCAGCGGGAACTGGCTGGCAGAATTGCAAGTCTGCGTGCGGTCGATTAATATTTGACTGTTTTAGTCAGGAATTATTGTGGGCGCGCGACCCAGCCGGTGTGCGTTACGCCGAGGAAACACTATGAGTAAACAGGACGCGGCAACGTCGATCAGCGCCTCCATCGCTGACGTGCAGAGCAGCCCCGATACCCGCCACATCGCTATCGACAAGGTCGGCATCAAGGATATCCGCCACCCGGTGCGCGTTAAAGACCGCAGTGAGGGCGAACAGCACACCGTGGCAACCTTCAACATGTACGTGAACCTGCCGCACGACTTCAAGGGTACGCACATGTCGCGTTTCGTGGAGATCCTCAATCTGCACGAACGCGAGATCAGCGTACAGTCGTTCAGAGAGATGCTGGGTGAAATGACCGAGCGCCTGGAAGCACAAGCCGGTCATATTGAAATGACCTTCCGCTACTTCATCAACAAGACCGCACCGATCTCCAGGGTCCAGAGCCTGCTGGACTATGAAGTCTCTTTCATCGGCGAGATCCGCCACGATACCCCGGAAATGAAAATCAAGGTTATCGTGCCGGTCACCAGTCTATGTCCGTGTTCCAAGAAAATCTCCGAGCGCGGCGCGCACAATCAGCGTTCGCACGTTACCGTCACCGCCACCACCTGCGGCTTTGTCTGGATCGAGGAACTGATCGAGATAGTGGAAAGTCAGGCATCCAGTGAACTGTATGGCCTGCTCAAACGGCCTGATGAGAAATACGTCACTGAGCGCGCTTACGATAACCCCAAATTCGTGGAAGATATGGTGCGCGATATCGCTGCCGTCATGAACAAGGACGACCGTATCAGTGCCTATGTTGTGGAATCGGAAAACTTCGAATCCATACACAACCACTCAGCTTATGCGCTGATCGAGCGTAACAAGAAAACCGACGCCCTGATCGACAACTGACACGCACTACACTGGTAATTTCCAACCCCACCCGCGAGCAGGACTTTTAATCATGATTGCGCTACGGCAATCTGGCCGGAATATTTCCGATACAAGCTGGCGGCGTGAGAAAGATTAAGCAGTAATAACAGGTTGGAAACCAGCACCGCTGTCGCTGCAACATAGATCAACAGCCCTTTTAAAAATACCGCCGCAACAAGCAACAGCAAGCCGGCCACATGAAACATAAACTGCAGTTTCATAGGCCGCATACCGATAACCTCATAGATATTCGGCGTGTAGTATCGGGTTCCGGGTTTGAGTTTTCCCATGAGCACCGGCATGCGAAGATTCAGCCAGACCAGGAAAGGAACGATCTTGTAGAGCGTACCGTTAATGATAGATACCGCGAACCCGGCTAACAGCAGCAAACCCGACAGAATTGAACCGTCTGTCCCGGCGATCACCCCACCGAAATAGCCGTACACGTTGACACCCGCACCAAGTATCAGGCACAGCATACCAACCCGCCAGAACTCATTGGTTATATCGAAACGCTTTCTGCGCCGCTTTCCCAGCAGATACAGGGTAACAGCGGCATAAGCTGCCATCAGGAAACTCACCAGCACAACGGCAGCCTGTACCACACCTTGCAGTGGCAGCAAACTGCCCGCACACAGGAACAATATCAACAGGTAAACCAGCCATTTGTTGAACAGCTTCGGGTACGGCGGTGTGGTCAGGAACATGGGAATGACCTGCTCGGAAACACCTATAGCCAGAATAAGTATCCAGCCGATGATGCCCCAGGCAGCGTGGTAGTTTGTTAACCCGCGATGTAAAGACAGCGCTTCAAAGGCATGACCCAGGGCCAGGTAACCACCGATCACGACGGTGACGATCAGACCAAGCGCAGCCAGCTGAGCGGCACGCGCAGTGGTCCTGGTTTTTCCCGCTCTGAAAATGGCAACGATAACACCGACGCCGAACAGAATTAAAACCGGAACGAGAAGCGCAACGGCTGCGGTGAAAAATACCGGGACCTGCATCAGGAAAGCGAGCACCAGGCACAGCGTACCCGCTACCAGCAACAGGTGCACAATCACAGCAGCGCGTTCTGCCTGCGGGAAAGAAGTGCCCATGACCACCGGAAGCATCTGGAACAGGGCGCCCAGCATAGCCATCGCGATATAACCCAGGGTAAGGACGTGCGCAACGGCCAGTGTTTCCGGCAGCCAGCGGGACTGAAACAGCTGACCTCCATCCAGGAACAGCATGATCGCTGCAATCACCCCGAAAACAGGGACCGTTAAAAAGAACCGTACCGGCGTCCAGAACCCGGGGGCGTCCTCCAGCGACAGGGCACCAAGGTTCACTGACTGTCTTTCCAGATGCTGATCAGATAGGTACGGGCCTTTTCATCGTATTCAGTTTTATACTGCCAGGCCCTCTCCACCAGGATGGGATACAGCAGCAGCGGCTCCCGCCAATGGGTGACGTCGAGTTGTTCATCGCTTTGCAGCGCATCCAGTTCGCTGAGAATCCGCTCCAGCGGTTCCGGCGGTTCCAGTCCCCGAACATCCAGACTTCGTTTTTTCATGGCCTATTCTGACTGTAACCTTATATTGATGTGAGTTGTTCGATTGCCCAAGCCAACAATGGCATGACTTTCAGTATACTGCTAGGTCATTCTAATAATATATAAATATAAACAGGGAGTTGCGTGCATATTACATCTCATCGAATAATTTTACCCAGTAATGTTAATAA
>CAJXFW010000119.1 GCA_913053655.1 uncultured Thiogranum sp. | reverse complement strand
TTACAAGAACTGACTTTTACGACACACTCCTCCGGGTGAGGTGACAGAAAAATACAGCGGATAGGCAGAATCCGGCTTTTCTCCTGGACAGGTTTTGTTGTTAATATAGCGCTGTCGATTTGCAGACCAATGAGTGAGTAACCATGGCGTCAAAGAGAAAGAAACGCCGCCAGGGCAAGAAGCATGAAATCCCGTCTTCTCCCGTAGCATGCGCCGCCCTTGCGCGGCGGGCGCTTGAGAGCGGAAATTACCGTGACGCCGTCATTCACTTCAAGGCGCTGTTGAAGCTCGAAGACGTTGCCGAATGGAGAGCGGGACTGGCGGAGGCTTACCAGGGGCGGGCGCGTGAACTGGCGGCCAAGGGTATGCTTAAAGAAGCGCTGGTCATATGGGACAACCGTTCGGGTTTTTGCCCTGGCGCAACGCCGGACCCGGAACATTTCAGGGTTCTGGTTCGGACCGGACGCACCGACGAAGCGATTCGTGGTTACCGCCGGATGGAAAAGATGGCGGATAACAAGACCTTGCCCGAGCTGCGCTGCGTGCTCGCCGCGCTGTACATCGCCGGGGTATCCGACCTCGAAAAAGAACTGTCGGACGATGATCCGGTTGCCGTTCATGGTGTGTACGCACGCGGTGCCTTGACTTCCTGGTGCAACGGCGATGACCTGGTAGCCGGCGAAGCCCTGGCCAAAATTCCGTTTCGTTCTCCCTACCGGGACTGGGTGCTTATTCTAAAGGCGTTGATGAAATGGCCGGTAGATACGGTTGGCGCTGAAACCTTGTTGCAACGTGTCCCCGCCAGCTCGGCCTTCTCCCCCCTGGCGAGAGCGGCCGGACTCGCGTTACTATCGGATTCGGAATTCACGGACGCTCTGGCGAATGTCGGTGAGGCGTCCCGTCGTTTTGCTGCGGTCTTGCGCGGCTGGACGGAGGTCCGGTTGAATCTGTGGTCGGAGTTGAAACGCCTGGGCGATTGTCCTCCGTCAAATAGCCTGGCAAAGATCATGCGTCGCCACCGCAACAGCCTGGGTGTGGAATGGGTACAACGCCATGGCATGCGCCTGCTCCTTGATCGTTATCCGCAGAGCCTCAGTCGTTCCCCCATAGCGGGTAACACGCGTCTTACCCCTTTTCATCGAGACCTTGTCGAAGCGTGGCACAAAGAAGAGACGAATGATCCATGGGAAATAGTCAGTGCCTGGGAGGGTGTTATCCGGCATTTGCGTCATCCTTCCGACCCCTCTCCCGGCAGCGATGACGCCCTGCGTATCGCTTTGATTCAGCACCGCCTGGAAACCAGATGGCATCTACTGGATTACCCGGACGACCAATGGGATTCCGAGTCGCTGTCTCAACGAGTTTTAAACCAGCTCGAAGAAGGCCTGTATTTCGATCCGGACGACAAGCCTGCACACATACGCTTGATCGCGCATTACCGCGGCAAGTCGAATTTGAAACAGGCCCGCCGCGTGCTGGAGCAG
This sequence comes from uncultured Thiogranum sp., assembly GCA_913053655.1. GTDB lineage: Bacteria > Pseudomonadota > Gammaproteobacteria > DSM-19610 > DSM-19610 > Thiogranum. Next base: position 6,954 of record CAJXFW010000119.1, on the reverse strand, counting down.
GCGTTAACGCGCTGGCCCGATGACGTGAATGTGCTCGGCGAGGCCCTGGCAACGGCGGTGTCCGGCGATGCCAATAAAAAGGCGGCCGCTTATGCCCGCCGCATCCTGGCGCTGGATCCGATCAACAACAAGGCCATCGGCAGCCTGATGGAGGCCCACTTGTCCCATGCGCGCAAACAGATGCACAAGGGGCGCACCGACCTCGCGGAACGCGAGCTCGAGGTCGCCGCTGAATGGGTGCGTGGAGAGAAGGCCGGGGCGAAGCTCGAATGCCTGCGTGGCATGCTGCTTTTCGACAAAGACCGCATGGCTGGTACGGCCGCCTTGCACGGCGTAGTGGAACGGCTGGGTCGTCTGACCGGACTGTTGGTGCTGGCGTCGGAACTCGCACGTTTAAACCGGCCGGTGGCGACGTTTATAAAAAAGCTGGGCGTCACGAAAACAGGTCAGCCGGACAAGGCGGATTTCCTTTGCTTTTTGCGCGAACTGCGAGAAACTATGGACACCAATGCACGCCTCCCGCGGGAGGTTGCGATGTATTTCGAGCCCGCTCTGAAACGCGCCGCCAGTCTCGATCTGACGCTGCAGGAAAGCGAAACGGCCTGCGAGACATTGCAGCGATGTGGCTTGGCCGGCGCCCGGCTGGCACAGGCACGCGCCGCATTGAAACGCTGGCCCGGCCAGCCGATCTTCGAGTTGCACATGTTCGAGGCGAGGTTCAAGGATAAACCCCAGCCGGTCACGGAGGCCGATGTTGAGCGTCTGGAAACTGCCTGGAAACGTGCAGGTGAGGCAGGTGATACACGCACCGCCCACCGTATCGGCGATGCGTTGCGCGATCTCATGATTTCAACGCCCAGCCTGCATTTACCGGAAGAACCGCCGGAGGAATTCCGCGAGCTGGTCGATGAGGTCGGTATCAAGGGTATCATGGAAGCCTTTGAGGCCATTATGGGCGGTGCCGTACCGGAAGATATCCTGAATGATGAGGACCTCGATTCGTTTGCGCGCGGGTCGAATAAAACCGGCAAACCGCGCCGCAAGAAGCGCCGCAGGTCAATCCCGGATGATCAGTTGGGGTTGTTTAAATGAACGATCCCTACCTGGCGCTGGGTATCGCCAGTGACGCCGACGACGCCGTCATCCACGCGGCTTATCTTGCGGCTATCAAGGCCTGTCCACCGGAAAGGGATCTGCAGCGGTTCCAGACGGTGCGCGCCGCCTACGAACTCATCCGTACCCGCAAGGATCGGCTGGCGCACGAGCTTTTCGACACCAGCCTGCCTACGGTCACTGAACTACTGGAACGGGCTGCGCCCTTGCAGCAGCCTGCCGATCGCCCTGGTCAGGCGCTGTTCGCCGCCTTATTACGAGGTGAATCCTGACGTGGACCCCGCGATCAAAGAACAACTGCTGGATCGTTTCCGCGATTATCTCGACCAGGCCGAGCCGGCATTGCTACAGCAGAACGCCGGGACACCGGATCTGTTCAGTCTGCTGGCGGAACTGGCGGCCATCAAGAACGAGGTGAAAATCGAATCGCGTCAAGTTAAGACGGCCCTGGATGAGTTCCGCAGTGTATTCGATGTCCTGCAGCAGTCCAATACCCGGCTTGACGGCGAACTCGCACGGCAACGGGAGCAGGAGGCGCAAGTGCGGCAGGACTCGGAGCGGGATCTGCTCATGGAACTGCTGGACTTACGCGACCGTATCGAGGCCGGCCGGATTTCGATGCGCCGTTACCGGCCCGGCTGGCTGGCACGCAGGGGAGGGGTCACGGAATTTCTCGACAGCATCTGCGAGGGTCAGACCATGAGCCTGCGCAGGCTCGATGAGATACTGGCGCGCCGTGATGTTTGTCCGATCGAAACCGTGGGTCAACGCTTCAACCCCCATACCATGAGCGCAGTGGAAACTGCCCGTCAACCTGAACATGAGGATGGATGGGTGGTTGGCGAAACCAGGACCGGCTTCTTGCTTCACGAGCGATTGCTGCGTCCGGCCGAAGTCATAGTCAACAAAAAGGATGGTAAACCGTGAGCGAAATTATTATCGGCATTGATCTGGGGACAACTAATTCCGAAGCGGCGGTTATCCGTGATGGCCAGCCCCGCATTATTGAGATAGACGGTTCCCGGCTGTTGCCGTCGGTGGTAGGTTTGGCCGACGACGGCGCCCTGCTGGTGGGACAATCCGCCCGCAACCAGTATGCGCTGCATCCCGAGCGCACCATACGTTCCATCAAACGTCGTATGGGCGAGGATGTGAAGGTGAAGATGGGAGGGAAAGACTACACGCCACAGGAGATTTCAGCACTTATCCTGCGCTATTTAAAAAAAGCGGTGGAAGGTGAACTCAATGAGGAGATATCCAAAGCGGTGATAACGGTGCCCGCCTATTTTTCAGATGCGCAGCGCCAGGCCACGCGGGATGCCGGCAAGCTGGCGGATCTGGAGGTGGTGCGTATTATCAACGAACCTACCGCAGCAGCACTTGCCTACGAGGCGGACCACACCGGCCAGCGCACTATTCTGGTGTACGACCTGGGTGGCGGCACATTCGATGTTTCGGTTGTGCGTATGGAGCAGGATGTCACCGAAGTCCTGGGCAGCCATGGCAACAACCATTTGGGTGGTGACGACTTCGATGCCCGAATCGTCGAACACCTGGTAAATCACCTGAAAGACGTGCATGGCCTGGACCCGTCGCTGCCCCCCCCCGCCATGGCCCGTCTCGAACGTGCCGCGGAGGCCGCCAAGATCGCCTTGAGCGATGTACCTTATGCGCAGATTGAGGAGGAATACCTGCTGGAGCGCGACGGCAAGCCGGTGCATCTGAGCCTGGAGCTGGATCGTCTGGAATACGAGGGCATGATCGATTCCTTCGTCGACGAGACTCTGGAAGCCGTGCATACCGCCCTGCAGGGCGCCGGCCTTACGGTTAGTGATCTGGACGAGATACTGCTCGTCGGTGGCGCTACTCGTACACCCCTCATCCAGCGCCGCCTGGAGGCGGATCTGGGTATACAGCCTCGCACCGAAGTGGATCCGGATCTCTGTGTCGCTGCAGGATCGGCAATTCAGGCGTCGGTCATTGCCGGTCACCAGGTTGCCAGCGTACTGGTGGACGTCACACCTTACACGTTCGGCACGAGCGCGATTGCCGATCTCAATGGCGAAGCCTACCCTTACACCTTCATTCCACTTATCCGTAAGAATACGGCGATTCCCGTCACCAAAAGCGAAGCCTTCAGTACCACCTATGATGGCCAGGAGGCAATTGACGTCACCATCTACCAGGGCGAGGATCAGGATGCTCTCAATAATACCGAAATCGGCTCTTTCCTCATCGAAGGACTGAGTGACGTCCCGGCCGGCAGCGTCATTGTCACTACGTTTTCCCTGGACCTCAACGGGATTCTCCATGTGACCTCGCGTGAGAAGTGCAGCGGTCTGGAGAAGCATATCCGCATCGAGAACGCCACCACTCGTTTCGAACAGCAAGAGATGGCCGCCGCGCGCGAACGCATCGGTGCACTACTGCCATCGCACGGGGAGGATGCGGACACGGGCGCGCAACGCAAGAATGTCCAGAGCCTGGCCTTGATCGAGAAAGCCGAGCGGCTGATGGATATCGCGCCTGCCGAGGATAAGGAAGACCTTGTCGATCTGACCGAGCAACTGCGAGATGCCCTGTCGGCCGGCGATATTGGCGCCCAGCAGCAGGCCGGCGGCGAACTCTCCGACCTGATCTTCTACCTCGATTCCTGATGGAGCGCTGCCCCAACTGCCGCGCCGTCCATGAGGAAAGCGAGCAGTGCCGCCGCTGTGGTATGGACTTTACACCGCTACTGGCGGCCGAAGCCGCCGCTGATACACTGGTTCGCTATGCCCTGATACACCTGGGCGCGGGGGATACCACTGCCGCTGTCCGATCATTGCGCCGAGCCCTTACCCTGCATCATGACCCATACATCGATCTGCTGCTCCGATTTGCCGGTGAGCGGCAGGGAGATGGGACGACGGGGACACTGCTCACTTAATCACATAGGGGGAATTCGAGGTCAGAGTAAAAACGTATCGCAACGAAAAGGTTTCAATTGATTTGGCTTTGTATCTGTTGCAAAGCATCGGTGGTATTGAAGATTAGTTGACAGGGCCATTATTTTTGCTACAATTCTGACTATAGTCATGTGACCAGGGTTAATATTATGTCGTCTCAGGTATCAAAATCTCAATTCAAAGCAACGGCACTGGAAATCCTACGCTCGATCGAGTCAACGGGCGATTCAGTGATTGTCACCGATCATGGGAAACCAACCATCGAGGTGCGACCTTATCGAGAAAATGAGCACAGTCCTCTTGAGGTGTTAAAGGGCAGTGTGGCTCAATTTGATGAACCCACGAGGCCTGTTGGAGAGAATGACTGGGATGCTCTTGCATGATTGTCCTGGATACTCATGCATTAATCTGGTGGGTGAATGGGGATAGTAAGCTATCGGCGCGCGCTCGAAAGGTAATTGAGTCAGAAATGACTGTGGATGGTGGCAAGATACTAGTCTCAGCAATTTCCGCGTGGGAGATTGCTATGCTTGTCAATAAAAATCGCCTGGTTCTTACGATGGACTTAAATGAATGGCTTGATACGGTCAGGTCCATCGATGCTGTACAGTTTGTGCCGATAGACAACGAGGTGGCGGTTCAGTCTGTTCAACTGCCCGGGGATTTTCATCCAGATCCGGCGGATCGCATGATAACAGCACTTGCGCGACATTATTCAGCCATGCTTGTGACTAGTGATGACAAGATCAGGAATTACAGGTACGTTAAAACGATTTGGTAGAAAACAGCCATAATACAGGAATTGCTACTTTTTGGAGTGTACATAAAATAATGACAGGTAATGCGGGTTACGCAAGGGCTCCTGACGATCACTTCAAACACCAGCGTAACAGCGCTGGCCCTGCGGTAATCCAGGACTGGATAGTTTCCGGCGAAGGGTGTCGTGTATACTGCTCGCTTTCGACGTTACCAGTCGCCAACCCGCTGATTGTATTGAATGATGTCGTACAAAACTGACGATCTGAGAATTGTGGATGTTCGCGAAGTGGTTCCCTATGCGGAATTGCAGGCTGAATTTCCTGTTACCGAAAATGCTGCGCGCACTACGCATGAGACCCGCAAGGCCATTCACCGACTGCTGCGTGGTGAGGATGACCGCGTGTTGGTCGTTGTCGGCCCCTGTTCAATTCATGACCCTGATGCGGCGCTCGAATATGCTGGACGCCTGAAAAAAGTCGCGCAGCAATTGTCAGATGATCTGCTGATCGTCATGCGGGTCTACTTCGAGAAGCCGCGCACCACTGTTGGCTGGAAAGGCCTGATCAATGACCCGGATCTGGACGGCAGTTTCCGGATCAACAAGGGACTCCGTCTCGCCCGCAAGCTGTTACTGGATTTAAACGATTCCGGCGTGCCGGCAGCCACCGAATATCTTGACCTGATGTCGCCGCAGTATGTCTCTGACCTGATCAGCTGGGGCGCAATCGGAGCGCGCACCACCGAAAGCCAGGTTCACCGCGAGTTGGCGTCCGGGTTATCCTGTGCCGTTGGCTTCAAGAACGGTACTGACGGTGCCCTGAAGATTGCCATCGACGCCGCCCGCTCCGCTTCGCAGCCGCACAGCTTCATGGCCCTGACCAAGGCGGGTCGTTCGGCCATATTCTCGACTTCGGGGAATGAAGATTGTCATATCATCCTGCGCGGCGGGAAAGATCCCAACTACGATGCTGAAAGTGTTGCAGCAGCTTCAGAGCAGCTCGAGGCAGCAGGGTTGCAGGCGCAGTTGATGATTGATTTTAGTCACGGGAACAGTCGCAAACAGTTCTCTCGCCAGCTCGACGTCGCTAAAGACGTGGCCGCACAGATAGCAGCCGGTGATGCGCGCATAGTTGGTGCCATGATAGAAAGCCACCTGAAGGAAGGGCGCCAGGACTGTCATCCGGGCGTTGAGCTTGAATATGGCAAGAGCATTACCGATGCCTGTGCCGGTTGGGAAGATACCGTCCCGCTGCTCGAACAGCTTGCTGACGCCGTGCGTCAGCGTAGATCTGTGTGAGTCGGGAAGCTCCGGCTATGCGGATTTCCGGTCGCGCAACTTGCGCTCCCAGTCCAGGGAGGTTTTCACAATGAAGTCCAGATCATCGTAACGGGGTTCCCAGCCCAGTAGCTCTTTTGCCTTGTCCGCCCGCGCGATAAGGGCCGGCGGGTCGCCGGCGCGCCGCGGTTCCTCCTGCACCTTTATCGGTGTTCCGTTTACGCGGTTAACGGCATCGATGACTTCGCGCACGCTGTAGCCGTGCCCGTAACCACAATTCAGCGTTACCGAGTCACCCCCCCTGTGCAGGTATTCGAGCGCCTTGATGTGGGCTTCGGCAAGATCATCGACATGGATGTAGTCGCGTACGCCGGTACCGTCATCGGTCGGGTAGTCGGTGCCGAATACATACAGTTGTTCGCGCGTACCCGCAGCGACTTCGGCGGCAACCTTGATAAGTAGCGTGGCTTTCTCGGTAGATTGTCCGATACGCCCTTCGGGATCTGAGCCGGCCACATTGAAGTAACGCAGTATGACGTGGCGCATATCGGTTGCCTTGCCCAGGTCGCGCAGCATCATTTCACTCATCAGCTTGGAGGTGCCATAGGGGTTGATGGGGGCCAGCGGACTCTCTTCAGTACAGAACGTGTCGTCCGGTATTCCGTAGACAGCAGCTGTTGACGAGAAGATAAAATGTTTAACCCCGGCTTTTGCACAGCATTCCAGGAGATTGCGCGTACAACAGGTATTGTTACCGTAGTATTTCAGTGGATCGGACACGGACTCCGGCACTATGGTGTGCGCGGCGAAGTGCACAACGGTATCCACCTTGTGCTCATCGAGCAGATGTGTGACAAC
>CAJXFW010000118.1 GCA_913053655.1 uncultured Thiogranum sp. | reverse complement strand
TACCCGGATGTGAGCGCGGAAAAACAGATTCTGGAACTGGCGCGTCGACAGGCCATGAACGCGAGTAACGAAACCAACGACACGCTGTTACTGACCCAGCAGCAGGTATTCGATGCACAGCAGCAGGTACTGACCCTGCACATGGCGTCGGCGGTCGAGGAATACCTGATCCAGCTGCTGCTTGCATCGCGTGACCCGGCACCTTACGGGGAGGATCTGGCGCGCTGGGTCAGTTACGGCGCAAGTCCGCGCGGCACGATTGCACTGGATCGCTGTGCACGCGCCAACGCCTGGCTACAGGGCCGCGATTATGTGTCACCCGAAGATGTACAGGCCGTTGCTTACGATGCCCTGCGGCATCGTATCCTGCTGTCTTTCGAGGCCGAAGCCGAGGGTGTTACCAGTGATGACGTGATTCGTGAATTGATCCAGCGGGTACCGGTTTCCTGAGCCATGGCCTGGCGGGACTTTTTTAGTCAGCGCGATACCCTGCCTGCCTCGGCGGTTCGTGTAAGCAGTGAGGAACTGATCCGGTTGCGTTTGCAAGCGAGCGAACTGCGCCTGGACAGGCGGCAACCGGCACGCAGTGTCATTGCCGGTGCACACAGTTCACGTTTCCGCGGACGCGGTATGGACTATCTGGAATCGCGCGGCTATCAACCGGGTGACGACATCCGCAACATGGACTGGCGCGTCACCGCGCGTTCCGGTCATGCGCACGTCAAGGTCTACCAGGAAGAACGCGAGCGTCCGGTAGTCGTTATGGTCGACCTCGGTGCGGGCATGTTTTTCGCTACGCAGGGTGTTTTCAAATCAGTGATTGCGGCGCGCGCCGCCGCCCTGATCGGCTGGGCGACGGTGCGTAATGGTGACCGCATCGGTGCGCTGCTGTTCAACGGTGGGCACCATGAACTCAAGCCATTAGGCGGTCAGCGTGGTGTCCTGCGCCTGATCCGCGAACTGATTCCCGCCATAGATCCGGCCAACCGCATACCGGCGCACACCAACAGCAACCATCTAAATGAGGCGCTGCTGCGGCTACGCAGGGTCGCGCGGCCGGGCAGCCTGGTGTTCATACTCAGTGATTTCTATGCCATCGACACAGATACACAACGCCACTTGCAGCAATTGCGCCGCCACAATGATGTCATCGCCTGCCAGATCGTCGATGCGCTGGAGATTGCGCCGCCACCGTCTGGTCGTTACGCCGTCAGCGACGGTACCCACGCCGGGATGCTCGACACACGCACACGGGCGCGCCGCATGGCATGGGAGAACTACTTCAGCGAACATCACCGGGCAGTTCGCGAGCTGATGACGAAGTGTGCCGTTCCGCTGTTACGCATTACCACCAGCGATGACGTTGCGAAATGCCTGCGCAACATGACAAATAACCTACCCGTAGGAGCGGCATGAACAGCACTCTGCCCACACTTGAGCTGCGCGATATTCACAGCGCGCCGCCACCGGAGTTCTGGCCGCCGGCACCTGGCTGGTGGCTGCTGGGCATACTGGGTATCGCCTTGCTCACGCTGGTCACCGTCTGGTTGTACCGGCGCTACCGGCTGTACCGTCAGCGGCAACAGGTACTGGCTGAGCTGGATCAGTTGAAAACATTCAATGCCGACCGGCAGGCTGCCGAATTCGCGACAGCTGTTTCCACATTGTTGCGGCGGGTGGCGCTGATGCGCTTCGCACGCCGGCGGGTAGCACCGCTGAGTGGTGCCGCGTGGTTACGCTTTCTGGATGAAACCGGTGGCGGCGGAGAATTTACCACCGGTGCCGGACAAGTGCTGGGACAAGGCCTCTATGTCCCGCACCCGCAAGACGTGCCCGCAGATCATTTACTGCTGCTGGCCCGATCCTGGATAAAAACGAATCTGGGGGCAAAGCATGAACATTGAGTTTGTATGGCCCTGGGCGTTTGCCGTCCTGCCGCTACCGCTACTGGCGGCCTGGTTGCTGCCGCGCGCACCGGAGCACGCCGGTGCTGCGTTGAAAATTCCATTCTATGCCGCTTTGCAAGATGCGGTCGGTGACTCTCGTAGTGGTCGTTCGCGGCTGCGGCTGCTGTTTGGCGCACTGGCCTGGTTGTTGCTGATACTCGCCGCTGCCCGCCCGCAGTTTCTGGGTGAACCCATCCAGCTACCGATAAGCGGCCGCGACCTGCTCCTCGCCGTGGATATTTCAGGCAGTATGGAAATCGAGGATATGGTGCTGGGCAGGAAGATCACCACCCGCCTGCGCGCGGTCAAGGCGGTCGCAGGTGAATTTATAGAACGACGCGCGGGCGACCGTCTCGGTCTTATCCTGTTCGGTGATCAGGCTTATCTGCAAACACCGCTCACCTTCGATAGCCGTACGGTTCGTACCCAGCTGGACGAGTCGGCCATTGGCCTGGCAGGAAAACGTACTGCCATCGGTGATGCCATCGGCCTGGCGGTAAAGCGCCTGCGCAGCCAGCCGCAGGAAAACCGCGTGCTTATTCTGCTGACTGACGGCACCAACAACGCGGGCAGCGTCGAGCCTCTCAAGGCGGCTGATATTGCGGCAGCCGAGGGTGTGCGCATCTATACCATCGGTGTCGGCGCCGATGAAAGAATTGTGCGGGGACTGTTTGGTGCACAGCGTGTTGCCAATACCGAGCTCGACGAAAAAAGTCTGATCGCCATTGCCCAAAAAACCGGCGGCCGTTATTTTCGCGCCCGTGACATAAAGGGACTGCAAAAAATCTACCAGCTGCTCGACGCGCTGGAACCGATCAGCAAGGACCAGGAAACCTTCCGGCCGGTGCACGAACTGTACAACTGGCCACTGTCCGGCGCGCTGCTGGTCAGCGTACTGATTGTTTTGGGTGGCAGTGGACTGCTGCGCCATCTGCCGATACCCGGTATGCGTCATGCCTGAGCAATTCCACTTTCTGTCTCCACTATGGTTCTGGGCGCTGTTACCGCTGGCGTTGCTGGTGTGGCGTGTGTACCTGCCCGCTAACGGTGACAGTACCTGGCGGCGGGTCGTTGACGCACGCCTGCTACCTCACTTGCTGGTTAACCCCGCCAGTCGCAGCAGTCATCTGTCGGTCTGGCTGCTGGCGGTGGGTTGGTTGCTGGCGGTCATTGCGCTCGCTAACCCGGTCTGGGATAAACAGCCACAACCCGTATACCGCAACCAGGCTGCCCGTGTGGTGGTGCTCGACCTGTCGAGATCCATGCTGACACCAGACCTTAAACCATCACGACTGGTGCGCGCTCGCTACAAGGTGGACGACATACTCAGACACAGCAATGAGGGGCAAACCGGGTTGGTGGTATTTGCCGGGGATGCCTTTGCGGTCTCACCACTGACCACTGACAGCGATACCATCCAGGCGCTGCTGGAGCCGCTCGAACCGTTGATTATGCCGACACAGGGAAGCCGCGCAGACCTTGGTCTGCTAAAGGCCGGTAAATTGCTGCGTCAGGCCGGAATACAGCGTGGAGATATCCTGCTGATAGCGGACGGCTATAGCGATAAGCGCAGCATCAAAGCAGCACATGAACTGAAAAAACAGGGTTACCGCGTCTCTGTGCTGGGTATTGGTACCGCAGAGGGTGCGCCACTACCTGACGGTCAGCGCGGTTACGTTCGCAGAGCCAATGGCAATATCGTAATACCGAAACTCGATACCGATGCCATGCAGAAGCTGGCCGCCGCCGGCGGGGGCCGCTACGCTCCGATCAGTGGCAGTGAAGCCGATATTGACCTGCTGCTGTCAGATTCCGGCGTGCAACCCGGTGACGAGCTCGAAAGGGGCGATCAGCAAACCGACGTGTGGCAATCACGCGGTCCCTGGCTGGTGCTACTGATGTTGCCGCTGGCAGCGCTGGTATTCAGACGTGGCTGGCTGCTGGGACTGGCTGTAATTCTGGTCGGCACGGTCAGTACGCCGCAACCGGCCATGGCGTCGGTCTGGGATGATCTGTGGCAACGGCGCGATCAACAGGCCTACCGCTCATTGCAGGCGGGTCAGCTGGAACAGGCCGAACAACTTGCGAAGAATCCGCTGCGGCGCGGAACAGCCGCCTACCGCGCGGGTAAATATGACAAGGCACAGCAACATTTTTCAGCGGCGGAAAGCGCAGATGCAGACTATAACCGCGGTAATGCGCTTGCCCGGATGGGCCGCTATGAAGATGCGATTGCCGCTTATAAACAGGCGCTGAATCAACATCCGGATATGAGCGACGCTGTACATAACCTTGCAGAAGTCGAAAAACTTTTACAACAACAGCAGAAAAAAGACCAGCAGCAGGACCAACAGAACAGCAGTGGCGATAAGTCTGAGCAGAATTCATCCGATTCCCAACAGCAAAGTAGTGGTCAGGACGGCGATAGCCAGGACGAACATAGTCAGCAGCAATCATCAGCGGCAGATGCGCAGCAGGCGGATGCAGAGCACGCTAAGGAAGGCCAGGAAGGTGAACAGTCAGATAGCGCGGAACAGAAACAGGCAGATGGTGAACAGGACAGCGGTGATACGCAGCAGGCTGAAGCCAACCCTTTGAATACCGAAGAACAGCAGGCAGCTGAACAGTGGCTGCGACGTATTCCGGATGATCCCGGTGGACTGTTGCGGCGCAAATTCCTCTATCAGTACCGGCAGCGCGCTGCACAGTCGGGGAGCGGTGAGGCACAGGCATGGTAACAGGCAGTAACAGGATTCTCATGCAAAGTATAGCCCTGCTTGTGGCGTTGCTGGTGTCGGCACAGACGCTGCGGGCAGATGTGCGAGCAAGTCTTGATCATAACAGCATCTATGATGGAGACACCGTTACACTGACCATTGAAGCCAACGGTGAAAATATGGGCATCGAACCGGACCTGTCGGTTCTGGAAAAGGATTTTTCCGTACTGGGTAAAAACAGCAGCCGCAGGCTTCAGTTCATTAACGGGAAACGAGCAGATCGGCACCAGTGGCAAATTGAGCTTGATCCGCTGCGCATGGGAACACTGACAATACCTGCCATCCCGATTGGCAACTCCGCAACATCACCGTTGACCCTGAAAGTATCGGAGCAACCTGTCATCCAGGATGCAGGCGCCGGTCAGCCGGTATTTATCAAGGCCGAAGTTGACGATACAGGTTCATCGCCTTTCGTACAGCAACAGATTCACTATATCGTGCGCATGTACTACCGCGTACCGCTGGTCGAAGGTGGCTTTTCCAGTCTTGAAATAGCCGATGCCCTGGTGGAACGCCTGGATGAAGACAAGCAACACACGACAACAGTGAACGGAAAACCATACCGGTTACTGGAACGCCACTACGCCATTTTCCCGGAAAAAAGCGGACCCTTGACAATACCATCCATAGCCTTTACCGGCCGCATAGCAGCGGACACCCGCCATCGTTCCGGCTCCCGCCAGATGGATACCATGATGGAACGGTTCTTCGGTAGCAACAATCCGTTAAATATGGGGAAACGGATTCGGGTGCGCAGCCAACCGCTGACACTGAATGTTAAACCGCGACCGGCGAATTACCGGAGCGAGCACTGGTTGCCCAGCGCCGAACTGGTATTGCAGGACAGCTGGGAACAAGGCCCCCCGGCGTTCCACGTCGGTGAGCCGGTAACCCGAACCATCGTGCTGCGGGCAAAAGGGCTGGAATCATCTCACCTGCCGGATATCAGCATTCCCGGGACAGAGAACATGCGCCTGTACCCGGAACAGGCAGTCACAGAGAACCGCACCGATGGAAAGTGGATATTCGGTACCCGCACACAAGCGATAGCCTACGTGCCTTCCCGTCCGGGGCGCGTATCACTGCCTGAAATCAGGATTGACTGGTGGGATACGACACAACAGCGGCCACGCAGTACCGTTTTGCCAGCGAGGGAGATCAATGTCCTGCCCGCTGCAGGGAGTGTCGCTGAGCATGCTGCACCTGCTCCACGAAACGAAGTCTCCGTTCAACAGGACGGGAATGAAAATATCGTAACCGATATCGGTACCAGCACTTCATTCATGCAGGAAGCCGTCAAATCTCGCAAGTTGTGGCTGACTGTTGGTCTGTTTACGCTACTGGCAGCCCTGTTACTCCTCTATCGCAAACATTTGCAACCGAAGAAGCGTGTCATATCCGCTGCAAACCACGCTCGGAGAAAACTACAGAAGGCATGCAAACAGAACAATCCACAAACCGCCGCCCGGGCACTGCTGGACCGGGCAGCCAGTGAATGGCCCGACCAGCCACCGCTTACCCTGGGTGCACTCGCCCACTGTGTAGACAAGGGTATCGACGAGATCCATGAACTCGACAGAGCACTATATGCCGAGGAAAACAGCCCGTGGAATGGACAAGCCTTATGGGCAATATTCAGGCAGGGCCTGCATGACGGCAAAACCAAAGACACATCATCGGTAGTTGACGCTTTGTCCCCGTTATACCCTCACTGGGGATAACAACTCATGTAGGAGCGCCGTCCTTCGGCGCGATTGGTTGTCAACAATCGCGCCGAAGGACGGCGCTCCTACGGTGTGGCTCAAAAAAACAAAGCCCTGTGTATTACAGGGCTTTGCAGGAACAGCATCAGAGCTGTTTCAATCCAGCTATCGTGGTCTCCATCATCGCTGCTTTCGTCATCATCATCTTCAGCGATAATTGTAGTAACAGTTGCGTTACCATCTATGAGGATCGCGGTAATCGTGTAAACGCCCTCCTTGTCTCCAATACGAACCGGTACGTTGTAAATACTTCCGTTCGGTCCGGTGACTCCGTCACCTGAAGTGGTCAGTGCATCGCTCGGCAGAATCTCCGGACTGGAACCTTCCGGGCCACTGATCGTGGTATGACCAATGATAGTGTCGCCTTCATCCGGGATGCCATTCTGGTTGGTATCCTGCACCATATCGACATGCGTCGGATCCGAGGTCTGGATGTACCCGATATCCGCCAGGCCTTTCTGGGGAATGAAGGAGTCAGGCTGGTTGGCCAGCTTGTCAAACAACAGGAAGCGCGGCGCATAGGGAGCGCCTTCCGAGAAGCTCGCACCTTTTACCGTATTGACCAGCTCTGTACCGGGCGCCACATGCTGAAAGTTTACCGATTCCACCAGCTCGGTTGTTACAGTTGCAGGACGCCCCTGGCCACTTGTTGCAAGACCGACATTGGTAGCACCGACAACCTGGCCGCCTGACGCAGGGAAAGTAACCGACGCCGATCCTGATTTGATCAGCTTGCCATGGCTATTGTAAATACGAACGTCCATAGTACCGATGGTTCCAGCCGGACCATTTGTGAAAGCCGATGTGCTTTCATCTGTTCCGGGTCGTGGTCGAATATGCACAATTTTTATGCCGATTTTTTTGGCGCGCTGCTGTTCCAGCCCGTTTTTGCCTTTACCACCATTCGGTGTAACGGTAATGATTTTATTACCATCGTCACTGATCGTGTAGTTTCCGTGCTGAACGCCCTCACCCGCAGGCGCGGTAATGGGTGCCTGCGGCAGCCCGGTTACCAGTACAAAGTTGGCATTGCTGTTAATAGCACGAAAGACTTTGCCATTATCCACACCGTTGCGCGCAAAGCTGCCACCCAGTTCGACTTCCATGTGACCGCCGGCTGGAATCTGGTACCCGAAGTGTTCCGGATCCATTGCCAGGTTTGGCGCTACGTCCTCAACAGCCAGTACTCCGAACTGAATTAAATGCAGACTTCTGCAGTTTGTTGTTTGACAGGACTGATGAGTCTGCCGCGGTGGATGGAACTTTTCCATCCCTATGATTAGATACATTTCAGCGCGTTTTATTTAGCAGGATTTTTTATACCCACTGTGCGTTTTATTGATAGATTACTCGGGTTAACCCTAGCTTGTATTTCTGTTAGCCCTTCACTGCGCGGCAAACAGGTCTGTGATATTTTCCTGTCAGCCGTTTAAATTAGTGCATCGAGGCCTTATATTTAAACCAGACCGGGACAAATCACGTTTACCCGTCTGGAGCCGCGCATGGATTTCAAGGATTACTACACAATTATGGGCGTTGAGCGTGATGCCACGCAGGATGAGATCAAACGTGCCTACCGCAAGCTGGCGCGTAAATATCACCCGGATGTCAGCAAGGAAGCGGATGCGGAGACCCGCTTCAAGGAAGTCGGTGAGGCCTACGAAGTGCTCAAGGATCCTGAAAAACGCGCAGCTTACAACCAGTTGGGCGCTAACTGGAAGGCCGGCCAGGAGTTCAACCCGCCGCCGGACTGGGACGCCGGGTTTGAATTCAGCGGTGGTGGCTATACTGGTGGAGATGCATCCGCTTACAGTGATTTTTTTGAATCATTGTTCGGGCGTGAATTTCGTTCCGCAGGTCCGCAGGGTGCGGGGCAAGGCTTCAAGGCGCGCGGTGAAGATCACCACGCAAAAATCCTGATCGACATCGAGGATGCCTTCCAGGGGGCCGAGCGCAG
>CAJXFW010000117.1 GCA_913053655.1 uncultured Thiogranum sp. | reverse complement strand
ACCCCCGAGTTGTCCTCACGGGTTGTCCCCCTGTATGTTCTTGGCCCGCCAGACTTGCCGGTCAACCGGTTTAGGGTTGTTTTTTGTATATTATGGTAATATACAAATATGATCGACTGGACTAAGATCACTGGCTTTGACTGGGACGAAGGGAATTCTCGGAAGAACCAGAAGCACGGTGTTTCGATGGCCGAGTCCGAACAGGTTTTGTTTAATCGACCACTGTTGGTGCTGGAAGACAGTAAACACAGTCATCAGGAGCCGCGTTTTCACGCACTCGGACAAACTGACGACGAACGGCAATTGCACATTACGTTCACCGTCCGTCACCATGATGAGAAGATTCGAGTCATATCCGCGAGGGATATGCATCGGAAGGAGCGTACAGTTTATGAAAAAGCGACGTAAGGCGATTCCTGAATTTGCTAACGAGGAAGAGGAACGCAAGTTCTGGGAGAGTCATGATTCTTCGGATTATCTCGACTGGGATCGTGCACAGCCGGTTGTAATGCCCAACCTGAAACCGACGACGAAGACAATATCACTCCGACTCCCTCAGCATTTGCTGGATTCCATCAAATCTGCGGCGAACGCCCGCGACGTACCCTATCAATCGCTGATCAAAGTATGGCTTCAAGAGAAGCTGCACAACCACTAACGCTCTCCATTACACACATCTCACTTTATGTACGATAGTGTCATGAACAACCTACAACCCGAAACGAGTGCAGAAACCCCCGACTTGTCCTCACTGGTGATCCCCCTGCTCAAGGGCGTGATTTACCGTGGCGAGGTGAGCAAGTCCAGGGCCCATCAGTGGAATGATCTGCTGGGTCTGCAGGCGCGTGTGCGCGACTATGTGGCTGTGCTGGGCCTGGATCTGGTGCTGGATGAGGCCGAGGGCTATGCCTTCCTGCGCTCGCGCGCGTCGGATGAGGACAACGCCACGATGCCGCGCCTGATCGCCCGTCGGCCACTGACGTTTCCGGTCAGTCTGTTGCTGGCGCTGTTGCGCAAGAAGCTGGCCGAGTTTGACGCCGGCGGCGGTCAGGACGGCGGTGACCGGCTGGTGTTGTCACGCGATGAAATCGTCGAACTGGTGCGTGTGTTCCTGCCCGACAGCAGTAACGAGGCGCAATTGATGGATCGCGTTGACAGCCATATCAATAAGGTCGTAGAGCTGGGTTTTCTGCGCCGGTTGAAAACCTCGGGGCAGGCCGGATCATTCGAGGTGCGCCGACTTCTCAAGACCTTTGTCGATGCACAGTGGCTGGCCGAATTCGATACGCGGCTGGCCGCGTATCGTGAGCAACTCGCCCCTGAGACGCCGGAAGCGCCGGAATCGCCCGATGAGTGACACGCAAACACTCGGCCTGGATTTTGTTGCCGACGATACCCTGGCGGGATTTCGTCTGCAGCGTCTTGAAGTTTTTAATTGGGGCACCTTCGATAACCGCGTCTGGACCTTGCAGGCCAATGGGCAAAACACGCTGCTGACCGGTGACATCGGCTCCGGTAAATCAACGCTGGTCGATGCTGTGACGACCTTGCTGGCACCGGCTAATCGTGTCGCCTACAACAAGGCGGCGGGTGCGGGCAACAAGGAGCGCACGCTCAAGTCCTACGTGCTGGGTTATTACAAATCGGAGCGTAACGAAGTCAGTGGCGCGGCGCGGCCGGTAGCGCTGCGTGACCATAACCACTATTCGGTCATCCTCGGCGTTTTCCACAACGCCGGTTACGACCAGACCATTACTCTGGCGCAGGTGTTCTGGACAAAGGACGCACAGGGCCAGCCGGCGCGCTTTCATGTGGGTGCCGAACGTGAGCTGTCCATCGCCGCTGATTTTGCGGGCTTTGGATCGGAGATCACGGCATTGCGCAAACGCCTGCGTGGCGCTGATGTCGAGGTGTTTGACAGCTTTCCGCCGTATGGCGCCTGGTTCCGCCGTCGTTTCGGCATCGGCAACGAACAGGCACTGGATCTGTTTCAGCAGACCGTGTCGATGAAGTCCGTGGGTAATTTGACCGGGTTTGTGCGCGACCACATGCTCGAACCCTTTGACATCGCGCCGCGCATCGATGCCTTGATCGGTCATTTCGATGATCTTAACCGTGCCCATGAGGCGGTGCTCAAAGCCAAGCAACAGGTTGAAATGCTCACACCGCTGGTGGCCAACGGCGAGCGCCATGCGCAACTGGTCGATACCAATACTGAACTGCGCAACAGCCGGGAGGCCTTGCGGCCGTACTTCGCGCAACTCAAGCTCGAGTTGCTGGAATCGCGCATGACCGGTTTGCGCGAGGAACAGGTGCGCCAGAATACCCGCATTGCCTCCTTGAGTGAGCAGCAGGCAACGCTTAGTGCCAACGCGGGCGAACTCAGGCGCAGTATTGCGGAGAATGGGGGGGATCGCCTGGATCGTTTGGCCGAAGATATTCGTATCAAAGGTGTAGAGCGTGATGCACGCAAGCAAAAGGCCGGGCGTTATACCGCTCTGGTTGAGGCCATCGGTGGCCAGGCTTGCAAGGATGAGCCGTCGTTTCTGACACAACGCGGTGAACACGGGCATTTGCTGGAAACCAGCCGCAGCCGCGAGGCCGGGTTACAGAACGACCTGAATGAATTGGCCTTTGAACTCAGGGAAGGTCGGGTGGGGCAAGAGGCACTTGTCGATGAAATCAACAGCCTCAAGGCGCGGCGCAGCAATATTCCGGCTGAACAGGTGCGGATGCGAACAGCATTATGCCAGGCGCTGGAGCTTCCCGAGGCGGATATGCCTTATGTCGGCGAGCTGATCCAGGTGCGTGAAGACGAGCGTGACTGGGAGGGCGCCGCCGAACGTTTGTTGCGCAACTTCGGCCTTTCCCTGCTGGTGCCGGATAGCCATTATCAACAGGTTTCAGACTGGGTGGATCGGACGCATCTGCGCGGCCGCCTGGTGTATTTCCGGGTGCGGGCAAGCACGCGCGGTGATGTGTCAGTGCTGCATCCCGATTCGCTGGCGCGCAAACTTGCCATCAAACCGGATTCGTCCTGTTACGACTGGCTGGAACATGAACTGGCGCGGCGCTTTGATTTCGCCTGCTGCGCAACCCCCGAGCAGTTTCGCCGCGAGACCCGCGCGATTACCCGCGCCGGCCAGACCAAATCGCCCGGGGGGCGTCATGAAAAGGACGACCGACACCGCATCGATGATCGCCGTCGTTACGTGCTGGGCTGGGACAACGCCGAAAAAATCGCCACGCTGGAAGATGAGAAGCGTCAGCTTGAAGCGCAACTGGGTGAACTGGGCAGCCGCATCGGCGCGTTGCAGACCGAGCAGGTATCGCTCAAGCAACGTCTGGATGCTTTGGCCAAGCTGGAGGAGTATCAGGATTATCGTGAAGTCGACTGGCAGTCGGTTGCTGCCGAGGTTGCCCGTCTTGAAGAGGAAAAACGCCAGCTGGAGACGGCGTCCGATGTACTGCGCCAACTCACCGAACAGCTTGAGTCGTTGACCGGTCAGTTGTGCGAGATCGAACAACTTTTGGAGACCCGCAAGGCCGAACGCGCAAAAACGGAACAGAAGTGTGAAGATGCCGAGGCCCTGCACGAGCAGACCCGGAACCTGCTTGAAGATCCAGCCGTTGCGGAGCACAGGCAACGTTTCGAAACCCTCGATGAACTGCGCCCGCAGGCATTGGGCGAGCATCGCCTCACGGTCGAATCCTGTGATAACCGCGAGCATGACATGCGCGAGTGGTTACAACAACGTATCGACGCCGAAGACAAACGCCTTAAAGCTCTGAGCGAGAAGATCGTCCGCGCCATGACCGAATACAAGGATGCCTATAAACTGGAAACCGACGAAGTCGATGCCAGCGTTGAGGCGGGCTTTGAATACCGCGCCATGCTGGCAGGTCTCAAGGCCGACGATCTGCCGCGCTTCGAGGCGCGTTTCAAGGAACTGCTCAACGAGAATACCATCCGCGAAGTGGCCAACTTCCAGTCGCAGCTGGTGCGTGAGCGCGAGACCATCCGCGAACGTATTGCGCGTATCAACGAGTCATTGACCCAGATCGACTACAACACCGGGCGCTATATCCTGCTCGAAGACCGGCTCAGCCCGGATGCGGAGATCCGGGATTTCCAGAATGAATTGCGTTCGTGTACCGAGGGCGCCCTGACCGGTTCCGACGATAGCCAGTATTCCGAAGCGAAGTTCCTGCAGGTCAAACATATCATTGATCGCTTCCGCGGCCGCGAGGGGCAATCCGAACTCGATCGTCGCTGGACAACCCGTGTTACCGATGTGCGCAACTGGTTCGTGTTTGCGGCCAGCGAGCGCTGGCGGGAGGACGATAGTGAACACGAACACTACTCGGATTCGGGTGGCAAGTCCGGTGGTCAGAAGGAGAAGCTGGCCTACACGATTCTGGCCGCCAGCCTGGCCTACCAGTTCGGGCTGGAATGGGGCGCGGTGCGGTCGCGTTCGTTCCGCTTCGTGGTCATCGACGAGGCCTTCGGTCGCGGCTCGGATGAATCCACACAGTATGGCCTGCGCCTGTTCGCGCAACTCAACCTGCAACTGTTGATCGTCACCCCCTTGCAGAAGATCCATGTCATCGAACCGTTTGTGCATAGCGTTGGCTTTGTCCACAACCCGGATGGACGTGCATCCATGCTGCGCAACCTGAGTATCGAAGAGTACCGCGAAGAGGCCGAACGCAGGCGCGCTGGAGGCGAGGCGAGATCGGTCTCGTGAGCTGGACAAACCACCGTGCATTGCGCGGCCAGCTCCAGCGTGCCTGGGATCGTGGCAAACTGCTGGCCGAAACGGTAACCGGGGAATCATCTTTCCCACGGCGCCTCACGTTCAAGTCACCCACTTCTGCACAGATGGCCGATGATTTCGATGCCGTGCGTGTATGGATTGCTGACTTGCGCGCCTTGCCCCACTACCGGATTGAAATGCACGAGCGGCGGCACCGCGTGCTGGGTGTGAATCAGATTCCGAGTGCTGTCTGGGTCGATACACTCGATGATGCACTGGCGATTTTGGGCAAGCGTCGTGAGTATGAGTGTTTCTCAGCGCTGCTGGCGCGTGTTCGCGAGCGTCGTCCCGAACTCCTCGACTGGATGGCCGGTAAGCCACACAAGGCGCTGGCGCTGGCGGATGAATGGGATCGCCTGCTGGACGTCATCGATTGGGTGGCCGCGCATCCGCGCCCCGGGGTCTACCTGCGCCAGGTCGATATCCCCGGTGTGCACAGCAAATTCATCGAGGCCCATCGCGGTGTGTTGATTCAATGGCTGGATCGGGTGTTACCGCCCGAGGCTATTGATAGCTCTGCTTGTGGTGTCAGCCGTTTTGCCCGGCGTTATGGTTTTCGTGACAAACCCCAACGCATTCGTCTGCGCGGGCTTGATCCGGCTCGCGCGTTGTTTGGTGGACTCGTCGACGCGGATATTACGCTGGATGCCGGCAGTTTTATCCGACTGCAACCCGCCGTCTCACGGGTGTTCATCACCGAAAACGAAATCAACTTCCTCGCATTCCCGGCAGTCGCCGATAGCCTGCTGGTGTTCGGTGCAGGCTATGGTTTTGACGTGCTGGCGCAGGCAGACTGGCTGGCGAACTGCCAGGTGTACTACTGGGGGGATATCGATACCCATGGCTTCGCCATACTCGACCAACTGCGTAGCCATATCCCGCATGCCCGTTCGCTGCTGATGGACCGGGCTACTTTGCTGGCATTTGAGGGCCAGTGGGGTGTCGAGGAAGCACAGACGCAGCGGGATCTGTTGCGCCTCGATGCGGATGAGCGCTCACTGTATGATGATCTTAGAGATAATCGGATACGCCCCACGCTGCGTCTGGAGCAGGAGCGGATTGCGTTTGGCTGGGTCGAGGATGCGCTGTCCGTTATCGTTCGCCGATAGCCGGCGCTTGACGCTAAAGTGGTTTCTTCCGATTAATCCTCCGGCTTCAGCTCGAACAGGTGGTCAAAGTCTGTCTCGAATGCGCCTCACTGTCGGACGCCGGGCGTCGATTGTTTGGTGTCTCCCGAACGCACAGAACATCGACCAACGATTCCGACCGGCTACGTAAATACCTGGCCCGCTTCGGGCTTGATTGGGGCACCATTCATTCAATCTAAAGGCAGCTAAACGGGATGCCGATCAGGTTTTCTTCGTATTGTATAACCCGTTCTGCATTATTGATGATGATTCCGAGTGGGCATTGTCGTTCCTGGACGAAGTCTCGTATTCCGCGTAATGCTTTTGATGAGACCGTTTGCCCGTATTTGATCTCTATCGGGAGCAGGCCGAATTCTCCCTCCAGGATCAGGTCGATTTCAGCACCGCCCCCGGTCCTGTAGTGGTAGTAATCGTAGGCGATTCCCCGGGCATCCAAACCGCGCAGGATATTTTCGATCACCATGGATTCCCATGAGCGCCCCATTTGCGGGTGAGCCATCAACGCATCGAGATCAGTCAGGTGCAACAGGAAATGAAGTAGCCCCGAGTCTCTTAAATAGCCTTTCGGGTGCTTCACAATTCGCTTGGTCACATTTTTTTCATACGCGGGTATGTGTCGCCAGATGAATGTCCCGTGTGCGATCTGAAAATATTCACGCACGGTCGGTTGTGATACCCCCAGCACGCGTGCAACTTCCGAATAGTTAATAATGGTTCCAGTCAGGTTGCCCAACATTTGTATGAACAGCCGGTATTTTTGTCGATTAATGCCCGGAAAGAGCTGCAGGATATCTCTGTCAATATAGGTTTGCGTATAGTTTTGCATCCATAGCTTGTGGAATCGTATTTGGTTTTTTATCCACGGTTCCGGGTAGCCGCCCCGTAGCCAGTAGTCAAACAGTCGAGGCAGCTCATGTCTTGGTTGGAGTGTCAGCAATTTCGGGATGGCATCGGGTTCATTGATGGCTTGAAAGAAATCGGAGGGGGGCATCGCGCAGGCTTCTGCCAGGTTGAACGGCGACAATTCAAGAATTGCGACTCTGCCGGCCAAACTTTCTGCAATAGAGTGAAGCAGGTCGGGTGAGCTTGACCCGGTGATCACAAATCGACCAACCTGTTGCCTGTCGGAATCGATGGCAACGCGTAGCGCCGGGAAGATGTCTGCGAGCCGTTGAGATTCGTCGATTGCAATATGTGAGCGATTCAGTCGAAAGAAGAGGTCTGGATCCCTGGCAATTTGATCATAATCACTGGCTTTTTCGAGGTCATAGGTTTTCCATGTGTGCGGGAGCTCTTGTAGCAGGGTGGTCTTGCCGCATTGGCGTACGCCGATAATCGCAACACACGGAAAAAGCGTCAAAAGTTCATGCAGAAGTGGGGTAGAGTGCCTGTTCATACCATGCAATATTAAAGTATACATTTGAAAATGCAAGGTGTAATCGTGGGTGTCACCAGTTTGCCGACATGCTTCACTTAGTGGCCGGTTTTCGCATTTTTCCTTGTCGCGGAGATAGCCGAGTTCGAATTTTCCCAGGCCCATATCATTCCAGCCATCCACAGCCTTGAGAAGATGGCAGGCGACAAAAGTTTCCGCCTTGTCTCCTGCATCCCTGATGGCAGCCCAGTCCCTCAGAAACCATTTGGGTTCCTTCCGCAATGACCGGGAGACATTTCTGAACCAGGGCCTTACCAGAAACCCGAGAGGATCAGTTCCCGGTCGTCAATGTTGTCCCAGTTGATATAGACATCAGCACGAGCTCGGCACGTACTTCTTGGTGCACGTCGTATTCAACCGTGGTCTCAATCCCGATCTTTTAGAGTCTTATGGGCATTAGAGGAAACCAGTGTGCTTTATGAGTACAGGCACGTCGACCTTGGACTTGATAGAGAGAGCGGTACTGCAAATAAAGAATACCTGTCGTTGAACTGTCAGGGCAAGGTGCTTACCTTGACCGATGACAATCTTGTCATTGGATAATTAAATATCAAAATGGGCTATGAAATCCATACTTTGATGAGGGATGCCGATTATTTCAATTTCATCCGGAGTGATTTTATAGAAGATCAGATGCATGCCTTCCGGAAAGCAATAATAGCCAGGCTTTATTTCTGCACGCTGTTTCCCCAGCTGCGGATTTTCCGATAACCAGGTAAAGCGAGAGAGTAGTGACCGGATGTATTTATCGGCCTGTTCCGCTCCCCATTCCTGGTTGCTGTAAACCCATATTGATTCGAGATCATCTTGCGCCTGTTGGCGGAGCGAATAGCTCACTACCGGGGCGTGTGTTTTTTGTGCATGCGGGTGATAAATTGCTCACCGTCAAAATCCTCGACGATCGGGCTGTCTTCGCCTGCTTGTAGTTTTGCGCGTAAAGCCCGAAGTTTTACTTCATCGGCTTCGAGCTTGCGCAGTCCTGCGCGAACGATTTCACTAACTGACTGGAAGCGGCCTTGTTGTAGAATTTCAGCAACGAATTGATCAAAGTGGTCGCCAAGTGTGACGGAGGTGTTTCGGGGCATCGGACCATCCTCATGACCAGTGTATTAAATATTAATACA
>CAJXFW010000116.1 GCA_913053655.1 uncultured Thiogranum sp. | reverse complement strand
CGCTGTCCACGCACCTTCTCCAGGCGCTTGTTAATCTGCTTGATGCGTTGACCCAACAAGCGCCGGTCAGTTTCCAACTGGGTCTCACCCGGCCCGCGCAGACCAATACCGCCCTTCTGGCGCTCCAGATGGGTCCAGCCACGGATCAGGCGGGTAGACAGGTGCCTGAGCTGGGCGAGCTCGACCTGTAATTTGCCTTCAAAGGAACGTGCACGCTGGGCAAAGATATCCAGTATCAACCCGGTCCGGTCCAGTACCCGGGCCTGGAACAACTTTTCGAGATTGCGCTCCTGACTGGGACTCAGCTCGTGATTGAAAATCACCAGCTCCGCCTCTTCCGCATTCACCAGATCGCGGATTTCCTCAGCTTTGCCCGAACCCACATAATAGCGCGCGTCCGGTACATTGCGGCTGGCGGTAACAGTTGCCAGCGGCGTCGCACCCGCCGATATTGCCAGATCGGAAAATTCGAGCAGGTCCTCGGGTTCAGTTTCACCGGGAAAATCGACGTGGACAAGTATCGCATCTTCGCCGCTTTGGGGACGCTCAAACATGTTCTGGATAACCCGGGTTCGCTACCCGATTTTGGCTCGGCGGATTAATTTCAGGCGTTACCGGGATCGCCGTCGCTTCCTTCGTCGCCGCTCGCCAGGCGTACGTTGCGCGCCGGTACCACCGTAGAGATGGCGTGCTTGTATACCATCTGACTGACGCTGTTTTTCAATAACACTACAAACTGATCAAAGGACTCAATCTGGCCTTGTAGTTTAATGCCATTCACCAGGTAAATAGCCACCGGGATACGTTCTTTTCGCAACGCGTTCAGGAAGGGTTCTTGTAGTGACTGCCCTCTGGCCATGTCATTTCTCCTTTTTTTAGTAACGTGTACCAAGTTTGTTCTCCCGCCCGAACCCTTTGTACTTTTCGGGCCGGCGCAAGCCTATAATCCGTATACAGATTACGGTTAGCTCTTCCATGTCTGCAAAACTATAGCACACTCAACTGGATGCTGCGCCAGCCCTGTGCACGAGTTCGAGCACCGCAGCGAGCGGGTTTTGCCCACACGAGTCAATCCACTGGCAGTCGGGCTCGCTGCGTAACCATGTCATTTGCCGTTTGGCATACTGCCGGGTGGCGATTACAGCGCGTTCGACCCACTCATCGGCAGAAAGTTTCTCCTCCAGGTAGTCCCAGGCCTGGCGATAGCCGACCGCACGCATGGACGGCAAACCGGGGTTCAGGTCAGCGCGCTCATGCAGCGCGCGGACTTCGTCCAGAAATCCCCGCTCCAGCATGAGGTCGAAGCGTTGCCGGATACGGGTGTGCAGCAGCGCCCGATCCTGCGGCGCCAGTACGATTTTCAGAAACCGGTACTCTGGCGGAGCCTTCCGCCCGGCGGCGCAAAGCTCACTCAATGGAACACCCGTCAGTTCGTAGACTTCCAGTGCCCGCTGGATACGCTGCGGATCGTTGGGGTGAATACGCGCGGCCGATGCCGGATCGATACCGGCCAGCCGTTGGTGCATGGCAGCCCAGCCTTTGTCCCGCGCTTCCGCCTCAAGCTGTTCCCGTACGTCGGCATCCGCGGCGGGAAGCTCGGACAAGCCCTGTTCCAGGGCACGAAAGTACAGCATGGTGCCACCCACCAGCAAGGGTGTATGACCCTGGCGGCAGATGTCCTCCATTTCCCGCAGCGCATCCTCGCAAAACTCCGCTGCCGAGTAGGTTTCCGCCGGATCACGGATATCGATCAGCCGGTGTGGCGCTACCCGCAGGATCCCGGCATCCGGTTTTGCGGTGCCAATCGTCATGCCACGATAGATCAGTGCGGAATCCACACTGATTATTTCCAGTGAAAGTTGCCGGACCAGCTCAACCGCCACCGCGGTTTTCCCGGATGCGGTGGGCCCCATCAAGAAAATGGCCAGAGGTTTATTCACGCGATTAAACAGTACGTTGCTTAGCCGACATAGCGTTTACAGACGCGCTGTAAATACGTCCCTGTACGCTCGATGGCAGCATCCCTGCTGCCAACGGTCTGTAAACGCTATGTCGGCTAAGCAACGTACGCATTCGCGCTAACGTCCGCGCAGGAACAGCGTATCCAGCTCCTGCAGACCCATTTGTACCCAGGTGGGCCGGCCATGGTTGCACTGGCCCGAACGTTCGGTGCGTTCCATGTCACGCAGCAGGGCATTCATCTCTTCAATCGTCAGGCGCCGATTGGCGCGCACCGACCCATGGCACGCCATACTGGACAATAACGCATTGGCTGATTCCTCGATACGCTGACTGCGGCCGTGTGCCTGGCAGTCCGATAACACATCGCGCACCAGTGCTTCTATATCAACGTCGGACAACAGCGCCGGAACCTGCCGCACCAGCAGCTGCTCCGGACCCTGGCGGTCGACCTCGAATCCCAGCGCAGAAAACCAGTCCTGTCGCTGCTCCGCCTCATCCGCCTCACTGCGACTGACTGCAATGCGCAACGGAACCAGCAGTGGCTGGGAACGAATGCCATCCTCCTGATAGCTGTTTTTGAGGTGTTCGTAGCTGATACGCTCGTGCGCGGCGTGCATATCGACCAGCACCAGACCCTGTTCATTCTCGGCAAGGATATAGATGCCCTTGAGCTGCGCCAGCGCAAACCCCAGCGGTGGAATTGTCTGTGCTTCCAGCTGTGGCTCTGTTTGTTTAAACCACGCATTCTCTGCTGCGGTGGCTGTAGCGGCCCCGTGCAGTTGCCGGTATTGCGCCAGTTGATCGCTGACCTGCAAGGGCATTCCACCCTGGCGATCGGCGTAGCCTGGATTGAAACCGGTCTCCCCGGTCGCACGCACCGACAGTGGCGCCGGCTGATCCTCAGCGGGTCGCACGTCTGCCAGCACCTGGTGCAGGGTACGAAACAGAAAGTCATGCACCCGACGCGAATCTCGGAAGCGGACTTCGTGTTTGGCGGGATGCGCGTTCACATCCACGGCGGTCGGGTCCATTTCGAGATACAGCACAAAGGCCGGGTGGCGACCGTGATACAGCACATCCTGGTAGGCCTGGCGTACCGCGTGGGCCAGCAACTTGTCGCGCACCGCGCGGCCGTTGACGAAGAAAAACTGAAGGTCAGCCTGGCTGCGGGAAAAAGTCGGTGCCGCGACCCAGCCGTGCAGGCTCAGGTCTGCTGCGCTGTGTTGCAAACCTATCAGCTGCCCGGTAAAAGCCTCTCCCAGCAAGGCCCGCATACGTTCCAGCTGCTCCGCCTCGCTGTGGCCGGGCCGCAGGTGATGCACAGCCTTGCGCTTGCGGCGTACCACCATCTCGATATCGGGCCGGCTCAGTGCGATACGCTGCACCACGGTATCCAGATGTTTTTGTTCTGTGGTTTCGGTACGCAGGAATTTGCGCCGGGCGGGCACGCTAAAAAACAGGTCCCGGACTTCGATGGTCGTCCCAACCGAGTGGGCTACCGGTTCAGGTGTAGTACTTGTCTCGCTGCCGTCGCCGCGCACCTGCCAGCCGCTG
This sequence comes from uncultured Thiogranum sp., assembly GCA_913053655.1. Classification (GTDB taxonomy): domain Bacteria; phylum Pseudomonadota; class Gammaproteobacteria; order DSM-19610; family DSM-19610; genus Thiogranum. The sequence goes on along the minus strand of CAJXFW010000116.1, from coordinate 5,049 downwards.
CTATCGTCCTGCCAGCGCGACTGCAACACCAGACGGGACACCGAGGCGATACTCGGCAAGGCTTCACCGCGAAATCCCAGGCTGGCAACCCGTTCCAGGTCCTCCAGCGACGTAATCTTGCTGGTAGCATGCCGGGACAGCGCCAGTGCAAGATCGTCCTTGCGGATGCCGTGGCCGTTATCACGCACCCGGATCAGGCGCTTGCCGCCGTCCTCAATATCTATTTCAATCCGCGTCGAACCCGCATCCAGGCTGTTCTCCAGCAATTCCTTAAGGACGGAAGCGGGCCGCTCGACGACTTCGCCGGCGGCAATCTGGTTAATGAGACGGGGTTCCAGGGGACGAATGCGCATGCATCCGCAGTATACCCGCCGCGCACCGATTTTTCCGGAAATCAGCTACCCTGGGACGGGATTCTGAGCACTGTACCAACCAGCAGGCGGTCGTTTCTCATGTGGTTCCGTACTCGCAGCGTCGTCATGCTGACGCCGTAACGTTGTGCGATGTGGCTCAACGTATCACCGCGCCGAATCACGTGTTTGCGCGTATTCACCTTTGCCAGGCGGGTTCCCACCGGCGGGTTGGCAACAAAATAACTGCGCACTCCGTTCATAATAGCGCGCGCCACACGTTGCTGGTGTTTGCTGCTTGTGAGTCGTTTTTCCTCGGAAGGATTGGAAATAAAGGCGGTTTCTATCAACAGTGACGGGATATCCGGCGACTTCAACACCACGAAGCCGGCATGTTGCACGCGCTTTTTGTGCGTCTTGCCGACACGCTTCATTTCAGCCAGCACGTTGTCAGCCACCCGGTTACTGACCTCGAGCGTGGCCGATTGAGCCAGATCCAGCAGCACTTCCGCCAGCAGGTCATCTTTGTCATCCAGACTCACACCACCGACCAGATCAGCGGCGTTTTCGCGTGTCGCCAGCCAGCGCGCCATTTCGGATGACGCACCACGACGTGAAATCACATACACCGAAGACCCCTGTACGCGGCGGTCACGGAACGCATCCGCGTGAATGGAAATAAACAGGTCAGCGCGATGTTTACGCGCCTTTTCTATACGCTTGCGCAAACCGATGTAGTAATCACCATCGCGTATAAGGACCGGCCGCATGCCGGGTTCTTTTTCAACCAGGGCAGCGAGACGCCTGGCTATTGCCAGCACTGCATCTTTTTCGCGCGTTCCCTTCTTGCCCCGGGCGCCGGAATCTTCACCGCCGTGCCCGGCATCTATGGCTATAACCAGATCGCGAAACTGCGTTGGTTTGTTGCTGGTGCGGATTTTTTTGGGGAGGCTCTTGCCGGCTTTACCGGCACTGAACAGATCAATAACCAGACGGTGGCCATACTGTTCGTTGGGCTTCAGTACAAAACTGCGGGGTTTCACCGGACCTTTCAGATCAAGCACCAGTCGCAGATCTTTTTTATTGCGCGGCCCGCTGCGCAAATCCTTGACGATGCCACCCCGGGTCAGCGTTTTTTTGAGCTTGTCGTCTATGACGGCATTGGACAGGTCAATGACCAGACGATCAGGGTTTTTCAGCGTGAACAGTCGGTGCGTAACCGGCCCGGAAACATCAAATACCACACGGGTGCTGTCCGGCGCTGCCCATAGACGCGCACTTTGCACCTGCAATGCCCCGGCATACACCTGGGTGAGCGGCGCCAATACCAGAGGAATCACCAGCAGGAAAACCAGTCTGATCAACCGCATCAACCTCATTGCTCCCTCGTCCGAATTATGCTGCATCAAAATTTTATACTGTATCCCGTGCGGCATGCTAGCAAATTTCTTTAGTTCTCACTAGGATAGCACCCACAATTAGCGTTTTAAATAAGATAACAGCCTTTAATACACTGACTTTAAAACAATTTTGAACCGCCAAGACGCAAAGGCCGCCAAGAAAAACTAGCGCATATCAATCAGAAAAACTTGGCGCTCTTTGCGTCTTGGCGGTTCAAAAAATTTAGCCAGCACCGTCTTAACTTTCATATATTGTTTAACAACAATAAGTTAAACATTATTAATCCTGCTCAGGCCGGTCGCGGGGATTCGGCCTGACACCGCAAAACCCGCTCACCGCGGGGGGTGGCGGATTCCATGCGAATCGTCCGGCCGCGATCCCGAGCCTGTAAATAGATATGCAAATCCGGTTCCGGCAGAATTCCGGCACCTTGCTCCGGCCACTCAATCAGACAGATATTGTCGTCGTCCAGCACATCGCGGATACCGATCCATTCCAGCTCCTCCGCATCGGACAGCCGGTACAGGTCCAGGTGAAACAGACTGTGCTGCGCCGTGCTATAGGGCTCTACCAGCGTATAGGTCGGGCTTTTCACCCTGCCCGTGTGGCCGCAGGCACGCAGAAATCCACGCACCAGGGTGGTCTTGCCGGCGCCAAGGTGTCCGTGCAGGAAGATCAGCAGGCCGCTTGTGCAACAAACCGCCAGACGCTCACCGAAACCTTCGGTAGCGTCCTGGTCTTCGAGAAACTCTTCACGCCCGGCCATTGAGCAACTCGCGCACCACGGGAATCAGGTCGCCGGCAAGCAAGCCCCGCTCGCCCTTTTCGCCGGCGACCCGATCGGCCGACCTGGCGTGCAAAAAAACGCCCGCACTGGCTGCCTCGAACGCACCCAGCCCCTGCGCCAGCAGAGCTCCCAGGATGCCGCTCAGCACATCGCCCATACCACCGCTCGCCATACCGGGGTTACCGCGGTCACAGAGGTGTATCGGTCCCTTACCGGTTGCTATCAGACTGCCGGCACCTTTCAATACCGCGACTCCACCGTAGCTATCCACCAGCTGCCGTACCGCAGCGAAGCGATCCTGCTGGATGACCTCTACCGTCTGCTGTAACAGGCGGCCCGCTTCGCCGGGATGCGGGGTCAGTATCCAGTTGTCCCGTTGCCGGGAATCCTGTGCCAGCAGATTCAGCGCATCGGCGTCGACAACCAGCGGCAGCTCTGTATCCAGCACGCGTTCAAACAGCTGTCGGGACCAGGCTGTCTGCCCCAGGCCGGGGCCAACGACTACTACGCTGGCTCGCCTCAGCAGCGGTTGCAGGTCTGCAGCCTGCTCGACAGCACGCACCATCAGCTCGGGGCAACCTGTATTGAGGCTGGCCGCATGCTCTGGATGAGTGGCCACCGAGACCAGCCCGGCACCACAGCGGGCTGCGGCTTCGGCGGCCAGCCGCGCTGCACCGGACATACCCTGGTTTCCGCCAACGATGAGCACATGTCCGAAACGCCCTTTATGCGCATCCGCTTCACGCGGGCGTGCCATAGGCCCAAGTGCAGGACGTTCAATTAAATGCACATCGGCAACCTGGCTCGTAAAAATATCAGCGGGTACGGCAAGAGCATCAAACTCGATCTGACCCGTATGGCGCACACCTGCGCCGGTATACAAGCCCCGCTTGCGCCCGATAAATGTCACCGTTCGCTGCGCCTGCGTCGCAACACCCAGCACCTGCCCGCTGTCCGCATGCAGCCCGCTGGGAATATCCACCGCCAGCACCGGGGCCGGCTGGCTGTTAAGCGCTTCTATAGCGGACCGGAAATCTCCTTTAACCGGCCGGTCAAGACCCGTACCCAGCAGCGCATCCACCATCAGGTCCGCCTGTTCTTCGAGCACACCGGTAAAAGGGCTGCACTGGCCACCTTGCGCCATGTAATCCTGTGCAGCCTGCGCGGCATCTCCTTTCAGGGTACCCGGATCAGACAAGCTCACCACCCGCGCGTCGCATCCGCCCGCCCGCAGCAGGCGCGCCACAACATACCCGTCACCGCCATTGTTACCCGGACCACACAGCACACACACCTTGCTGACGTCAGGCCAGGTACGCAAGATACAGTCGGCCAGCGCCTGTCCGGCCCTGCACATCAGCTGGTAACCGGGAATACCCCTTTCCTCGATGGCAATACGATCCAGTTCGCGCACCTGGGCGGCGGTATAAAGCGGAATGTAATTCTGTTCCGACATACAATGTCCAAAATCCTGTAGAAACCCTGATATATCATTGCGAGCGTAGCACGGCAATGACAAGTTCATGGCAATCAGTGGTGCTGCCAACCATACTGTGATCCCGTGAAGCTTTCATCCAAATCCAGCCCTGCCCGAGCCGACGAAGATCCGCATAAAACACCGGATTTCGCGCAACTGGCCCGCCAGATCAAACAATGGGGCCGCGAACTGGGGTTCCAGGCGGTCGGTATTACCGACACCGCACTGGATGAAGACGAGGCGTATTTGCTGCAATGGCTGGGTGAAAAACGTCATGGCGAAATGGGCTATATGCAACACCACGGCAGTAAACGCAGTCGGCCCACACAACTGATACCCGGCACGGTACGCATTATATCGGTACGCATGGATTACTGGCCGCAGCAGGCCGCCGACGCCCGGCAGGTACTCGACGACCCGATACAATCCTACCTGTCCCGCTATGCGTTGGGCCGTGACTATCACAAAGTGCTACGCAAACGTCTTCAACAACTCGCCAAGCATATTGAAAAACGTGTTGGACCCTTCGGTTATCGCGCCTTCACCGACAGTGCACCCGTGCTGGAGAAAGCACTCGCACAAAAGGCCGGGCTGGGCTGGATCGGCAAACACACCAACCTGATCGACGACAAAGACGGTTCCTGGTTTTTTCTCGGGGAACTGTTTACCGATTTGCCCCTGCCCGTTGATTCACCCGCGACCGAACATTGCGGCACCTGCCAGGCCTGTATCGATATCTGCCCGACTCGCGCCATCGTTGCACCATACCAGCTGGATGCGAGGCGCTGTATTTCCTATCTCACCATCGAGCTGCGCGGATCCATTCCAGAGGAATTCCGATCACTTATCGGCAACCGTATCTATGGCTGCGACGATTGCCAGCTGGTATGCCCGTGGAACCGCTTCGCCCGAAACAGCCAGGAAAGTGATTTTATGCCACGACACCAGCTGGACAGTGCTTCACTGGTAACGCTGTTTCAATGGACTGAACAGGAATTTCTCAATTACACGGAAGGCTCTGCGATTCGCCGTAT
>CAJXFW010000115.1 GCA_913053655.1 uncultured Thiogranum sp. | reverse complement strand
ATTCTGCGGTTACAACAACTGGAGGACTACGAACGTGTCAAATCCGGGCACAAGATCATCTGTATCCCTTCACCCGATAAAATCCCGGATAAACCGCTGGTCGGGCGCGAAGATATCATCAAAAAGGCGCTCGCTGCATGGACCTGCCTGGACGACAACCCGCCCTTGAATTTCAGGCTCTACGGGCCACCCGGCGTCGGCAAAAATGCCATCGTCTACGAGCTGGCGCGTATCCTGAAAAAAGATCTCTATATCATCATCGGCAAGCCGGACCTGTATCCGGAAGACCTTGGCTGCACGCCCCATCTTGCCTCAGATAACACAAATGCTATCGAATACGTTGCCTCGCCACTGTTTGTTGGTATGTGCACGGGCGGTATTGTCTTTTTTGACGAAATCGGCAAAGCCCCGCTCGCCACACAAAAAGCCATGACAACCATTCTTGACGACCGTCGGGGAATGTCCATAAACAGTTCGCGTACCGATCTGAAGGCGTCCAGGGAGTTCCTCTTCTGCGCTGCGCTGAATGAAGACGAGGAATTCTCCGGCCGACTGGATGAATCGGTGGCCTCACGTATCGGTCTTGCCTTTCGTGTCGGATACCCGGAGCGCGACGACATCGGGAAGATTCTTAAACAGCGTTTCCCAAGTGTAAACGATCTTTGGATCCGCGTGTTCGTGAACGAATTCCGCGGCGCCTCGCTGTCCGCACGCGACGCGATCATCTTTATCGGTTACGCCTACAACTACTACAAGGTCGGGAACCGGCATCCAGGTAAGGCGACCGAAAGCGAGATCAGAAACTTCCTGCTGTCTTTGGGCAAAGACATACGACGCGATGATCTGATCAGTTCGTCAAGCCCGGACGGACCGCTTATGGAAAACCACGAGGATAATAAAGACCATGAACCTGCTGCTCAAACCGATTTCGACATCGAAAGCCTCATGCATTAGACACACGGCTTTCGATAACCTGTTCGTCATTCCCTATGTGAAAGGGCGGCTGGTGTTTGCCGAGCTGGCCGCCCGGTTCGTTCTCGAAGGGCACTTCGACCAGGTGCTGGTCGATTTACCCTGTTTTCTGAACGACCAGGAGCCCAATACCCTGCCGGTGCATCTGTTCCCGCTGACCAGCTCACTCGTCATCAGGAATAACGCATCCAGTTTCGTCAGCATTCCCTTTGTGCCGAATGATGCGGCCTGCATAGCGATTGCTGCAACACAGATGATCAGAAAACATTCACCGACAACACTGCAATTTGTCGATGACTCTCACGTGATTAGCTATCAGCAGTATCTACACCAGCCTGAACCTGAACTCGCAGAAGACTACAGCGTACATATCGACGGGCTTAGTCGCTATTTCTCTGAACCATTCAAGCAGCTCGGCGATAACCGGGACTCGCTGTCCGACGATACCCGCTTTTATACCGAACACAGGGCGGGAGAAGTGTCCGAGCACGTTGTCCAGGCACTCGCCAGTGGTAAACGCACCCTGCTGGTTTGCGAATACAGCTTATGGCGTCTCGTCGACAGCATGCTGGACAGCGGTGTCTACGCCGGCAGGAGCCGGCTGGTGCTCCCCTGGTCGGACGTTTCTGCAGCCATTGTGCTGGAGAACCCCTGCCAGATGTGGGCGATGGGGCTGATCGATGACTATCCTGTGATCGTCGAGGAGTTCTACCGGCTGTTTCAGGAAGGCAAGCTTGATGAATTCGACAAACTTGATCGCATCAACGCACGACTGGCTGAGTGTATCGCCGACCCTCGACGACCGCTGTCGGTTCGCAGCCTGTTGACGTTTCGCCGCTATCTGGTGAATCGTTTAAGTGCGGACCGCTGCTTTGTGCCCTTACCGATGCAGCATCTCTTTGACGCCGCCCACGCCGCGCTTGGTCGCCACTTCAGCCATGAGCTGGAGCGGCAGCTTCTCCACTACCCCGTCGATGAAATGGAAACGGTGCTGCACTTTCTGAAAATAAACGAGGGCAGCCTCCGCTTCAGCAACACAGAATTCGAGATTCCGGAACTTTGCGAACGCATCTCATACAGTATGGGCATCCTGCCACCGGATCCTGGCAAGGATTATGCCGAACGCCTGGGTACCGCGGCCCGTGTGCATCCGCACCTGAGCAAGCGCGAACAAGCTGAACTGGGCACGAAACAGGGCGGTGTCACCTGGCAACTGGCGTCTGAATACAAAATGCACCGGAATGTCTGTACCCAGGTTCGGGAAATGCTGGAAATGGAGGAATGGGAAGAAGACTTCCTGATCAAACGCAGTTGGGGATCGACAGGTCACGGCATCGACATGAGGGCAACCATCGCTTCTCTGGTCTCGGGCGAGAATGCTATCTATATCAAGCAACGCAGGTCACGCAAACTGACCACCGGCCGGCTGAACGATAACACCCCAACAGTATTCCTGTTTGAGGACGACCTCACCCGGCACGGCTGCTACACGGTCCACGACAGCAACGCGACGCAGCGAAAGTGGGAGCTGGACATGCTGGAGCGGATTAATGACGACGACCCACCGCCTGATTGTGTCGAATCGGTCTATGCAACCTATAATGAAGAGGCCAGCCTGTGCGACGGCCATATTGACCTGCGAAAACTGAGTTCAATCGTGTTCCTGTGTACCAACCACATGGGTACCGAGCGCTACAAACACATCGCCCGGTTACCGGAACAGCGCCAGTGCCGGCATGCCCCTCAAAAAGATCCGGAACTCGAGCTGTTTTCCTACAACGATATTGGCATCGCCTGGGCCATTAAATACGCACTGGACTGCATCATCGTCGTGGCGCGAGAAGGCTGGTCGCCTTCACAGTTGATTTCCGATTATGCCCACAGCTGCAATGTCGATATCCTCACGACATCGTTGGAGCGGCTGTCTGAAGACACCGTCGAGCGAATGAAATACTCTCACAGCGCATCGACGCCGTTGAAAATATCGCCGCGCAGGGAGGAGATTCTGAATCGCTATATCACACACTAACGCAGCCACGGTCAGCTTATCCGGGAGTATATTTGCCCGGGACACTGATTACCCGTGGTGATTTGTGATCGCCACCCTACTCCCTGTCCTTGTGTGACAACCTGGATTGCGGCTGGAATATCGAGGTCATCTGAGAGTGAGTTCGCCAGCGAACGAACCATTCAAGGGTGTATTAAACGATATGCTTTAATAAGGAAAGGCTTCTTCCCATGCCTGATGGATCAGGGCCGCTTGGGATAGTGTAGCGGACTCGGAAACCACGCCTTTATTTTTCCAGTCATCACCTATATCCCGGGAACACTGGTTGATCTTCACCCAGAAGAGCGGCTATCTTGTTGAGGTTGGCTCTTACATCACCAATCGTTATAGATATTGCCGTGTGCAACTCGACCGTATAGATTTTCTCGAATTTCTGATTCCTATTCAAACCACATCTAACCGCGTTAATGTAGCCCGTATATTTTTGTAATTTATTCGATGACAGGTGCCGCTGTACGTCTTCATCCTCGGGGGACTTCTCATAACCATCCAGTATATCTGTCGTGTTATCACGGATATCAACAGCCTTTAGTAAATACGCTTCTGCATTAACCCGCCCTTTGGAGAATCGTTGTTTGATTTGCTCAATGGCCTGTTCCTTTGCGACATCCTGGGGCGTGGTAACATCGCGTACCAATGCAAACACTTTTTCATCATTAAGCGCTGGACAGGCATCACGGATATCATTCAGCGCACTTTGAATGGCGTGTTCTCCTCCTTCAATATCTTCCAGCGTGTCGTGAAACAGCATGGCAATCTCGACTTCCAGTGGCGCACTACCCCAACATCTCATCAATTGCTCATGACAACGGATGGGATGTGTCCAATACGGCGCACCGCCGGCGCGCAACTCGGTATGTACTGCTTTTACACGCGCTTGCACAATCAATAACGCTGGCTTGTCCATTGGGCTTAACCTGTTCTTGTCTCATTTATTGTGTAGTGGCTTCAAGATAGTAGAATGCCAGTCGCCGCAGGGCAATTCCTGCGGGTAACAGGCTGACTTCATGTTTTTAGGGGATATCCAGGATAAATGGGAAGACTGTCGGTCTGAGCCACAGCGGCAAAAACTGTGGCAACAACTGACGCGACCGGAAGGCAGCTGGTTTCGTGCCTGTCAGGAAGCCGTTGCCGCCTGTCACGAGCAGCCCGATGCCTGTCAGGCTGCCTTTCAGCACTGGCTGAGTCACGATACAACAGGCTCAGCGGTGCGCTACTGCGACTATGATTACCCCCTGAAGTCCCAATCAGCTATTCTGCGCGCCTTTTTTCATCTTGGTTTATTAGCTTGCAAGCACGGCGCGACCATTCCAGACCAGGAAGTCTCCGCACTGACCGAAACGGTCGGTATATCCACCGGATTACTCTCCGATATCGGTTGTTATCTGTGCAAGCAATCTTTACGTAAAGCCGAGCACAGCGTTGAACTCACCGCGCTGCTGGTCAACCATGACGATGACGGCGTTCCCGCCCGGTTGACATTGGAACTGGTTGGCGATGGCGCAGGGAAGATTTACCCCGTACCAGAACTGTCCCTGTGTCGTGACAAGACCTTCGTGGCATCGGAAAACACCGTTGCAGAACTTTTTTCCAGACAACTGAACGGGAGCGATATCCGCTGGTCCCTGCAACGGCTGGATGGCAAACCCCTGGGCCATTTAACCGGGCCCTCCATGGGCGCGGCCTTTGCGCTGGGCCTCAGGTGGTTGTTTGATCCGCCCGATGGCAGTGAATCCGTCGACCTGAAACGTACAGGGGTCAGTGCCTGTGTGAAGGACGATGGTGAACTGGAGGAAGTGAGTCAGCTGTGGGACAAGCTGGATCCCGATGCCGTCGAACTGGCGGATCTGAATATCATTGTAGTTGCTTCAGATCAGGATGACGTACCGCCCAAATATCGGCGAGAGGACTCGCCGCTCCTGATCATTGCAGCCGATGATGTGCATCATGCTGTCACCCAATTGCAGACTCACTCACAACACCGTCGCGGTATTCGGCGTTATGAGGGCATCGACTGTCGCGCTCTCGAATTTCGGCTTTCCGGTACACAGGCACGCATCGACAGCCACTACCAGATGCTGCCCTTGCTGCGGATCGCAGAGGACGATCATTCCGGTGCCAGCGTAGCCAACGAACTGCCGGACATTTCCGAACTCCAGCGCTGGGAAGACAAATCCCGCGGCCACGAAAGACACTATGAAGCTGTCGATCTGGACGATGTGCTTGAAGCGACCGGGCAACCCGCCCGCCTTCTGTTCCTCGGCTCGCCCGGCAGCGGGAAAACCACGCTGATCGTTTACCTGGCGTGGGCGGCCACGACTCAACGCCTGTTTAACAAACTGTTGATCCCTGCCCGCCTGCGACTGCGTGCCTGGGAACAGTGGGACAAGGCGCACCCGGAATCCGGCCTGTATGACTATCTTGCGGCCCACTATTACCGGCTGGTCGAGAACGCACCGATGTCCATGCACTGGCGCAACTGGCTGCGGCAGGGTGAAGTACTCCTGTTGCTGGACGGCCTCGACGAGGTAAACGACAGGCAGTGGTTTCTGGATAAACAGGCCGAACTGCTCAGCTATACGAACACGCCGGTCGTTATCACCTGCCGTACTGTCAACTTTGAACCCTACAGGAATCACCTGACGGACTTTTCACAGTACTGGCTGGGGCCGTTGAGCGTTGAACAACGCAATCAGTATATCCGCCAATACCCCGCCCGGCACGACTTCGACCGCGAAGCACTGATGCATACACTGGACGATGTTGAGTCCCTGAAAAGCCTGGCGCCCAATCCGTTGATACTCTCCATTATCTGCTTTTCCGTCGACGACGCCGGTGAGGAAAACCTGCCGTGCTCGCGTATCGGGTTATATAAACGGCTGGTCGATCGTCTGCTCAACCGGCCGGCGCGCGTGGACGTGCACTATCCGGCCGAGCCACCTTCGGTCAGCGACAAACTCGCTATTTTAAGCCATGCCGCACTTATACTTTTCACCCAACATCGTTTGAACTTCACGGGTGACGAATTGACAGATGCCATGTTAGAAGCGCTCGAACACCGGGGTTACGGGCGCTCCGCCCCCTGGGCCAATGCCTTGCTCAAGGACTTTACCGAAAACAGCGGCCTGCTAAGAGGTCACAAGCCATCGTCCGAATTTCAGGATCGGCCGTATTTCTTTATCCACCTGACGATTCACGAATACCTGTCCGCCCTCGCACTGTGTGACCCGGGTACTACCGGAGAACCTGATTTTATCGAGCAGTGTGTTGCGAAAGAAAAGCGCTGGAAAGAGGTTTTTGCTGTGCTTACTGAAATGAAAATATGAAACGGCAGGGTTGCTGAACTTCAATAGCGCCCTCCCAGCGTGCCAGCCATAGCTTGCCCTGCGCTGCTTTGGATAACACCACATGATCGCTGAATTCCACCTGACCCGTTTCGCTGACGAAGGCAAATTCGATGTTCGCTTTATCCAGTGCTTCGTCCGTGGATTCAAACGTGATGGCAAAGCGTCCATCCGGTAGAAGTTCCGGGGTTGCAACAAGATGCGTGTCATTGGATACATAGCTTGTCGGTTGTTCAGGCCATGCGTCTTTGGGCGCCTTGGCGGCCGCCGCCAGCGTTTCGACCTGCTGTTCTCCAGCGTCCGGCGGGTAGATAATCGGTTCATCGCCGCCGCAATAGCGTATTGCTGAAGACAGATTATATTGTCCCCGGGGTAGATACTTGATGACGGCCTGGCCGTTAGGGTTGAGCCTGGCAATGAAGGTCGGCCCCGTGGTATCTCCTGCCGGCCTGATGCGAACCGGCATACTCGCCCAGTCGACATGCTGCCCGTCAAGCACGTAGCAGGTAATCAGAACACGGTACGCACCGGCTTCATCCTCCCAGCGGGGATCGATGGTAATTCGCACCCGGTCACCGCGCACCATCGTGCCGTCCGGCGTCGTGAACTCCAGGCCATCGAGCAGCTTCGCCACCTCCCTGATCACCGGATACCCGTGCAACTGACTGCTACTGGCTGACATGGCTACCTCCGGCCGGGTCAGCATCATCCTGTGGCCTGTTTATCTCGACTTCCTGCTCAGGTTCAACGGGATCATCCGTAAGAAAATACAGGAATTCATCATCTGAAGCTTCGGCTTCACGAATCAACTGATCCTCCAGACCCTCTTTATCACCCGACTCAAGTCCGATTCCGATCATTCCATCCTGTAAACTCAGAAAACGATTCTGCGCTTCCAGCCCTTCTATCCCCAGGCGTTCAGGAAAACAGTTCGCCCAGACATGTGTGGGTCTGTGCGCGTTCAGGTTGGCACTGCATAGCGGACAGTCGGGACTTTCACTAAGGTTATCGCAATCAGTACAATGGTAACGTACGGTTCTTCTGTACTGCTCTACATCGGATATTACGAACAACCACGGAATCGCAACCCTTCGTGTCGTCTCCGGCAGACCAGGCGTTTCGCATTTGGGGCATCGGGCGCCTTCGTATCTGAACGGCTTGTCCGGTGTCCCGCAAGCCTGCGTCTGGCAAATCCTGAACTCCACTTGCGCCACGCGAATCCGCATACCCAGAAAGCCGCCCTCCCTGGACAGAAAACCATAATACATGCCGGCAATAAAAGAGTTCACCTTCAATGGAAGCAGCCCTTTGACCGCCGAGGCGGCATACGACCAGAGTGTAATCTTCGAAGACGGCTCCCAGGCATCCAGTCGGTGCTTTTGGGAACACTTTTCGTGACCGCAGGTACATATCGAACGTAAAAGATCAGCTTCCCCGTACAGCTCCGCCGACTCCCCGGGTTTGAGGGACAGCCTGGACAGCTTGTTGGAAAATCCCACACGGGTCCCACTATCGGCCGAAAAGACAGCGATACGCACACCACTCTCCAGATCGCGCTGTCCTTTAGCGCCGGAATCCGGCCGTTTGGAAATTTTGATCGGCGTGGCTGTTTCGTAAGCCAACTTGCCGCCAACGGGAATCCAGTCCACACCCTCATGACCTTCAATACAGATTTCAGCACCTTCCTCTGTACAGCTAATGCGCAGAATTTGATCCTGATCTATGTGTAGTGACCTTACAGGATCAATAAGCCGCAAAGCCAGATATAGGGCATCACTTTCAATGACATCTCGCGCTTCCAGTGCCGCTCCCTTACCGTGCTTGTCCCAGAATTCGCGTTTCGGATAACCGCGACTGGAAATACAATCCGACAACCATTGGTTAATTTCTCTCACTGCGGGTTCCATGGCGCGCCCAAGCGCACCAATGGCTTTTTCCCACACGTCGTACCAGGCACCCTTTACAGCATCCTGTGCACGCCACTTTCCACACCCGAAAGCCACCGCAAACTCAAGAATGCGTGCACACTGATCGCCAAGATACTGCTCGGTGATCTGCTGGAACTGTTCCTGGATATCTTCCGAAGGCGGCAGGTGCGAGGGGCCGAGCAGACAGAGGGCAACCATTCGATACAGGTCTGTATCTGATCCGGTGTTTAATGAATTTTCCTGAAGCGTATGGCGAACAGCATCAACCAATTCATCGAAATGCTTTGGGTTGACCCGGTTAAACGCGGTATTCTCCGCCGTGTATTGTTTAACGAATCGTTGAATGGTTGTTGTCTGTTTTACATCCATGATGTTGGTCG
>CAJXFW010000114.1 GCA_913053655.1 uncultured Thiogranum sp. | reverse complement strand
GCACTGCCTTCACACGGCAGGGGTCACTGGTTCGATCCCAGTATCGCCCACCAATTTAACACTGTATTTCAATAGTTTAAATGAATATTAGAAATACGTTATTTTGGCTCAGTTCCTTGGGGTAACACTGGGGTCACAGCGAACGGCAAGAAGGCCACATGCTCATGCTCACCCGCCGGCGAACAGATCAAGGTCACGGTGCTGGGCGTGAAGGGTAACCAGGTCAGTATCGGCACGGATGCGCCGGAGGATGTACAGATCATGCGGGAGGAACTGCTGGAGCGGTTACAAAGTCAGGAGTGAAGATACAAAGCCGTTGCCAGCCGGGCCCGCCTATTCTTCAGGTTTTTCTCGTTTGGACACGACGACGGCATTGATCGTGATCGTGCGTTCACTGCTGCCAGCCGTCACGGGGTGTTCGTATAGTTTCTGTGCCCCGTGACGGATCGCTTTGATGGTGCGCGACTTCGCAAGTGGTGCCTCGTGGTAGATTACTTTTATGGTATTGCTCACAAGTCGTCGCCTGGAGTTAAAGTTGATCGGATACAGCGTTCAATATTTCAGTGGCACCATCACAGAAACCATCAACGAAACTTGAAGACGGGTATTCTCTAGCGTTTCCTGTTATCGATTCCCAGAATTCAGGAATCACCGAGCGGTCGTAGTTATCGGTGTTGCTGCCATAAAGGATGTGGAGTGCCACTATCTCAGCGACGCTGACATCGGCTCCGGGGGCTTCATCGAAGCCGCACTCAACCCCCGCGTATTCGACAGCGCGCTCCAGTTCCTGAAAAGTCGCGCGCTGTTCGGCCCATGCCTTTCCTTCCAGCTTACCCGCGGCAAAGTCTTCGTCAATGCCTTCAAACTTGCTTGCTCTCAGTCGTTCGACTACTGCGTTCATATTGTCCACCTTTTTCCTGGCTGCCAGTTCCTGGAGCTTGCGCTCGAAACATTCGGCGGCGGTTGTTGACCAATTCACCGGCTCATCTACAGCACGCATGCGTTCCTGAAGATCATCCGGCAGGTTGATTGAGGTACGTCCCATTGCTCTTACTCCTAATGCGAGTAACTTCAGGAGTAATCTTTACTCTTTTTCGGAATAATGTCAACCATCCTGCGCCAATTCAACGAAAAACCCCGCCGAAGCAGAAAGACAAGCCTGCGCGGTACGGTTACGCGCTGAACGGAAAATGGGTGAAATGCTGAAGGCGCAGAAGGAAGCTGGCGGGATGAATAAAGGAACGGCTGGTAGTGGTAGGCCCAGTTTAGGCAATCGCACCGTGCGAGCGCCTAAAGATAACGCGCCTACGCTCAAAGAACTGGGTGTAACCCCATCAATGTCCAGCCGTGCCCAAGCCATTGCTTCTGTCCCTGAAGACGAATTTGAACAGACGATTGCAGAGCACAGGGAGCGGTTACAGGCAGAGGCGTGAAAGGTTCACCGTCCCCGTCAGTGGAATAGCGTGTCCAGCGACTGCATCCCGCAGAGTTCAAGCGGCAGCAACAGGGTGTTTCTGCAAGTACGCTTCCGGGCCCAGTTTGATTAAACATGCGCCCAGAAAAGGAGAGAGACGTCAATCGCAAAACAGAGAGAGATCACGGTGCCGGTTCTGGGAGCACGCCCTTAACAAAATAGCTGCTGAGCGAGAACACGTGCACGGCATTACTCTCTCCGGAGTAAAAACAGACCTCGTCTGACCGCGTTTCGCAAAACCACAGTTGCTGATACAACGGACCATCGGAGATTAATGCCTCGGGTGTCAACAGCGCTACATTTAACCCGCCGCCAGGGTTGCGTGCTGAAACATACTCAAATCCTGCGACGCCGGCGTTGGCCATGTCGGCACCCAGGGTCTGGGTTTGCGTATATGAAGCAGGATCTGTGAGGGATGCCTGGTGTGCATCGAACGGAGGACGCTGCAGCTGGATACCCCGTTCCGTCGAATAGTCTGCACCAAACACCGTGTGCTGCGTGGTGAGTTTCATGGCGGGTGGCGGAGTACTCATTCCGGCCCAGAACAGAAACCGGTAATAGGCAGCTTCGACCAGCGCTATCGGCACTGTCAAAGCGCCGTAGAACAGGCTGGGCGTATGCCGGGTACCAAAGCGGGAACCGTTGAGTAACGGCGGGTAGCGAAACGGTGTTGCCAACAGGTAGTGCAACCGCGCGCAGCCCGCTGGCCGGGGTGGTTTGGTGTCTTCGAGCAGCTGTTCCAGCAGAGACTGCTCAGCCAGTGTGTCGACCAGCTGGTTGGTGGCGATCTGTTCCTGACATTCCACCACGCGAACCAGGGTGCCTGCGATCGGCCGAATGGCGTCCGCGCCGTGGCAACCCGCCCACAGTCCCATTATACCTTGCCACGCATGGCATCGAGATAGTCGAGTACATAGCTCAAACCGGGCACGGTCTGTACCTGGTCGACAGGCGTGCCCCGGGTGTGCCGGTTATGGACGTGCATCCAGTGGCGCATCGCTTCGGGGTCGTCGCCGACCAGGGCGTAGAGTCCGCGGTAGCAGCGAATGAGCATGAGCGCCAACTCCCCGGGTTTGGTGTCGGGCGCGAGGCCACGGGCGATGGAAGACCGATCCCGCCCCACGACGCGGCCCAGCTGTGCCTGGTTCATGCCCAGCGCTTTACCGGCATTGCTGAAGGCCTTGGCGAGCACATGTTCCGTGTCAACGGTGGGTGCAGTTTGGGTGTTCATGGCGTCCTCCATTTGTTGCATATTCTACATTATCGGCAGATTTCGTGCAAATTCAACTCATAACCGGGCCGCTTGTGAGCCGTTTTTCCCGGTACGGGCAGACAATTTCCCCATCAGTGACGAGAAACCGAGCTGTGTAAGGAGAATTTGGTGCGGGATAGCGCCTGTTATTATCACGAAGAGTCACTAGCGTTACAATGTGATAAAGTTCAGGAATGGATAGGTTGTTAGAACTCAAAGATTTGAAGAGGCTGGTCGAGCGCAATAAAGACCGGCACCAGGAATTAAATGCAGTCCTCATAGTGGCAGCGGCCATTTGGGGAGTGAAATCCGGCGAGCTATCATTAATTGAAGTCGCGGATGTATTGACTCCAAAAGGCATGCTGAGGAAGAAGTGGGTGCTGAGGAAAGAGATCGCTTTTAACGGTTGGGCGCGCGAGCTTTATACCGAACATGAAAGCTTGGTTGGCTATCTGGATGAGCACCTTGCCTTCAGGATCGCGCAGAGACAATATGTAACCAACATCGGTGAGTACCGTGGCCTTGACCCAGAAAGCAAACTGTTTCTTAGTCCTAAAGGTGAGCCTTTCAAGTTCTCTCGCCGTGAAGCGGGAAACAAGGTAAACCTTCAGCCGACCGGCATGAATGCATATTTCAAGAAGTTGATTTTGAACGCAGGCCTGCCTGGGATAACGTACAAGGATTTTCGTCGGTCACTTGCCATACAGATGTATCGAGAGGGAGCGAGGAATACAGGTGTTGTTAAAGGTATCATGCAATACCTCGGTATTCGCTCATATAGCGCGATGCGGAAGATTCTCAATAGTGACCCGAAGGCGCTGCATGACATGATTAAAGGAATTCATAAATATGCCTACGTTTACAGGGATGTGTAGAATTCGAGGAGCTGGCGGACAGCCGAACCGGGTGCGTGTAACGGATGGCGACCATATATTCGAAGATGTGGATGAACAAGGTTACATCCTGCGTTGTTATAAGCCCCCCATTGAGGAACTGGATTGGTGTGATGCTAGTGCAAAATGAAACAACATCTGGATCCAATCGATTTAAGCGATTGAAAAGGAGCGTCCTGTTATGACCAGTAAAAAGCCCACATTATATCAATGCTACACATCGGGTAACCCACCCATAGTTGTTGCTGATATCGACTTTGATAACAACATCAGTCATGTCTCTCGGTCAGGTGACCGAGTGACGGTTGTATTTGACCCATCCGGGCCAAGCACCTATGAAATATCGGGGCATGCGGATGAAATGCGACGCCTTTGTAAACAGCTCTGTGAAATTTGTGGTGAAGATGCGTGATTGAGGATTACCTTCTTTCTTCCGCTGGCAGTGCTGGTTATGTCGACTTGGTGAGGCACGAAGTTGGGGTCAGCTCACGAAACGGAAAAAATCGTACGCTAAGCTGAGGTGATTACCTGTCTTCTCGCGTATGCCAAAGTCGCAACACGTAGATTGTGGACTTCTGAATCTCGTAGCGTATTTCATATTGGCCGACGAGGATACGCTGAGGACTGGGTCGCCAACATAAAGTCGCAATGTGATCGTGAGCAGGTGTCATTTTTCTTCAAGCAATGGGGCGGCTGGGGGGCTGACAGCGTCCGGAGACACAAAGCCAAAAATGGTCGCCTCTTCGAGGGTCGGCTCTGGGATGAGCGACCCGGCATTAACCTGGCGATGGCTTAATACAGATATTATTGCCGAACAGAGTCCCGACTCTTGACCGATAAAGAAACGGCAGGCGCACTAGCGGTGAGCCTCATGAGCTTATATTGCTTTTCACAACCCCGGTAAAATCTGACCATTGTTCTATGCGGAAAGCCCGAATATCCCTCACTGATGCTGGAAACCAAGGCCGGTCGCGTAGCGACTGTATCGCCAAGAACAGCGACGCCATATCCTCATTGTCTGTGACGTATAAGCTGCCGTGGAAGAAGAGCTTGCCTGACGCGCTGGTGGTATCGATCTGTTCCTGCAGGCTACGCATGCCAACACCTTTGTCTTCCAACCGCTCCGCCAGTTTAATGAGGTCTTTGAGTGATCGACCCAGGCGATCGAGCCGCCACACAATCAATACATCGCCCTGCCGGGCCGCACGGATAGCATGTTCCAGTCCCGGCCTGTTGGTCTTGGCTCCGGATAAGGTGTCCTCATAGATGCGATCCGGTTCCACACCGGCCTTGATCAGAGCGTCATGCTGTAGGTGTAAATGCTGGTCATCCGTGGATACTCGCTGATAGCCGATCAGCGTTGACATGACTACCTTGGAGTTCTGTTTTTTAGTCATAAATAATTCGATATCGGGCGGTGCAAAAAAACATCTTATAACCCCAACTCACTATGTGAACCAAGACGTACAAGTTGTAATATTTTATCGTTTGACTTGCGATAAATAAGAACCAAGTCTGGCTTGATATGACAATCTCGATGATCGTGCCATTCACCTGATAGCGCATGATCCTGATATTTTTCAGCGAGTGGATTATTGTTAACCAGATCGGTGAGCACTTCAACAAATGTGATTTCCAGTATTGCGCGGTATTGGCCTTTAGACTCCCGTTTGTAATCACGTTTGAATTTAGTGGTGCGCTCAATCTTCAATCTTCAAATCTACCATCAGGGCATCCACATCATCGAAGGCTTTCAGTTTTCCACCGCGCGCTTCCTTCATAGCGGCAATGGTTTCTTCATTCGGTACCAGTGGTTCAAAAGGTAGTGCTTTTTCTTTTGCTACACGGGTTAGCATAATCCTGAACGCATCTGAAACAGTCAGGCCCATAGCCGCCAAAACGGCGGTGGCCTCTTCTTTGATTTTCTCATCAATTCGGGCGCGAACAACGGCATTTGCAGGCATGGCATAAACTCCTAATATTGAGCTACATTGTAGCCCATTAATAGCGATCCGTACAGATTTATTCTGCGCACCACCTCTCAATTCCCGTAAAAAGGTAAAAAAAACGAGAGGTTAATACACGAGATAGTTTTGAGAGACAATTTTGCGGTTTTTAGCATAGGTAGCGACACCCTCTCATAAACGGCCGTTTATGAGAGAGTCGAATTACCAGAGTCCTGGCTGCTGAAGTATCGCTCAAGCAACTCATCCAGAATCACCCCACGAGACTGAGATCGCTTGATCGCCTCATCGGTGAGCAAATTGCCGCTCGTGCTGCTCTGTGAGTGCAATAGCATCATTAAATATAATGTCCAGCTTATTCATGATTTTTCCAGGTGAATAGATGGGTGGGTAAATCAGTGTCCGCACATCCAACCAGCCGACAAATGGAAATCTCCAGCGCCAGGCGCTCCACGTTGTCAACGCCGATATTGTGCTCGCCACGCTCTACAGCACCCACATAACTGCGGTGCAACTCCGCAAGCTCGGCAAGGACTTCCTGCGACCAGGGGAGCTGCTTTCTATATCGTTACTTACTTGGTAGCCTTTTCTGGCTCATTTCAACCATCGTTTCCAGTCGAACCACGCGTCGATCAATATCCCGAAAATTGTGCTCCATATCTTTAACATCACCGGCGAGACGCTTCACTTCATTCGCCAGGATCATGACTTCTTTGACGGCTCCAAAAAACTTGTCGGTCGCTCCCATCAGGCCACCTTCTGCGTGGCATAATCCTGGTTGGCCTTGCGTACCAGCTTGCGCACCGCACGCACTTCTTTTACTGCCTCGTTCACACTGGCCGCCATCATATCGACAAGGCGTTCTACTTCAGCATCGTCCCCACTCGCGTGATAAGCCCCGATAGCACGCCGTACGATTTCGGTCGCAGACACACCTTCCTCGGAAGAAAGCTCATCGAGCTTCGCTACGTTTTCTTCAGTGACTAAATATTGTCGTCTCAAGAGCGCGGACATGGCATTTACCTCCAATAAGTTGATGATGAAACCTTAGCATAAAAAATACACATACACAACACATACATATACTATAAGTCGTAATTATTTTAAGAATCATGGCGAAGTGCTTTCAATGCTTTACTTAAAGTCTATGATGTGTTTTTTATAATTAGCCCTATTTGTGGATACGGTTCATAGCTAATTCCACCAAACTTCTTGCACCACAAATACTGTCGGCCGCCTCTGATGTTTCGGTACAGCTCCCGCGTGGATGGCGTTCACCATCGCTGGCAAGCAGCGCTATAGCGCAGACGAATCCGCCTCGCTAATCCAACCGCGATTTTCATCGATATACTGGCGGACTAAATCTGTAATTGGTGTCTCCATAGCTTTTCTGACCATACTTCTCAGTCATGATGACTCCTACATAGGTCGTTGTGGTTAGGCCCTCTGTTGGTGTTCAAGCACCGGCAGGGAGTCGCTTTTTTAACTAAATCATCTGTTTTTTGGCAATTGCCTCTGACCCATTTCGACCATCGTTTCCAAGCGAACAACACGTTTATCGACCTCAATAACATGAGCATCAAGACGTTCAATGTCACGATTCAGCCTTTTAACCTCATCGGTTAATTTAAGTGTATCCAATAAAATATCTTTCCAGCCGGACATCAGGAGCGGGCCTCCAGTTTCTTCAATGTCTTGTTCAACCGCAGCCGAGTTTTCTTTGTATCCGCAATGGTTTCTTTGAGGCGAGTGGACACCAAGGCCATTAATTCAGGCGCATCCATTTCATCGGCGTCATTGGAATGATATGCCTCGATCGCGCGCCGCACGACTTCGGTAGCTGAAACTCCCTCCGCTTTGGAGATATTATCCAGTTTGTTGATATGTTCTTCGGTGACTAAATACTGTCGTCGCATTAGCTCAGCCATAACCATGAACCTCTCTTAAAAAGCTGGAACCAAGCATACCATAATAAATACACATACACAACAATATACACATTATTATCGTTGCCACGCCCGCATTACCATCCTGTGTTTTTCGCCACCCAGAGCGCGGGTGTGTATTTCGGTCGTGGCCGCAGACGCATGCCCCATAACATCCGCAAGCGTGTGCAGCGGTATCGGAGCAGGGGGATACCATCGCTACTCCAAAACCATGACGCAGGCCTTTGGCAGTTGCCTGCGGACCCTCGATGCCGGCCCGGGCCATCACACGCTTAACCATCCGCCAGGCGGTCGTCCGGTGCATGGTCCAGAAGGGTTTGGTACCGGTCTCCTGGCGACGCCGCAGCCGGCGCAGATCGAATACCAGGTCAAACAGCTCGATCACAGGTTGATCGACGGGGACCGCGCGATACTCGGCCACTTTCTCGTTGCCCTGGTGATCGAGGCGGCGTTTTTTCAGGGTGCGGAAAATGATGGTGCTGTCGTTTACCTGGATGCGGTCGGGGAACAGCTCCAGGGCCTCGGAGATCCGGCAGCCGGTGTGGCCCTTGATGAAGTGCATAATCCATCCCGCCACCACCGTGCGCAAGCGACACTATCTCCAGAGGCTGACCTTGGCTTAACCGCGCCATCAAGCGCTCAAACCGCACCTGTTCCTTTCGCTCCAGATGATGAACAGTGATAACGGTGACACCGGCCTTGATGACAATTCTGACCCGCTCGACCTCTGCAAAGACAACTGAACCGCAGTGGCCACGGTGATAACCGAAAAAACTGCTTTTTTCAAAACAACGTCTATGATGATGCTTTGAAAAAAGCCCCGCAAATGCGGGGCCTGTGTTTAGTCAGGATGGATCCAGACCTGTCCCAATGCCTGATTGCGATAAGAAAGCTGGAAACTCCGCGTATTCCACTATGTCGGATATGCTGTAAATCATTACATTCCCTCGCAATTATTAATGACTATTCATTGAATATGAGCTTGTAATCTAATGGAATTTAACAAAATCCTCGACACGCCGATAAAAATAGGTATTATACGGTTTATACGTACAATTCAGACTAAAAGGATCACTATGAATACCGTCACATCTAAAGAGTTTCAGCGTAATTTAGGGCGCTATCAGGACGAGGCTCTCAAAGAGCCAGTGACCATCACGCACCATGGCCGTAATCGCTTTGTACTGA
>CAJXFW010000113.1 GCA_913053655.1 uncultured Thiogranum sp. | reverse complement strand
AGCAACGCACGGCTGGCGTGTGTGCCCTGGTCGATTGCCAGTATGTAGTCCATGGATATCGCTACCATAACGGTTAGTGCTTGAAGCCAAAAGGTTCAGGGAGTAAAAAGTCACAGTATGACGAAACCGTTTGAACTCGATCCCCGGCTGGCCGCCGATTGTATCCGTGTGGGCCGTCTGCCGTTAAGTGTGTTGCTGTTGCTGAATGACGCGCGCTATCCCTGGTTTGTGCTGGTGCCACAGCGTAGCAATGTCAGTGAGATTTTCCAGTTGCCGGAAGCGGACCAGCAGCAGATATGGCGGGAATCGGCGTCATTGGCAGAGCATCTGATGCAGAGTTTTCATGCTGACAAGATCAATATTGGCGCGTTGGGAAACCTGGTACCCCAGCTGCATATACACCATATTGCGCGTTTCAGGAGCGATCCGGCCTGGCCGGGTCCTGTATGGGGGCACAGCGATCCGCTCCCGTATGAAAAGCATAGCATTACCGAGCGTGTGGGCATGGCCTGTGACTGGTTTGGTAACGAGCTGGATGTTTATTGAGGGAGATAATTAATGGGTAGACAAGGTTTGATACTGGCCGTGTTGCTGGCGCTGGGCGCCTGCTCTGCACAGGATGAGGAAGACGGTGCGAAAGAGTCCGCCAGCGAGTCTCAACACCCCTGGAAAGATCAGGAAAACGCGCTGCACAAGGCTGAACAGGTCGAGCAGAACATGATGGATGCTTTTAAGCGCAGGGATGAAGAAATGGAGAAACAGGCGCAGTAACGGCCTGTGCGGAATCCAGGAAGTCTGGTTAAACCGCCTGGATTCCGGCTTTCGCCGGAACGACGGGATTGTCCTTCCCCGATTTGTGACCGCGCAGCGGGGTGAGGTGCTCGCAATGACTCATTTAGTCAGGGTTTCCTGAATATTACGGGATTGCCTTTATCTTGAGTTCGGCCGGCGTTGCCTTGAGGAAGCCGTGTTTGGCATAAATATCCTGGGCGGCATCGGTTGCGAGGTATTGCAGGAATCGGTTGGCATTTTTGCCGTTACGCCCCTTGGTCAGCGGGCCTATGGCATAGCCTACCTTGTCCTGCTGATTGTAGGGTGCGGGGATAGCGACACCCTCGATTTTTCGACCTGATTCCTTGCCGTAAACGACTTCCGTGGCCCACACGATGCCGACATCGGCTTTGCCCTGTTCGATGCGGTGCGGTGTTTCGCGGTGATGCCTTGAGGTAAACCAGGTCTTGTCTTTTATCGCCCAGCAGCTCTTGCACTTTGCGCCACCGGTGACTTTGTCGTAGATCCCCAGATCTTTCAACATCGGGCCACCGTAAAATTTGAATATGCCTTCGGTCAACGGGTTGGGGAGTGATAGTACCAGGTCATCGCGGGCAAGATCCCTGGGGCCCTTGATCGCTTTCGGGTTACCCTTTGCAACCATCAGTTCCAGCTTGTTGTGGGTGTAGATGATGTAGTCCGACATCACGCCTTTCTTGTGCAGTTTTTTCAGATGCCCCAGATTCACGCTGGCGAACAGGTCCGGGTTCTGTGCCGTCTTCTGGCCATCGATCTCACCCTGTTTGAGAAGTTGCTGTTTGAGAATCTGCCCTGGCGGGATAGTTTCGACATAGATGTGTTTAATATCCGGATTCTTCTTTTGGAAGTCGTCGATCAGGTCTTCCATAACCATGAACTGGTTGCCGGCCAGATACATCACCAGATCTGCGGTGTAGGAATCACCGATCTGCCCATAGGTTATTTTCCCGCCTGAGTTGAAGGTTCGGTAGTCGTGGTTTTGCCCGGCATCGTTAGCGCTGTACCCTGAAACCGGGTATAGCAGCAGGGCCAGCAGAAAATAGCTGCCGGTCAGGATTTTCATCGATGTGGCGTTCATCAGGGTTTCCTTCTGTGGTGACGGTCGGATTTTTCGTATTTTATCCATCACTTGATGTGTCGCAGGGGAAAATTATTCCCGACCCGCGTATTCTGTGCGCACCCTCATGGTGCGGACGGTAGCGGATGGCGGAATAGCTGCTATGCTTTTTGGTAGAGTCTGTTTTTCGTGACAGGCGCTGCGAGTTGAGGAGGATTTGGTATGCCAACATTAGATCGATCCGGCGGATTCCCTTTTGCGCCTGATAACTGGAACGAGGAAGAGGCCCGCAGCCTGGCCGGTGAGGAAGGTATCGAACTGAGCGAGGACCACTGGAACGAGCTACGCGCTTTGCAGGAATACTGCTCTCGCCACGACTGCAATAAATACAGTGTGCGTGAATTGCACGATGCACTGGATGAGAAATTTCACGATCAGGGTGGCTATAAATTTCTCTACCGGCTGTTTCCTGGTGGACCCATTGCCCAGGGGTGCAAACTTGCCGGTCTGGAACCGCCCTCCGGTGCGATTGACAGGGGTTTTGGCAGCGTCGTTTAGTTAACGGCCCTGGCCGCCAGGACCCGGTCACCTGTCTGTCCTGTCGCTGCCCGGTGCTTCACTGCACGGCCAGTGTTTTGTTGCGCCGGGGTAAAATTGTGGCCCTCGTCCTCGCGCTGGCCGGTCATCCAGCGTTTTAGATCTTCAAGCCATGCGAATCTGGTATTGTGGCAACCACGATACGCAGGCTTGTGTGCCTGTCCGAAACAGGTTTATTGCCGTGCGAATATATCACCCGAAATCTATTAACAGCTTGTTATTGATAGGTTTTATCCTGGTGGTCGTGCCACTGATGGCGGCCTTGATCCACGCGACCTGGTCGGTAGACAAGCTGGTCGTCCAGGGTCAACGCGCTTTATTTGCCACGGTGCGTGCCACCCAGAATGTCCAGCTGCTGGTGGAAACCATCACCGCGATGGAGCGTAATGCCCGCCAGTATAAAGTGCTGGGGGATATTGCCCTGCTGGAGGTGTACCAGGAAAACCACCAGAAGTTTCTCGAAACAACCGGTCGTCTTGCGGCACTGCACCTTTCAAAATTACAGCGCCAGCGGCTGGAGCTGATTATCGAGATAGAGGACCGGATCAACGATGTGTTGATCAGTTCTCTTCCCGGTGCCGAAGAAACGGCCGCTGCCGTGGACGGGTTCGGAGAGCTGGCGCGCGACGCGCGCAAAATGCTGATCGACAATCGCAAGCTGGTGGAAGGCGAGGTGGAACGCCTGGACCAGATCGGCGAGAGCCTGGAACGCAGGCTGGTGTTACAGGCCATGGCGCTGGTGCCGGGGGCACTGATACTGGCAGCGGTATTCACCATCCTGATAACCCGCCCGCTGCGGCAACTGGACCGCGCCATCCGGCGTCTGGGTGATGGTGATTTCTCCAAACCGGCAAAAATTACCGGGCCACGTGACCTGGAGCAACTCGGCGAACGACTCAACTGGATGCGGACGCGTCTACTGGAAGTGGAACAGGAAAAAACCCGGTTTCTGCACCATATTTCCCATGAGCTAAAAACGCCGCTCACGGCGATTCGTGAGGGTGCGGAACTACTCAATGAAGGTGTTGTCGGTAACCTGAACGCGCAACAGGGCGAAATTACAGCAATTTTGCGCGATAACACCCTGCAGTTGCAGAAGCTCATCGAAGATTTGCTGGACTTCAATATTGCTGCATCGCGTGCTTCCCAGCTGCACGCGGAACCGGTGGCATTGCACACGCTCATCGATAATGTGTTGACGGACCACAAGGTAGCCCTGCTGGCCCGCCAACTGGTGCTGGAGAAATCTCTGAAGCCGGTGGAAATGGTCGGTGACCGTGCCAAACTGCACACACTGGTGGATAATCTGCTTTCCAATGCCATCAAGTTTTCACCGGAAGAAGCACGCTTGCGGGTGCGTCTGGAATCGCAGGGGGGGCAGGTCATTATCGAGGTGGCGGATTCCGGGCCGGGAATTCCCGAGCCGGAGCGGCGTCGTATTTTTGATGCGTTCTACCAGGGGGCCAAACCAACCAATGGCCATGTACGCGGCACCGGGCTGGGATTATCCATCGCCCGTGAGTATGCGCAGGCACATGGTGGCTATATTGAGGTTATTGACAGCGAGGATCAGGGCGCGTGTTTAAAGGTCGTATTGCCAATCAGCCAGGCGGCAGAAAATGAGTAAATATCTGATAATATTAATAATTATGGCCTTTAGTACACTCGCTGCGTGCCAGCCGGTAACCGTGTATCGCAGTTCAGGCCCGGTGCCGGTAGCGGTGCGGATAGACGATGCGGCTTACTGGCTGGAGGAATGGCAGCAGCTTATCGCGCTACCTGATGAAGCGCTCAAAAAGACGCTGGAGATTCGCAGGCAGGAATTTATCCGCTCCGCCGAGCCGCGTACCCGCCTGCGGCTGGCTTTGCTGCTGGCCGCTGGACCGCGCTCGGTGCGCGACCCGGAAAGGGCGCTTAAGCTATTGAAAGGACTGGATATCGACAGAGCGAATGGCAGCGCCCGGGCGCTGGCAGCGCTGTTGCAGCAAAATATCGAGGAACAGGACTGGTCTGGTGATAAAATTGCCGGGTTACGCGAAAAACTGACTCAGTCCGAGACTCGCGTTGAAGAGTTGGAACGCCAGTTGCATGAGCTGACGACCATTGAGCAAAACATACAGCAACGTGTAACACCGAACTAGTCGGAAGGAGTAGTAATGAGTGCCTGTCGTTACAGGGTTTTAGTAGTTGATGATGACCCTGCGTTGCTGCGGCTGTTGTCCATGCGCCTGTCCGCAGCAGGTTACGAAGTGGCCGCTGTGGAAAGTGGTGAGAAAGCTGTCGCCCAGATTCCCACTTTCCAACCCCATCTGGTTATTACAGATTTACGTATGGATGGTATGGACGGCATGGCGCTGTTCGACATGATCCACCGGCGTAGCCCGGCGCTTCCCGTCATCATTCTCACCGCGCACGGCAGCATCCCGGATGCGGTGGATGCGACCAGTCGGGGTGTATTCGGGTATCTGACCAAACCCTTCGACAGTATGGATCTGCTGGAGCAGGTAACGCGTGCTCTGCGGGTCACGGGTGAGCAACATGAACGCCGTGATGAGGAGAGCGTCGCGGAATGGCGTCAGGGTATCGTAACCCGCAGCCCGATCATGGAAGACTTGCTCGGACAGGCACGGCTGGTGGCATCCAGCGAAGCCAGCGTGTTCATTCATGGCAAGAGCGGTACCGGCAAGGAACTGCTGGCGCGGGCTATACACTGCGCCAGTTCCCGCGCTAAGGGCGAATTTGTCGCAGTTAACTGCAGCGCTATCCCCGAGACGTTGTTTGAATCGGAGTTTTTCGGTCACGCCAAGGGCGCTTTCACCGGTGCTATGCGAGATCATAAAGGCCTGTTCCAGGCCGCCAACGGGGGTACACTGTTTCTGGATGAGATCGGTGATATGCCGATGACCTTCCAGGTCAAACTGCTGCGCGCCATACAGGAGCGTAGCGTGCGTCCGGTGGGTTCAACGCGTCCTGTGCCGGTGGATGTGCGTATTATTTCCGCAACCCACCGCGATCTGGACGAGCTGCGTAAAAAAGGCATCTTCCGGGAAGATCTGTACTACAGGCTCAACGTTGTTGCTCTGGATATTCCTTCTCTGGTCGATCGCCGCGAGGACATACCGCTGCTGGCCAATCATTTCCTCAGTACGCTTGAGGATGCGGTGAAGAAATCGGTAAAAGGTTTTGCGTCGGATGCCATGGAAGCCCTGCTTTCGGCGCCCTGGCCGGGTAACGTGCGGCAGTTGTTCAATGTGGTGGAGCAGGCGGTGGCGTTTACCACCACTTCGCTGATACCGGTCAGCCTGGTGCAGCGCGCCTTGCGCGATGAAGCCGATGGCGAAATGCCTGCATTTGCTGATGCACGCTCACGCTTTGAGCGCGAATATCTGACCCAGCTGCTGCAGATTACCAATGGCAATGTCAGCCAGGCGGCGCGCATTGCCAAGCGCAATCGCACCGAGTTTTACAAGCTGTTGCACAAACATCACCTCAATCCGTCGCAGTTCAAAGGGGCGGCCCCCTCAGTCACTGTCGCTCATTAACGACATTATAATTAATTGTTTTATAATGTGATTATGTATAATTAGTGACTATTGTCGCCTGTGCAGGACAGTTTTCGGTGTGCTGCAGCGTAATCCGGACGCTTCTTCAACGACAAACCGGCCAGCCCCACTGATTTTCCTGCCTCCGGCCTTCGGTGGCACGGCGTTTGCTGGACTGTGTTCAGTTGAATCTTGGGATGGCCGTATGAAACTGCCGGTCTGGTTTGATGGGGGGGAGATCGCTGGTTACGCCAGTGATAGCGGATCAGGCAGTTTCGGTGAACGCGTACGGCTTTGTTGAACCGAAACAAATATGCGTTGGTACGTTTAGGTAGAGAAACTCACCAGTATTAGCGTATCCCATGCTCCCGGCCGCGAAAGTATGCCGGGGAGCACAGTTTCCCCTAAGGGGATTTGCGCGGCCACCCTGGTCGCGTTTTTTTTTGCATCCCGGCTTTTACCGGGATGCAAACAGTGGCGCGCATCGGTAAGCTTGAGACGCGGGAATTTTTAAACTGTCATGTGGTCACTTCAGGGGGTAGGATTGTCGCAGTTTTGTTGGCCGGTGCGGGTGTATTACGAAGACACAGACAGTGGTGGTGTGGTGTATTACGCCAATTACCTGAAGTTCATGGAGCGCGCCCGTACTGAGTATCTGCGTGCGATGGGTTTTGAGCAGGACCGTTTACGCCAGGACCAGGGTATTCTGTTTACCGTGCACTCGGTTCAGGTCGATTTCAAACGCCCGGCCCGATTTAACGACACGCTTGAAGTGAGCGCTGAAATCAGTGAACAGCGCCGCGCCAGTCTGACATTTTTCCAGGAAGTCCACCGTTGTGGCGAGAGCGCGGCCCTGTGCCGCGGGCATGTGCGCATCGCCTGTGTCGATTCAGTGTCCTTCAAGCCGACACCCATACCTGATTTTATTCGTTCGGAGATATTACGTGTCTGCTGATTTATCATTTTTTAGCCTGATTGCCGGCGCCAGTGTGGTTGTGCAGCTGGTTATGTTGCTGCTGCTGGCGGTTTCGGTCATGTCCTGGACCATGATATTCCGCAAACGTGGCACTCTGACGGCAGCCTACGCCGATGCGGAACAGTTCGAGGACCGTTTCTGGTCGGGTGGCGATCTGGCTACGCTGTACCACCAGGTTTCTCCGCGCAGTGACGAACTGCGCGGACTGGCAAACATATTTGTGACCGGATTCAAGGAATTCACACGCCTGCACCAGCAAAGCGGCAGAGATCCTATGTCTGTCGTGGAAGGGGCGCAACGCCGCATGCGGGTCGTCCTGTCCCGGGAAATGGATGAACTGGAGACCCATTTGTCCTTTCTGGCGACCGTCGGTTCGACCAGTCCCTACGTCGGGTTGTTCGGCACGGTGTGGGGCATCATGAACGCCTTTGTCGGCCTGGGTAATGTGCACCAGGCGACCCTGGCGATGGTGGCGCCGGGTATTGCGGAAGCATTGATCGCGACTGCGATGGGGCTGTTTGCAGCCATTCCGGCTGTTATTGCATACAACCGCTACTCCAATGATGTAGAGCGGCTGGAGAACCGTTACGACAACTTCCTGGAAGAGTTCTCCAGTATTCTGCAACGTCAGGCGCATGACTAGTACTCCTCCAACATGATATTGCCGGGTTCAGAGCCACACAGCCGTGTCAGTGCAAGGCGCGGCTCGCCGGCAATGGCCGCTCCCTTGCCAAGAGCTGCAACGCAGCAATGGCGCGGCTGTGTGGCTCCCTTCGGGCAAGTCGATAAGCGGCCATCTGCGGTGTTGCTTACCCTTGGGGTAGAATGGCTACCCCGGCGGGCAAGCACCTTGCATCTGGCCGCTTATCGACTTGCTGAACCCGGCAATATCATGTTGGAGGAGTACTATGGCCAGGCAGTGTAAGCGTAGCCGAAAACGGCCTATATCCGAGATCAATGTGGTGCCCTACATTGATGTGATGCTGGTGCTGCTAGTGATCTTCATGATCACAGCGCCGCTGCTAAATCAGGGCGTCGATGTCGACCTGCCGCAGACGGATGCCGAGCCGATGGATGCTGCACAGGAGGATCCGCTGGTATTGACCATTGATGCCGAAGGCCATTACTTCCTGAATATTGGTGGTGATCCCGAGCAGGAAATAGATGCTGATACGCTACTGTTGCGGGCGGCGGCAGTATTGCGTCAGCGCCCCAAAGTCTCGGTGCTGGTGCGCGGTGATTCTGCGGTGGATTATGGTCTGGTAGTCGCGGCCATGTCCCTGTTGCAGCAGGCAGGCGCTGTCAAAGTGGGTCTGGTTACCGAGCCATTCGGGGAGGGTGGGTAAATCCGCGGGCTGTTGCGATTGTTGCGCGAGAGGCCGCGGCCGTTTATCTATGCACTGCTGGTACACGTGGCGCTGCTGGGCGTGCTGTTTGTCAGTCTGGACTGGTCGTCCATGGTAAAACCCAGTGCATCCGGGAAAAGGGCACCCGTACAGGCCGTGGTAATTGATTCGGCCAGGCTGGAATCCGAGATCAAGCGCCAGAAACAACTGGAAGACAAAAAACAGCGCGCGGCACAGGAAAAGCTGGACAAACTGGAGCAGCAGGCCAAACAGGCTGAGAAAAAGCTCAAACAGGAAGAAAAACGCATCGCGGACCTGAAGCACAAGGCTGAGGCCAGGAAGAAGGCCGAGGTTAAGAAGAAGGCCGAGGTTAAGAAGAAGGCCGAGGTTAAGAAGAAGGCCGAGGCTAAGAAGAAGGCCGAGGCTAAGAAGAAGGCCGAGGCT
>CAJXFW010000112.1 GCA_913053655.1 uncultured Thiogranum sp. | reverse complement strand
TTCACGAAATAATTTTCTGCAAAATGCACAGAAAATCATTTCTAAGGTACTAAGAAGCCGCATTTGATTATTTTTTATGCAGCCACGCTTTCTTCCTTCTAGCAACACCGATTAAACCGACAAGACCGGAGCCGAAGAGCCAGATTGCTGCCGGTACAGGGACTGCGGAAAACCCAATCTCGTTAATATAGAACTGTGAACTGGTGACATTCCCACTCTTGGCCAGAAACGGCCCCAAGTCACTTTGGGGCGAAGTGCCGACAACCAGATAAGAAGCGCTGCCCAATGAACTAAAGTTGTAGATCAGACCAGTGGATACTTTTCCCTGGGTAGACAGCGGGTTGCTGACAATTGTGTCACCTGAAAAGGCGCTGACCAGGTCAGTCGACAGATCGGGGGCGCTGTCTCCTGCTGCGACAAAGATCGGGTGACCATAATTCGATACATTCCCGAGAACGATCTGAGAAACATCTACAGGCTGGCTGAATGCAAATAACGCAAACTGCATCGTCGGAAAATCACCGGATCGCGTGCGGTTGTCAAAACCGGGTTGCGCCAGTGCGCCGACGCTGTCGTCTTCCGTAGGGGTCAAAAGGCCAACCGGCTCCGCGTTCAATCCCAGACCTCTCCTGTTGCCTCTGCCAGTCGTATAAGTGAAATGCTGGCCTGTCGGGAACGGACCATAAATTATCGAGGTCGTTGGCGTAATTTCAACATGGTAAGCCGTGGCAGTAATAGTGACTCCACCGCTGGTGGTCACGATGCTGTCGGTATTGATGGTCAGTGGATCAGTGACATAATTTACAAGCGCACTGCGCGCAACGGATGAAGACAAGCAGAAAATAGCGGCTAATATATATTTTTTGAAATTCATTCTTGTTACCTCCTTGTAATATTTAATATAAAACATTAGCTTATGACAAGGAAAATCGCATACATGTAACAGCTGGGATTGCCCCATCCGCTGTTGAACCTCGGGAGGCGGCGGACTCCGTGATCATGCACTCTTCGTAGTGAAATTGGCGCACAAGGATTTCATTTTATCTGTCGTGATGCCCGTGGTTCAGGCCGCACGACGCCGGGCGATACCGATCAATCCGACCAGTCCTGAGCCGAACAGCCATAGCGCTGCGGGTACCGGTACTGCAGAAATATTCACTGTTGTACCGGTAAAAACGGGTTGCCCGCGGTATCAGCAATAAAAAACAGAGAACCCGCGACAGCCGGACCGGAAAGTCCACCGAAGTTGCCAAAAGCTGCGCCGACCAGCCGGTCGGGCAGGATCTCTGCCCGATGATTGATGTCGGTCACCAAGGGATTGTCATCACGGGTGAAAGCCGGATCGCTGCCCAGCGCGCCGTCGGTCAGGTAGCTTTCTGATACGTAAGAAACCAGCCTAGGATCGAAAACAATATCAAACCCCCCACCGAGCGTCGGATCATCTGAAAAATCCATCAATACCTGCAGTTCAATCGTATCGCCAATCGTAACCGACGGGGTGCTCGATATAAGGGACAGGGATACTGCCTGAGCACTGCAGGCGGCAGACATAAACACAGCAACAGCTGCAAGCTTGGCTAATTTATTTAAATTCACGTTAGTTACCTCTCTAAGGTTTGTTTGATATCTTGGTTTATCGTTTAGTCTACCCAACGTACATAATCCAACCCGACTGGATTTACAGAAGACTTCCAATTTGAAATATTTCCAATGACAAGATCCTTATCCGTGTAACCGGCCAAGCTACTGCGCCAGTGCGCTCGGCCCCGGCGTGCCAAAGAACATCGACTTCATAATCGCCAGGTCGGCAAAATCCACCCGGCCGTCAGAATTGAAATCGGCGTCAATGTTCGGTCCGGAGGAGAAGAACACCGATTTCAGGATTGCCAGATCAGCAAAATCGATCCTCAGGTCACCGTTCAGGTCCGGGTCGCAGCGGTTGCCGAAGCCGTCACCGCTGCTGTCCTGCTGACCGGGGTTGCTGACTTCAATGCAGTTATCCATGTTATCGAGAACACCATCGCCGTCGCTATCACGCGTGACCACGGCCTCGGCCGTGACGGCACCGCCGCCGTCGAAGCTGGTGTTGACGACGGTACTGAGCAGGGTGCCGTTGGACGGTGGTGACGTGCTGTCCACTGTGGCGGTGAAGGTGCGGCTGAGACTCGCGCCGGGCAGCAGGCTGATCTGCCAGGACAGGTTCTGTCCGGCCAGGCAATCGCTAAAAGAAACGTCACTGCAGACCGCACCTTCATCCTGATCACTGGGCACCATGGTGTGGTTCGGCACACGGGCAAACAGGTTGAACGTGTTCGTGGTTGTGCTGCCGAGGTTGGCCACGGTGATCACGTAGCTGACGTTCTGGCCCGGCTGCACCGGGTCGGGCAGCGTGCTCACGCTGATCTCCAGCGGCGTGCCCACCGTGGCACTAGCACGGGCGCGGGCGTGGCTCTGCAGCGTGATCGGGTCGCGCAACTGGGCCTCGGCGGTGAGCAGTGTCGCGGTCGGGGCGGCGGGCGCCTGCAGGGTGACCTGCTGGCGGTCCGTCTGTCCCGCGGCCAGGGCGCCGAGACTCCAGGTCACCACGCCGGCGGCGAAGCTGCCGCCGCCGGTGGCCGACTGGAAGGTTGAACCCAGCGGCAGCCGCAGGCTCAGTTCGGCATTGACCGCGCTGGCGCCGGCATTGCCGTAGGTCAGGGTGTAGGTGTAACTGTCACCCGCGGCCACGCTGCCCGGGGGCACGTCGAGTGCCAGGGTCGGACCCGGGTCTGCGACCACGGCCTCGGCCGTGACGGCACCGCCGCCGTCGAAGCTGGTGTTGACGACGGTACTGAGCAGGGTGCCGTTGGACGGTGGTGACGTGCTGTCCACTGTGGCGGTGAAGGTGCGGCTGAGACTCGCGCCGGGCAGCAGGCTGATCTGCCAGGACAGGTTCTGTCCGGCCAGGCAATCGCTAAAAGAAACGTCACTGCAGACCGCACCTTCATCCTGATCACTGGGCACCATGGTGTGGTTCGGCACACGGGCAAACAGGTTGAACGTGTTCGTGGTTGTGCTGCCGAGGTTGGCCACGGTGATCACGTAGCTGACGTTCTGGCCCGGCTGCACCGGGTCGGGCAGCGTGCTCACGCTGATCTCCAGCGGCGTACCCACCGTGGTGTCTGTGTTGGCAGTGGCCTCGGGTTCAACGCCGCTACTGTCCGTTAACTGGGCGCCGGCCAGTATCAGGCTGCCGGTGCTGGTGCCCGTAGGAACCTGCGCAATGACTTCCCGGATTCCGGATGCTCCGGCCGGGAGGTCGCCGGTATTCCATGTGACCTGGCCAGCACTGATCACACCACTGTCCGAGGCTGAGACAATGCTGGCACCGGCGGGGAGGGAAAAGGACAAGTTGGTATTTATCGTCGATGCCCCGGCGTTGCCGTAGCTCAGCGTATAGCGGTATTCACTACCCGGTGAAACCGAACCGGGCGTTGCGTCCAGCGTGGCGTTCAGCCCCGGGGCACTGCGCACAATGACCGATCCATCGACAGACAGCCCCAGTGAAGTCGAGGCTGTCGAGGTGATTGCGGTTCCATCCGGTGGTGGCGCGGTGCTGTCGACCACGGCGGTGAAGGTGCGGCTGAGACTCTCGCCGGGCAGCAGGCTGATCTGCCAGGACAGGTTCTGTCCGGCCAGGCAATCGGCAATAGAACCGGTACTGCAGACCGCACCCTGGTCCTGATCCTTGGGCACCATGGCGTTATTTGGCACAGTCGCAAAGAGGTTGAAAGTGTTCGTAGTTGTATCGCCGGTGTTGGACGCCGTAACGGTAAAGGTAACGTTTTGACCGGGCGCGACGGGGCCGTTAGTGGTTATCGCAAGGTTGAGCAGGGGAGCTGCCGCAAAGGCAGTACCGACAGATACCAGCCCCATGATCAGCAGGGCGGGAAGGATAAAAACCCAGTATATGGGTTTCGGTAAATGCTGTTGAAACACCAACGGTTTCGTTTTCATGGCAACGTTTCTCCTTCTCGATCAGGCAGAAAATTGAATCTGTCCAGCGGAGATACTCTAGCCCGGCCGGATTTACAGAAAGCTTACAATCTGGAATATTTTTGGAAGCTCTGATTAATCCATTTTCCGTCATTCTGGCGTATGCCGGAATCCAGTGGTTTCAATAAGTTGGATACCGGCCTTCGCCGGTATGACGAATTGATCAGAGTTTTCTTTTAATGCCAATCAAGCACAGGCAATAGACTGTAAGATCTTTGTAAGTTATAGAATGATATTGTTTTTTTAGCATCAAAGTCCTGGGCATGCCTCAGTACTCCAGCCTTGCCATAAGCCTATGCACAGCTGTTTACAGTTTCTGTAAGTCCTCTGTAAGTTCTTTGTAAGTCTCCCCGATCCATACTGATGGCCGATCGTAAGCGCTGGGACCGCTATTCGGGCAACCAGATCGTATTCAGCGTGTTACCAGATCTAAATAATCAGGAAATTCAGTTGCCTGTCAGGTGTTGCAAAGAAATATCATCTCTGGAGGAATAAAAATCATGCATGCACACATGGAACACCACCACATCAGCGAGCTGGCGCGCCAGCAGCAGGTCAGTAGCTGGAACCATTCATCCATCAATGCCGGTGCCGATGAATACCCGGTACGCATTCATACGCTGGGGCGCTTCGGTATCCAGCACGAACAAGCAGTTGTGAATCTGTCGCAGCGCCGCAAGCAGCGCCCTTTTAGAATGCTGCAGGCGCTGATTGCCTTCGGCGGTCGCGAGGTGCACGCCGACCTGTTGTGCCAGGCGCTGTGGCCGGATGCCGAGGGCGATATGGCACAGAATTCATTCGATGTAACGCTCTATCGTTTGCGCCAAACTTTCGGTATCAAGGATCTTTTCAAACTCAACGATCGCCACCTGACCCTGGACAGTGAACTGGCCTGGGTCGATGCCTGGGAATTCGAACGGCTGGTCAACCACTGCGAAGGGCTGCTGGCCCAGTCATATGACCTGGAAGCTGTCAGGGAAATGATTGACTGCAGTGAGCAGTTGCTCAATCTGTACCAGGGCACGTTCCTCGAATGCGAGTCGACGCACGGCTGGACATTGCGTCTGCGTGAGCGACTACGGAGTAAATTGCTGCGCCATATCCTGGATGCCGGGCGCGCTTGTGAAAACCACAAGTGCCTGGATGCAGCCATGCGCCTGTACCGCAAGGGGCTGGAAATTGACCCGCTCATTGAAGAACTTTACCTGCGCCTGATGAGCTGTTACCGCGACAGTGGCCGCATCGCAGAAGCCCTTGGTACTTTTAATCACTGCAGGGTTCTGTTGTCACAACATCTGATGATCACGCCATCCAGGGTCACGATGAAGCTCTACGCCTCTCTCAGAAATTGAGGTGTGGCCGGGTGCGGGAAACAGCTGCTTCCCACACCCGGCCGTCGGGTTTGAGATCGGCGTCCATGTTCGGGTCGCAGATATTGCCGTAACCATCGCCGTTGGTATCACGTTGATCTGAATTAGAAACGAATGTGCAGTTGTCCACATTTGTCAGACCCGTCGTTGCTCTGTCAGATGGTTGCTCAACACTTCCATCTTCTCAGAGTCGGGGCAGGATGCTCTACCCTTAAAATCTCAGAAAAACTATTTGACACGAACCATATTTACGCAACAAAATGCCTGCTCTGAGCGGTTGCAATTGAACAAAAAATCACCTAAATAAGGAGTTACAATTATAAAGCTTTTGGCTCATCGCGATGAAATGCACGAATAAAATAATAACTTGTTTTATATTAAACCGTTAACAGAAAAATAACGGACGGACAGGCAGACCACAAAACTTCACTGAATGGAGCGGAATCTGTAACGGCGCTATGCGTCGGGGGTGTATTCCATGGACATCAATCTGGAAAGTCGCAATTTACGGCGACGCCATCAGCAATATCCGGTTAGCGGCTGGAGCCGCGAACCCGTCGAGCACAACGTTGATCCACCTGTGCGGATTCGCACCCTGGGGCGGTTCACCATAGGGGTTCGCACCCATCCGCTTGCACAGACGTTCGAGCACCATCAAAAGCCCTTTGAACTGCTACAGATGCTTATCGCCCTGGGTGGTCGGGGGGTGCACAGCGAAACACTGGCCGCATCACTCTGGCCGGATGCGGACGGCGACAAGGCGCAGAACGCCTACGATGTCACCCTGCACCGTTTGCGCCGCCTGTTTGAGTTGAAGGAAGTCCTGCTATTGCACGACCACCGCCTAACCCTCAACAGCCGGTTGGTCTGGGTCGATGCCTGGGCGTTTGAACGCACCATCAATCACAGTGAGCGTCTGCTCGCGCGTTCCGACGACCTGACCGCACTAGGCCAGTTATCGCGTTATAGCGAACGACTGCTGAATTTCTACCAGGGTGCCTTCCTGGAACGTGAGGCGGTGCGCCCCTGGATGCTTTCGCTGCGCGAGCGACTTCGCAGTAAACTGCTCCGGCACATTCTCGACGTTGGTCTGGTGCGGGAGAAGCGCAACGAATGGGCGCAGGCCATTCGTCTTTACCAGAAGGGCCTGGAGATAGAACCCGTTGGTGAAACACTCTACCAACGACTCATTCTTTGCTACCGTGATACCGGAAAGCTGGCTGAAGCACTCAGCATCTTCCATCAGTGTCGAAAACAGCTTACAGAGCAACTTCAGATACAACCATCAGCACGTACTTTCGCACTCTACCAGTCACTGAGAGTACGCCCAACCGCCTCCTGACCGTCAACCCGGTTTTGTTCTGCCTGCAGATTCCGCGTGCGATCTCGGTGCGGGGATTTTTTCCCATTCCTGCATTTCTGTAAGTCTTTTGTAAGTCACCAGCCTGCATAGTCGAGCTACGACAATACGTGGGGAACGGGATGGAGAATTACATCGTACGAATTTACCGCCGGGATCGCACTGACCCACAAAAGGTGATCGGCGTGCTGGAATCGGTCGAACAGGAAACACAGCAATCCTTCGCCGACCTCAACACGCTGAGTACTCTGCTGGAAAACGAACCGGCAACTTCACCGGTGGAGCCAACATCTTCCGCTCACCCTACTTTGGCACTGGCGAAATAACAAAATCATCGGAGAAAATCATGAAAAGTACTGCAAAATCGGTCGCAATAGTACGGGAAAAGAGAAAAGTCCGCCTCGTCACTGCCGGTACAGCCGCCGCACTGATGTTCGGCGCCACACTGGCCAATGCGGTTACCTTTGACTTCGCGTCCCTGGCAAACGGGAATGAAAACGGTTACACCACTTTCAGCCATAGCGAAGGCAGCATAACAGTAGACGCCTCCGGTCAGTCTGCTGATGGCACGCAAGACTACTTCGCGTATATGGACGCGGGAGATGCCGGACTGGGTGTCTGCGAGGAGTTGACGGCGGACGGCCACTGCAGCCCGTCTTCCGATGACAATGTCACTTTTGACGAACGACTTCGACTGGACTTCAATCAGCCGGTTACGCTGTCTGACATCACCTTTATCAACGGCTATCACGGCAATACCTTCGACGGCGTTTTTGAAATGAGCGTGGACGGTGGTCCCGCGACAAGCTACAACCTCACCAGTAACTTTTCCACGAACCTGATCGGCACCACATTTGATTTCATTAACCCGAACATTCAGGGGGGACCCAATGTCTCCAATGATTACCAGTTCTATATCGGATCGGTAAGTGTCGCAGCGACGGTTGTACCGGTTCCGGCGGCCGGCTGGCTGTTTGTTTCCGGCATGCTGGGTCTGATTGGGGCATCCAGACGCAGGAAAGTGGCGTAATACGCGGGTGAATTATAAACGTAAATAAGTATGGCTCTACACGCAAAAGGAGAATGAAAATGAAATTAAACTTAAAACTGGTCAGTATTGTAGCTCTGGGGATGTCCTGTTTGTTTGCTTTATCGGCAAGTTATGCCGTTTCGGTTGTTCCGGGTTCGACAGTTGCTTTGTCTGGAACGACCTTTGCGACTAACCCCGATCTTGGAGGCGTCGTTATTCGTGATCAGCTCATACCTTTCCAGGTCACAGATACTTTGGGTACTGTTATTTTAACCGGGAATGTTCAGGATCGTGTTGTCAGGTCCACTAACACGGGAAACCTGATTTTTTCGCCACGCTTGCGTGATTTGACCAATCCGACAGGTTCTGCCTGGGTTATGAGTTTTCGAATGAATGGTTTTGACAGTTTTACTACCGATATTGATTACAGTACAGATGGTTTGGGAAGCGTCGGACCCAATGATGTTAATCGTGATGTTACGGGATCTACTCTGACTTATGGTTATGATCCAGCATTGATTGTGCCACCGAACGAAGGCTATTTTCTTTCGGTTTTAACCGATGCAACTGCATTTGATCTTTCCGGTCAGTTTACTATTTTTGTTCAGAATGATTTTGGTGCAAGTGTATTCAGTACCGGTTTGCAGGGTGTGTCTGCACCTAGTACGGTTCCCGTGCCTGCTGCTGTCTGGTTGTTTGGGTCGGGGTTTATTGGTCTGCTGGGAGTAGGTCGTCGCAAAAAATAAGGTGGAAACGGTACGCTGAATACTCATTGACATACTCGGAAATCTGTTTGAGAAACGGGACTTGATGGCGCTGCTCAGAGGTGGTCCACCGCGTGACAATACAACCCGATGTTAATCAGATGGTTTTGCTGTGAAAGTTAACGGGACACCGGATATGACACCTTGGGTTGATCGATGCCCAGGGCATCAGCGGCATCAGACTGAGTCAGTCCTTGCTGTTCAATCTTAAGGGCGATTGCGTACGCAATGCGGGATTTAATAAGCATTTCACGCGCATTATCAAAGCCAAGATCGTCAAAAACGTTCCCGCTACTGACTTCAATTTCCAGATCTTTCTCTGCCATGGTAATTACTCCCATTTACGGGTGTCGTGGCGTAGCCTGGCCGCTTCTAGTCGGCTCTCGATCAAATCTTTATCGGGCCTGGGCGTTTTGATGCCCTTGGTA
>CAJXFW010000111.1 GCA_913053655.1 uncultured Thiogranum sp. | reverse complement strand
TTTACGAAGCATTATAATTACCTCAATTAATATGAATGATGTAATTATAGTTGTCTGCACAACATATCACAACCTTTTGTGTGTCCGAGGAACGTCAGCCATGACGGCCCGCCATCGCCAGGAGCTGGCCGGTAGTGTTTGGCAAGGACACGCCGAATCTCCAGCGTCAAGGTGGCGCCGGATCTGAGCTACTTCGCCATCGTCATGCCCAAGCGCTCGCAATGACAAACTAATCAACTTCCCTGGTTTTCGCCAACCGCTTTCATACTCAAACGAATGCGGCCCTGCTTGTCGACTTCCAGCACCTTGACCTTGATAGTGTCGCCTTCAGTAAGCTTGTCGCTGACCTTTTCCACACGCTCTTCACAGATCTGCGAGATATGCACCAGACCGTCCTTGCCCGGCAGAATGGTCACAAAGGCCCCAAAGTCCATCAGCTTGGCAACCTTACCTTCGTAGATCGTTCCAACCTCGACATCGGCAGTCAACTGCTCGACACGGCGGCGGCATTCTTCGCCGGCGGCCTGGTCGACAGAAGCAATTTTTACCGTACCGCTATCATCGATATCGATACTTGCACCGGTCTCTTCAGTCAGCGCCCGTATAGTCGCACCACCCTTGCCGATAACGTCACGGATACGATCCGGATTAATCTTCATGGTAATGTAGCGTGGTGCGTACTCGGACATCTCCTCGCGCGGTGTACTGATCGCCTTGTTCATTTCACCGAGGATGTGAATACGCGCATCACGTGCCTGCGCCAGCGCAGTCTCCATGATCTCGCTGGTAATGCCATCAATCTTGATGTCCATCTGCAAGGCGTTAACACCTTTTTCGGTACCCGCCACCTTGAAGTCCATATCACCGAGATGATCTTCGTCACCCATGATGTCGGTCAGAACGGCGTAATCGTCACCTTCCTTGATCAGCCCCATGGCGACACCGGCTACCGGCGCCGTCAATGGCACACCGGCATCCATCATGGCCAGACTGCTGCCACACACGCTGGCCATCGAGCTTGAACCGTTGGATTCGGTAATCTCGGAAACAACGCGGATGGTATAGGGAAATTCATCCAGATTCGGCATCACCGCCAGCATGCCGCGCTTGGCCAGACGGCCATGACCGATTTCGCGACGCTTGGGACTGCCAACGCGACCGGTTTCGCCCACGCAATAGGGAGGAAAGTTGTAATGCAACATGAACTTGTCACGATACGATCCCTGCAAGGCGTCGACGATCTGTGAATCGCGTTCGGTACCCAGCGTGGTCACCACCAGCGCCTGGGTTTCGCCACGCGTGAACAACGCAGAACCGTGGGTGCGCGGCAGGACGCCGGTACGAACGGTAATCGGACGTACGGTCTTTGTGTCGCGGCCGTCGATACGGGGTTTGCCCTCGATAATACGGCTGCGCACGGTTTTCTTTTCCAGCTTCTCCATGGCGCCGCGCACGTCTTCCTCGCTGAAACCACCGGCTTCGTCACTGACCAGCTTCTCGATGGTTGCGGAACGAATGGCACTTAAACGCTCGTAGCGGTCCTGTTTGTCCGCCACCTGATAGGCCTCGCCAAAATCTGCTGCACTGGTGTCGGCCACGGCCTTGCCCAGGGCTTCGTCGACAGGAGCTGACACCCATTCCCAGACCGGCGTATTTACTTCTGCTGCCAGCTCGCTGATTGCCTTGATAGCTACCTGCATCTGTTCATGTCCGTAGACTACTGAACCCAGCATAACGTCTTCCGGAAGTTCTTTGGCCTCGGACTCGACCATCAGTACAGCTTTTGAAGTACCGGCCACCACCAGGTTCAGACCCGATTCTTCCAGCTGGCTACGCTCCGGGTTTAACACGTATTCGCCATTGACATAACCGACACG
The DNA here is from genome assembly GCA_913053655.1 of uncultured Thiogranum sp. Classification (GTDB taxonomy): domain Bacteria; phylum Pseudomonadota; class Gammaproteobacteria; order DSM-19610; family DSM-19610; genus Thiogranum. The sequence goes on along the minus strand of CAJXFW010000111.1, from coordinate 7,120 downwards.
CGCAGCGCCTACCGGGCCGCTGAAGGGTAACCCGGAGATGGAACAGGCCGCCGAGGCACCCAGCAGCGCCGGGATATCCGGGTCGATTTCCGGATCCAGTGACACTACCGTGGCAATAATCTGTACTTCATTGGTAAAGCCTTTCGGAAACAAAGGCCGAATGGGACGATCGATCAGGCGGCACAACAGGGTTTCATTTTCACTTGGCCGGCCTTCGCGCCGAAAAAAACCGCCTGGTATGGTACCGGCGGCGTAGGTGCGTTCCTGGTAATCGACGGTAAGCGGGAAGAAATCCCGATCCGTCCCACGTTTAAGACCGACTACCGTGACGAACACCTGGGTGTCGCCCATACTGACCATCACTGCACCGGATGCCTGACGGGCTATTTCACCGGTTTCCAACGTCACTGTATGACTACCGTACTGGAACGATTTCTTAATGGGGTTCACTGGTTAATCCTTACCGCTGGTTACAGCGCGGTCAAATTGATAAATGAATCGTGCTCGTTTTCAGCGGCGTAGGCCCAGGCGACCAATCAGGTCCTGATAGCGGCTTACATTCTTGCTCTTGAGATAATCGAGCAGCTTGCGGCGCATGCTGACCATGCGCAACAGACCCTGACGGGAATGATGGTCATGTTTGTGTTCCTGGAAGTGCGGTGTCAGCTCCTGAATATTGGCGGAGAGTAACGCGACCTGCACTTCCGGTGAGCCGGTATCGCCGGCGGAGCGCTGATAGTCGCTCACAATTTGTTGCTTCTGTTCGGTTGATAAAGCCATTTTCTAAACTCCAGTTAATCGCTCCAAATTTTCTCCATCCAGCGAACAGGCCAGACGAAGGCGGGGTATTCTAACCGTGTACCCCCATACTCTCAATAGCTAATTCCCACGCAGGCTCAGGCACTCTTCATAAGACGCCGCGGCGCTACTCTCCCGTCGTCAAGAATTTCTCCCATACCAAGGAAACTGCGGTTTCCTTCGTACAAACGAACCCAGCCGCTGGTCGGCGCATGGGGTACCAGAACCGGCTGACCCTGCTGCAGGTAGAATGCGGCGTCGGTAGATAAATCCACGTCCGGCCACTGACTTAGCGCTGATTCAATGGGTAGCAGCAAGTCATCCATGGCGGGAATGTCGTTTTCCTTCAGATCCTGCAGCTGCTCCAGGGTCACCAGCAGCCCGTCACCATAAGGGCCGACCATGTTGCGTCTGAGGGCGGAAACGTGAGCGCCGCAAGCCAGTTTTTCACCGATATCTTCCGCCAGCGTACGGATATAGGTTCCTTTTGAACAATGTACGTCAATATCAATCCAGTCATCACCCTGCCCGGTCAGCTTCAACGCGTAGATAGTGACCGGTCGTGGCTGACGCTCGACTTCAACACCCTGGCGGGCCAGCTTGTAGAGTCGCTGCCCCTGGTATTTGAGCGCCGAATACATGGGGGGGATCTGTTCGATACTGCCGCGAAACTCGTCAAACACTGCTTCAAGCTGCTCTGCACTCCGGGACCCCACCGGCCGGGTCTCCACCACTTCGCCCTCAGCATCAGCTGTCGTGGTACGCACACCCAGCTGGCACCGCACCTGGTAACGCTTGTCCGCATCCAGCAGAAAAGCGGACACCTTGGTTGCCTCACCCATACAGATAGGCAATACCCCGCACGCCAGCGGGTCCAGGCTACCGGTATGACCGGCTTTTTTTGCGTAGAAAAGCCGCTTCACCTGCTGCAAAGCATCATTGGACGTTATACCCGACGGCTTGTCCAGCAACAGTATGCCATTGACGTCTCTACCTCTTACCCGGCGTCGTCCCATAAATCGTATTGCCTCAGTTATCCGAACCGGCATCGTCGTCAGTGTGTTTGTCAGCGCGCACTGCGGAATCTATCAATGCACTCAGGTACGCACCCTGTTCCAGGGTATTGTCCCGCCTGAAATGTAATTGCGGCACACGTCTCATGGCCAGACTCCGGCCCAGCAAGCGGCGCAGAAAACCAGCCGCCCCGGTCAATACCTGCAAGGAAATATCAGTGTCCTGCTCTTTACCCGGGGTAGCCATTGTGGAGAAAAACACCTTGGCGTGTGACAGGTCCCGCGAAATCTCTACACCTGAAATACTCACCATGCCAATGCGCGGATCATCGATCTCGTCGCGTACGAGCACTGCCAGTTCACGCTGAAGCTGTTCACCGACGCGGCGGGTTCTGGAAAAGTCTTTTGGCATATCAGGTCTGGTGGGTTATTCCACCGTACGTGCTGTTTCCACTCGCTCGAAGACTTCGATCTGGTCACCGGCCTTGACGTCATTGTAGTTCTTTACACCAATACCACATTCCGTGCCGCTGCGTACTTCGTTGACATCGTCCTTGAAGCGACGCAGGGATTCCAGTTCGCCCTCGTAGATAACAACGTTATCACGCAATACACGAATCGGCGCGCTGCGACGAACCGCACCATCGACAACCATACAACCCGCAATCGCACCGATTTTGGGTGCACGGAACACGTCGCGGACTTCGGCAATACCAATGATTTCCTCGCTGACATGCGGCGACAGCATACCGGACACCGCTGCTTTTACATCGTCGATCGCTTCGTAGATCACACTGTAGTAATGCAGATCGATTTCGTGTTCTTCGATAACATTTCGTGCGGTCGCGTCTGCGCGCACGTTAAAGCCTATCAGAATCGCATTGGATGCAACCGCCAGGTTGGCATCCGTTTCGTTGATGCCACCCACACCCGACGAGACGATCTTTACCACAACTTCATCGGTGATAATATTGGTCAGGGATTCGCGCAGAGCCTCAGCACTACCCTGCACATCGGCCTTCAATACGATATTCAGGCTGGTCTGTTCGCCCTTGCCCAGATTCGCGAACATATCTTCCAGCTTGGATTGTTGTTGCTTTGCAAGCTTGATTTCGCGCTGCTTCTGGTGGCGGAATTCGGCCAGCTCGCGCGCCCTGCGTTCATCATTGATGACCAGCGCGTCGTCGCCCGCGCCCGGCGTACCGGACAACCCCAGCACGACGGCCGGCATTGACGGACCCGCAAATTCAATCGTCTTGCCCGACTCGTCAAACATGGCGCGCACCCGCCCCATTTCCTGGCCGGCGATCAGCGTATCGCCCTTGCGCAATATACCGTTCTGCACCAGCACGGTGGCAACCGGGCCACGCCCCTTGTCCAGGGTCGATTCGATAACAATACCCTGGGCCGGGCAGTCCTCGACGGCAGTCAGTTCCAGCAATTCCGCCTGGAGTATGATGGCATCCAGCAGCCCGTCAACACCCTGACCTGTTTTCGCCGAGACCTCGATAAACTGAACATCGCCACCCCAGTCTTCCGGAATGACTTCGTGCTGCGACAATTCTGTCTTGACGCGCTCGGGATCCGCCTCGGGTTTGTCTATCTTGTTGACGGCCACAACGATGGGCACACCGGCAGCCTTGCTGTGCTGAACCGCCTCAACCGTCTGTGGTTTTACACCGTCATCGGCGGCAACTACCAGAATGACAATATCCGTCACCTTGGCGCCACGGGCGCGCATGGCTGTAAATGCGGCGTGACCCGGAGTATCCAGAAAGCTGACTGTGCCCTTGGGCGTATCGACATGGTAGGCACCGATATGCTGGGTGATACCACCGGCCTCGCCTGCAGCGACCCGCGTGCTGCGTATAAAATCGAGCAACGAGGTCTTGCCGTGGTCGACATGCCCCATGATGGTAACGACGGGAGGGCGCGGCATTTTCTCACCACTGATCTCCTGCGCAGCCAGCTTCTCGATTTCGTCTTCCAGGTCGCTGTCCGACACGGCTTTGGCAATATGCCCCAGCTCTTCTACCAGCAGGATGGCGGTATCGCGGTCAAGACTCTGGTTGATGGTCGCCATAACACCCATTTTCATTAACGACTTGACCAGTTCAACGCCCTTGATAGACATCTTTTGCGCCAGTTCGGAGACCGTAATGGCTTCCGGAATTTCAACTTCGTGGACGACGGGTTCCGTCGGCATTTCAAAACCGTGCTCACCTGACGGCGTGATAGAAACACCCGCTCTGCGAGCACGTTTCTTCTTGCGACGCCCGCCCTTGCCCTTGGCGACATGCAATTCCTTGCGACCATAGCGGGTCTGGCTGTCGCCACCCGGTTCATGGCGTTTACCCTTGCGATCCTGCTCCGACTTCTGTTGTTGCGCCTCCTGTTCGGCGCGCGCCTGGGCCAGCGCATCCTTGTCGGTTTTCTTGCGTTCTTCTGCGTTCTGGCGATTGGCCTCTTCTTCCTTGCGAAGTTTGGCCGCTTCGGCACGTTTAGTCTCTTCTTCCACTTTGCGCGCTGCCTCTTCCTCGGCGCGCTTCAGGGCATCCTTTTCCGCCTGCAATTTGGCCTCACGTTCGGCAAGCAGCCTGGCCTTTTCGTCAGCTTCCTGCTTCAGTCTGTCCTGCTCTTCTGCGACCAGATCGGTACGCTTGACGTAGGTACGTTTCTTGCGTACTTCCACGCTGACAGTTCTCGCGCTACTGCCGCGGGCTGCCGTGGTGCGCAGCTCGCTGTGTGACCTGCGTTTTAATGTCACTTTCTTCGGCTGAGTGGCGCCCCCTGCTGCTGCCACTTCTGACTTACCATGGCTTCTGCGCAGGAAAGTCAGCAACTGCATTTTTTCCTGGTCCGATATCGTATCGTCCGCACCGGCTATCGACAGGCCGGCTTCACCCAGTTGCGCCAACAGGCGATCAACCGGCAAACCTACCACGTCTGCGAACTGTCGTATGGTTACATCACTCATCTAGGGTGTCTCCTCGACATTCAACCCTGTTCTTCTTCGGCAAACCAGGGCGCACGAGCTGTCATAATCAGCTTGCCTGCGCGTTCTTCGTCCATACCATCGATATCCATCAAATCGTCAACCGCCTGCTCGGCCAGATCTTCCATGGTGACAATCTCTTTACCTGCCAGGGTGAAAGCCAGATCTTCATCCATGCCTTCCATTTCCAGAAGATCCCGGGCCGGTTGCCCGGCACCTTCTTCATTGGCAATAGCACGCGTCAGTAACACGTCGCGGGCACGACCGCGCAGTTCCTCGACAATGTCTTCCTCGAATTCCTCGATCTGCATCAGCTCACTGTTTGGCACATAGGCAATTTCCTCCACACTGGAGAATCCCTCCTGCGCAAGAATAACGGCGACTTCCTCGTCGACATCCAGATCTTTCATAAACAGTTTTTGCAATTTCTGCAATTCTTCGTCGGACTTTTCGACCGCCTGCTGTTCGTCCATCACGTTCAGTTCCCAGCCCGTCAACTGGCTGGCAAGGCGGACATTCTGACCACCGCGGCCGATCGCCTGCGACAGCTGTTCCGCAGAGACGGCAACATCCATGCTGTTTTTCTCTTCTTCAACCACAATGGAAACAACTTCCGCCGGAGACATGGCATTGATCACAAACTGGGCCGGGTTTTCGTCCCATAAAATAATATCGACGCGTTCGCCCGCCAGCTCGGTGGATACCGTTTGCACTCGGGAACCACGCATGCCGACGCAGGCGCCAACCGGGTCGATACGTGGATCATTGGAGCTGACAGCAATCTTGGCGCGCAGCCCCGGATCCCGGGCAGCGCCCAGTATTTCGATCAGGTCCTGACCGACCTCGGGCACTTCAAGCTTGAACAGTTCAACCAGAAACTCGGGGGCAACACGGCTGACAAACAGCTGTGGCCCACGGGGTTCGCTGCGCACATCGTGCAGATAGCCGCGCAGGCGGTCACCGGGGCGTACCGCTTCGCGCGGAATCATCTCTTCTCTATAGATAATAGCTTCTGCATTACCACCCAGATCGAGGTATACATTGCCACGCTCGACACGCTTGACGATGCCTGTGACCAGCTCGCCGATACGGTCCTGGTAAGCTTCCACCACCTGCGCACGTTCCGCCTCGCGGACCTTCTGTACAATGACCTGCTTGGCGGCCTGTGCACCGATGCGCCCGAATTCAACGGATTCCATAATCTCCTCAGTGAACTCCCCCAACTGGATATCAGGGTGGGTCTTGCGTGCTTCTTCCAGCAGGATCTGCCGCGAGGGGAAGCAATAACCGCTCTCCTCCTCGTCATCATTTTCGTCTTCCGGCTCCGCATTTTCCTCAACAACTTCCCAGCAGCGGAAGGTATCGTACTCGCCCGATTCGCGATCAATCTCCACCCGGACCTCGATATCCTCTTCGTGGCGTTTTTTGGTTGCAGACGCAAGCGCTGCTTCGATGGCACCGAATATGATTTCCTTGCTGACACCTTTTTCGTTGGCTACAGCGTCTACGACCAACAGCATCTCTTTACTCATTACGCACCCTCCGTCCGATGCGAACTGTAATCCGGCACCAACCGCGCCTGATCAATTTCATCCAGCCCAACTACAAGTTCCTCGTCATCCATTCGCACGACCACGCAGTTGTCTTTCATTCCCGTCAACAGACCCTTGAACTTGCGCTGGCCATCTACCGGCGTCAATAAACGCAGGCTGATTTCATGCCCCGCAAAGCGCTCAAAATCACGCGCCTGATACAGCGGTCTGTCCAGGCCCGGTGAAGACACTTCCAGTGAATACTCACCACGGATCGGGTCTTCAACATCCAGCAAGCCACTCACCTGGTGGCTCACCGCCTTGCAGTCCTCAACACCGATCCCGTTTTCGTGATCGATATACACCCGCAGCACACCACGTTTGGCGCGGTTGAATTCCACGCCAACCAGTTCGAAACCCAGTGCTGTAACCGCAGGCTCAATGAGCTTGCGAAGTTCGGCCGAATCACGCGGCATTCGCTTACACCAAAAACAAAAAATGGGCCGTAGGCCCACTTCAAAATGCAGCATCCGTCAAAAAACCAACAGCGCTGCCTGAAATCCCGATCATTGTAGCAGATCAATCCGGCTAAATGTAGCCTTCCATCGGATAACTCGCTCAGACCGCGCCCAGTCTCCGTTTCAGCTCGCTCAAAATGCCCTCAACACCCTCGCTGTTGCCGTCCACACCAATCGAATACGGGATTTCCTCCGCTGCCAGAGGCTGCCCGGCTTTGCGCTGCTTGTGCAACACGTCGAGGGTGGCCTCTGATGGATCCCCGC
>CAJXFW010000110.1 GCA_913053655.1 uncultured Thiogranum sp. | reverse complement strand
GAATGTGTCGTACCATATTGCAGCCATGGTTTTGAAATCGGATTATTTACATCTAGGATATCTACAGAAACCAGATCTGCGTGCCGGTTATCCTTTATCTTGTTCGTAAACAGTGCCTCGGCAATATGCAGGGTCGATGCGCCTATATGTGTGCCAATTTCCAATACTGAAGATGGCTTGAATTTGCTGATCAGGTAATAAATCGCTCTTCTATCCCCAGGGTTTACGCCGTCCGTTAAATCGGGAATAACGAACATATTAAGTCTATTCCTTGAATCGGACCACCGCATTTGTGTTTCGCTGGAAGAAAACACATCCTTTGAGCTAATGTCGTTAACAAGCGGTAACTTTGTGATATCACATTCCAGTTTTTGAACTAACCGCAACTTCTCCATATCTTTACGGATCGACATAGTCCTTCTCAGAGACGCCGGCATTAGCTGTTTTATTTTGCGTTTGAGTTTAATTGTTCATCTCCTGTCCGGGATCTTTCGTATTTGGTGTGACCCCGGCCCAACGGCAGAACAGACGCTGAAAATGGTACGGACTCATATTTAAATGGGCCGCGATTTCAGGCAGGGCAGGTTGGTCATTTGCGCGGTTGGTAATGAAAGCAATCGCTTGAGCTATCCGGTCATAGTCAGACATTCTGGAATTTCACAACACACCCCAAGTGTTTTCTACACTGAGGGTACATTATTCAGGTTTTTTATCCTATTCTCGACCCGGATCTTGCTATGTTGATTGGCGCGATTTTATCAGTAGTCATTATTTAAGCAAAGCTCTGATTAATACGGCTTTCGTCATTCCGGCGCATGACGAATTAATCAGAGGTTTCTTAATCTATTTTCTCGTTTCAATATCCGGCTCCAGATTCATGCGCGAAGCACGTTGCGGGGAGGCTTTGTCCCGGAACTAATTTGAGTATTAACGAGAACACAGTATCATGGCGGAAGGAAGTTTGAATTATAGTGTTTTCGAGCACAATCAGTATAATATCTGATTGAGGTTTAAACCTTTTTTACCCCTTTTCATGGGCAGTCGTACTAAAGGCCTGTAAAATATTCAATGGCATGGATTAATGCGCATAAACGAAAGAAATATGCGCATTACCTTTAACAAAGGCATGGAGAAGATAATGACACACTGTAATAAAAAATATGGTTTGGGTCTGGTGCTGGCAATCGTTACATCACTGGTGCCTATGGTTTCGTCGGCTGCAATTATTACTATTCCGGCTGTAACTATTAATGAAACATTCAACCCCGAGTTGGGCAAAGGCCGGTATTCCGTCAATAATAATTCCGCTGAGGCTGTTTACGCCTTTGTAGTCGGTAACAATACGGCAGCATTTGCTGACGGGGGCGAATTCCAGGACGTAGTTTCGCCCGATATTTGGTCCTGGAGTATCATTGATCGCGTTGCTTGGGAAGGCGGTGCCAGTTTCTTTGGCTATGGCGCTGTTAACTCGTGGACGGTGCCCGATACCAGCACGCTCAACTGGGACAGTATTTTCGGTGTAGATATTCTTCAAGTTGTCAGCTATTGGGTGGTGGACGATACGATGGCTATATTTAGTATTTCAGGCACAAGTACGCCGATCCTGCCCGGCGAGCTAAGGTCACAATTCACGTTTGAGGCAAACCTCCCGGCCTCGCCATTTATAGCATTCAGCCAGAATGGTGGCACAGTAGGTCAAGGTGAGACGATAACTGTAGTCCCTGTTCCTGCCGCCGCCTGGTTATTCGTGAGCGGTTTGTTGGGTTTTGTCGGCGTAGCTGCGAAAGGTATGAGGCACTCAGGCTAGAAAGCCGACAGGCTTTTGCCCAACTCCGCTCGCGTAAAAATTCCGTATATTCGGCAGTATGCGTTCAAGAGAAGTATCGTTTTCGACACCAAACCAGGTAGCGAGTTCGGCGCTGTACTCATCAACAGATGTTGTCGGAATAAGCCGTCCACGACCCGTATCAAGCGGGTTTCCGAGCGCCAGCGATGCGGGATAGTCGCCATATATCCGGCCCCCGGCCACGCTGCCGCCCATAACGATTTGATTACCTCCCCAGCCGTGATCGCTACCGTCTCCATTCGACGTCAGTGTACGGCCGAAATCCGATATGGTGAAAGTGGTAACATCGCTTTCTACGCCAAGTTCCACTGTTGCATCAGAAAAGGCTTTGAGTGCCGTACTGAGTTGTGAAAGCAGGCGCCCATGTTGGGTAAGCAAATCGCTATGGTGATCCCAGCTCCCCATCGAGACAAAAAAGATCTGACGCGATTGCCCCAAACCGCTGCGGGCCGCTATCGCCCTGGCGACTAACCCAAGCTGAGGACCCAGCGTGGAGTCTGGAAATTGAGTCTGTAAATTAACTCCGTTGAGTGCACTATCGAACTGAATAGCAGCGTCTATCGATGCCCTGCGTCTCTGCGCATGTGTCTTTTCCAGCAGATCCTGGTAGGGCTGGGCAAGGATACCATCGGTAATACCTGTCAGCATACGGCCCCAGGGGTTTTGCAAACCGTATGAAGCAAGCCGAGTCGCACCTCCAGGCCTGACTACATAGGGCACCACGGTATCACCGGTCTGCAGGATATTGGTTGAATTCAGGGAAATATTCATAGGTACTAGTGTGCCGGTATTTACAGCGCTGGTAATAGTATCCGCCATTCGGCCGGCCCACCCGGTCGTTTGTTGCCGGGACTGTGGAACGGAGGTTTGCCAGTGTTTTTGCTGATCGCTGTGTGAAAACAGTCCCACCGGCAAGCTACGTTTGTCGCTTTTAAAACCTGACAGCGTTGTGGGTACTACCAGGTTCCCGGTATTAGCCAGAAATGCCAGTTTACCCTGCGAATAGAGATTCGCCAGCTCAGGCATTTGAGGGTGAAGCCCAAACCGCCGGCCACTAATATCCGATATAGGCAAAAGCTGTTGCCGTTGCAGCGCAAGATTGTCGCGAATAGTGGCGTACGCGTTATACTCACCGGCTTCCCGCGGCACCAGCATGTTGAAGGAATCATTACCACCTGCCAGGAAAACACAAACCAGTGCCTTAAAGCCCGAAAGGCCATTCGTTGCGGCAACTGCATTTTTGGTCATTTGCAGGCCAAGCAGAGTCGACAGCATCGGGGCTGATGACAATGCTGCACAGCCTCCTGTGAACTTCAGGAAATCCCGCCGTGTAACGGATTGTCGTTTCGGATTTGAGCGTCGCATTTTCAAATTTCCTTTTGTAAGCCAGGCTGATTGTCTTGCGTGGAGGCGTCCTATTCGATGGCACAATCGCTGCTGGACATAACCGAATAAATCGCCATCTTTGCACGTAATTCGGCGTTAAACGTGTCCTCCGACGAGATTATTTTGGTAATGATGTCCTTGCTGCCATTCGAGAGTCCGCCGTGGCAAAGTAAAAGATCCAGGTGGGCAAGCAGTTCGGAGGGCCTCTCCGCGAGTGCTATTTCATCGCTAAAATCGAATCGCACTTCATTATCAGTGGCGTTGGGTAGCGTAAATCGTGCAAACTCATTCCGGGTATATTGTGAAATCAGGCGTAAGAATGAGAAATCGGCAACCGGTGTCATAATCTGAAATTCCGGCGCATAGATTTGGCCATTTGGAATCAGTCTGGATGGTTTATACGAGGGTATATCGCCTGGTGGTTGAAAATCCGGGCTGTAAAAACCGAATACGCTCGGTGCGCTGTACACGGCCTGGCCAATTGTTCTGTTCAGATTGGGTATCATAAAACGTTTGGTGGGGTAATTCGATTTTGCATCAAATGCCCGATAAAATGCCGAGTAGCGCAATACCGGTTCGCGCAAGCGCGTGTATTCTGTTTTCCTTTGCGCGGTTGTGAGGGTCAGTGGATTCAACGACATCGCATAGTGCTGCGTATTGATTGCCTCGCGATCCAGAAGAATTGCTTTTATGACTGCTTTAAAGTCACCTCTGACGCCATGACCGTTATTTATAAATGCTTTAGCTACCCTGCGGATATAGAATCGGGACGGATTCGAGGTCACCAGCCGTTGTATCAGCATGCGGGCTATAAATGGAGGCACATTTGGGTGGTTGAATACATTATCTAATGTGTCCTGTATATCCTGCATTCCAGTTTGCCCTGCGGGTAATACCTGCCCTTGCAGGAGAATTTTTGCTTCCGCATCATGCTGATCCTCAAACATCACCATAGGTTCGTGGAGATTGCGCGTTGACGAACTAAAGGTGGCGTTACGGGCGTAATTCAGCCCGGTGAATACGCGCGCAAAAGTTTTCACGGTATCGTTATCGTAGGCTTCTATGGGTCGATTCTGAGCATCTTTTTTTATCTTCCCGTCACTGGATAGCTCAAAAATGCCTATCGAGAAAAGTTGCATCATCTCACGTGCGTAATTTTCATCCGGGAAACGCTGGATAGATGGATTGCCTTTAGTGTTTCGTACATGGCTGAGAAATATGCCCATAACCGGATGTAAAGAGACATCTCCAAGTAGATCCCGGTAGTTGCCAAACGCATTGTCGAGCAACATGTCATAATAGTTCACGATACCTAGATACTGGGGTTGTCCGCTCCCGTCGTATATTTGCAGTCTGAATATTGAACTGTTGTTGTTAACGGAAAATATCTGACTTAATGCCCAGGCCATTCTCTGTCTTAATTGATCATCAGCAGTAAGTGCACGGTGCCACCAGGCATGGTGAGCATAACGGACGAGACTAATGCCTTCTTCCACAGGCTTAAACCCGTCATCGCTAATCATTTGCAGCGCCAGGGGTTCGTGAAAACCGACCGGCTTGCTGAACTGCAGGTTTATCCATTCTGAAAAAGCCCGGCGTCGGCCCATTTTTTCTATACGTGCAGCCAGAGCCTGTATGTCCCCGGAGGTTGGACCGAAGGTCGCAAGAGACAGGAAATTCGCCGCCATGAGGCGGTTCTTCAGCGCAACGAATTCTGTTTTGCTGCTGACCGGAAAGGTCCCGGCAAACGCACCGCAGGAAAAGACTATCACCCCTAACGCGATAAAATACTTGTACATCCCCCCCAACTGCTTTCTCATCATGTTCCTCCGCTGAACAACATTACGCCATAGTGTTGCTATGTTTTGTTAGACAATAAGGGTATCCCCGACCCTGCGCCTTTCACGCCATAGTATGCTAAATGGCTGCTGCCTTAATCACTGAATATGACTAATGACTTTGGTCCCAAGGTAATATGCAGCCTGAACTTCAGATTTTAATAAGTCAATCATGCCCAGTATACAATACGATAACTGACGTCAATCGGCGACAATGTCTCGCCTTACGCAAGCCATGATTCCGCAGCTGCTAACCCGGGACAATCCTGCTGCGTATGCTTTTATCATGTTGTTACCTGCGCCCTTTTCCTTCTACCCGCAAGTGCCCGTCGCTGGCCTTGCCAAGATCCACCGTCAGCCGATTCGACGTCCAGCCATTTGTTTATATGGGAAGGAGTGGGCCGAATAATAAAACAGGATGCAAAAAAACGCCTGCCCGGAGGGCAGGCGTTCACGGCATCGTTACCAATGCCGGGCAAATGGCCCTGTCTTAACTACCTGCTTTGATCAGCTTCTTGACGAAGCCGGCGCCATCGCTTTCGCTGCATGTTCTCACTTCACGACGCTGCTCGCCGCGTTGATGATGCCTGCTACCCTCATCACTATCATCGTCTTTGACGCAGGGCGGAGCCACCACATCCTTGAGGTCGTACAGCCATGTCGTATCACCCTGACCATCGATTATGCCGGTGCTTTCGGGGTGCTGCACGTTGATGATGAACTGGGTGGGATGGACCGGGTTGAAGATCATACCGGTGCTTTCAGCCCCTTTTACCTGCAGACTCATGAAATGATCGAGGGATTCAGCGATGCCGTTGCCATCAGTATCGCGCAGGAACCAGACATTATCACCGGCTACTATCGGATCGGATTTGTCCTCGACGATGTAGATATTACCAAGAGCATCCTGGGCCAGATTATCGGGTGACTTCAGCTGCGCCGTGGTGGGCGCATAACCCAGGTTTCTCGGTGTAGCGGTGTCGGCTGCCACGCGCACCATGGTCTGCCCATGCCCGAGATCCTCGATGGAATAGACGACATTCTCGGAAGTCGCATTGAAATACAGCACTTCGTTGCCGTTGGCCAGGTAGCCTACTTCCATGTCTTCCGGGCGACCAAACGGGGTAGCACCCATCTCGTCAGCGGCAGCACGGCCACCACGGATCAGATCCGGGTCGCTGCTCCGGCTGGGACCATTGCGGAACGGGTCGGTCGCTGTGAGGGCAACGCCATCGGCATCGGTCAATGCTACCCAGCGGGCGGGACCGGTACGCACTTCATTGATATTAACACCCACGTTCCAGCGCACGGCTGGATCACCGGCAAAGGCATCAACCACGAGGACGAAGGACTGGCCCTTGCTGTAGTCACCCTTCACGGAAGGAACAAACTTGTAGATGGAACCGGACTTGTCCTCATCGATGAAATACAGGATTGTTCCGGTGTGATTAAAACGCAGACCTTCATGGGAAACATTGGGTATGCTGTTCAGCTCGCGCAGCTCGATAGCCTCGCCCGCATCGACATCGGCCATCGGATTCATCAGCTCAAACAGTCGACCTTCGCCGGACCATTCCTCGGCCACCAACAGGGTATCAACAGGCGTCCATGTAGCGGGGTCGAAGGCGCCAAAGTCATTACTCCAGTCGCCCTGCCCGCCATTCATGTCACCCTTGAACAGATTGACAGCACGATCGGTCACAGTGTCATAGCGAGTCACACCAGCGCCGAACCTGGTTTCGTGCGGCAAAAAGATATAACGGCCACTGGGGTCGAAGGCACTCATGTCCGTATTCGAGGCACTGGATCCGAAGCCGGGGACGCGCACGGTAGACTGGGAAGGATCGGCATCTATCTCATGCATGCTGGTCAGTTTTTTGTAACTGATACCGGCCGGTACCTGCCAGGCTGAATTCAGTTCATTGATGTGGTTGGGTACCTGGGCAATTGCGGCAGGTTGTGTCAGGGGGTTGAAGAATACATCTGTACCGGCGGAAGCTACCTGGCTACCTGCCAGCAGCAGAGCTACGACGATGTGCTTTTTGGCGAAAGGATTCATGTCATCTCCTAAACTGATTTGAAATCAAAGTAATTTCATACATACGGAGATGTGTGCTGCCATCCCGCGCAACACAGACTAGAGAGACTATTTGACGTTGTTGTGACGTGATGATGAATATTACGTCATCAACGCAGTCGTATTGTCAGGAAAATGACTGCCGGCCTGATTTCCCACCGGATGCAATCCAGCGTAGGACCCTTACATAAACAGACCAGTTATTCACATGCTTCTCAAGACCCAAACGCACTTCAACCAGGGTCAAAGCATCCTCAACCAGTGCATTGTGCAGAGGGCGAATAAGTATCGGCCAGGATAACAAGGCCGGACCTTCGGCGTTCATTTCGATGGTATGTCGCAATTCGGTTTTGTTGGTACCTTTAGCCAGGACTTCCAGCCGGTGAACACCATTAAAACCACGTGGTGCAGTAAAGCGAAACTGTACCAGCTTACCGGCATCGTATTGCTCCACAAAGTACCGGACAGGTCCATGTCCGCCGCTTGCACCCACTGATAGCGGCCTGTCGAATTTCATGGGTGGCCACATTCTACATGGCCATAGCCTGTCCTCTTTCGAGGCCAGACTATCCATCAGTTCTCCAATTATAGTATGGGCTACTGGATAAGTTCGACTATGGATGTTGGTGACTTTCACGATTAGCCGTGTCTACTATTCGCCGGCACCGTCATCCATAGCCAGCCCACTGTCGCATAGATAGATTTTCTGGGTTCTCACCGCCCGTTTGGTCGCGTTATTATGCCCCAGGCAGGCAAACGGCGTATAAGAAACAGTTTTTCCAGGATGGCCAGATGATTTTCTGCGGTCTGCCGGGCCCGGCCAAGTGACGTAGCCAGCTCCGATACATTAAGCAGCGTTGCGGTGCGCTCGGCCAGCAGCGTCATCAAACCGAGCAGGTCGGCCCCATCCTTTACCTGAGCCACATCACGGATGTCGCGCTCAATGATTGACTGAAGATGCTGATGCAACTACGCCTGTGCCCGCAGGAGGGAGCGGCGACAAGCTTCCGGGTGGCCGCCTTGCAGCACAAACGGGTTGGCAGGGTGGAATGCTCGGATCCCCGGCTACCGGCGATATGGGGCGTGATTTTCCTGGCACGGTTTAAAAGGTTAATCGCCATGCCAGAATACACGGGGCGAACACCATCACGCTCTATTATCACGCCATCAGTTTCTATGTAATACCAGCCAGCCCGATTAGGTATATTTCGATGCCACTGGTCATTGCCTGGATCGATTGTTTGCTCTAAGAAACCAGACGCTATAATTGATCTCAGAGTTTCCATTTTAAGCCCTAACGTTGTGCGCCAGCGGTGCCGCGCTGTTTGCGGCATCCGAGCCCCGAAGGGGCGGACTGGGCGCGCGTTATGTGGCCTTATCACCGGTAAGTACTTCGTGAACTTTTCACCGGCTATCGCGCCAAAGGCCAGGAGATCAATCTATGCGGAAATCAGGGATTGGCGCATACCGCGTAGAAGCGAAACCTCGATTGGTTCGCTGGCACAGAGGATCAACCCTGTTGTTCGTGGCTGGGTTGAGTACTATGGTGCCCTCTACAAGTCGAGTTTGCTTTTTCTGGTATCCCACCTGGATCGTCTGATCCTGAAGTGGATTAGGCGTAAATACAAAAAGCAGGGTAGTAATCTCAAGAGAGCGAAGCGCTGGATAAAGCGGGTTAAATCCCGGTATCCGGAGTTGTTCGTGCACTGGTCGTTACTCCGTGCTAGCTGACTGAATGATAAGAGCCGTATGAATCGAGAGGTTCACGTACGGTTCCGTGAGAGGCTGAGGGAGAAGCTCCCTCGGCCTACTCGACCAAACGGTTCAGATCGTGGTTCGCTCCGCTCTCACAATCTAACCTTATTCGTTAGCAGCTTTTTTTTCAAGACGCTCCACTAGCCAAAGTTTAATGATGGACTGACGTGTTACACCAACTCGACTTGCCTCTTTATCAAGGGACTCAATTACCC
>CAJXFW010000109.1 GCA_913053655.1 uncultured Thiogranum sp. | reverse complement strand
GAGGATTTCCCCAGAGTTGCCCGGTTGCCGAAAAATAGTCCGGCGGCACACCGGCTACCACTTCCAGCCGCCCGGCATCGTCAACGGAAAACCACTCGCGATGCGCCCACACGTCAGCGCTGTCATGCGCCACAAAAATAGGGATATCGCCAAACAGCAGCACACCCCGATCATTTGCATAGCGCCGTAGTTGTTTCCACTGCCGGTAAAACAGGAACTGTTCGAACCGCACCTGCTCGAGCTGCGCCGCCAAACGCTTGCGTTCACCATCCAGGGCATCGGCATCCCGATCACGCAGTGGCTCCGGCCACTCGTACCACGCTTTCCCGCCCTGCCCGGTGTGCACCGCCTGATAGAGGGAGAAATCATTCAGCCACCTGGCGTGCTCCTTTTTGAAGATCACAAACGACTCACGCTCGTTGTCACCGGCCTTGCGCTGAAAACCGTTGTAGGCGGCCGTCAAACGCACCTTGCGCTGCGCATCAAGATCGCCGGACTCATCCAGAACAGCATCATCCAGCCAGCCCAGTTCCACCAACAGCTGCAGACTGACCAGACGGAAATTACCGGCGTGCACGGACAGGCACTGGTAGGGAGACAGGTCTTCATGCGGCGGACCCAGTGGCAGGGTTTGCCAGAGACTCAGACCACACTCAGCGATGAAGTCGACAAAGCGGTAGGCTTCCGGCCCCAGATCACCATTGCCCGCACTGCCCGGCAAGGACGTCGGGTGCAACAGTATGCCGGCTCGGCGTTGGGTAAACAGCTCCATAACTCTACTGCCGATTTTAAGCCCTAGTCACCAGCCTGGCCATGGCGCATAACACCGCCCAGGCCGGGATCCCCGGAACCGCGGGCAAAGGTGTGCGCCAGGTACTCGGGTGGCTCTACTCCCAGCAGGTGATACAGGTTGGACAGATGCACCCTGAACAGGCTCTCGAAGTCGCTCACTGAATTGGCCGGATTGTAATCGCCAAACCACCAGAACCAGTCGGAACCTTCACAAACCGCCAGTTGCAACTGTGCGGCAAGGATCTGTTCGCTCCCCAGCTTACCTTCGCTGCTGGCTTTGTCGAAGGCGCGCTTGGCATCGCCCAGCATGTCCCAGCCGCGGTTCTTGTCGCGATCACCGATCCAGGTTGAAAAGGTGCCATAGACCCAGGAACCGCTGACCAGCCCGGACAGGTTACCGGTTTCTACACCCTCATCCAGGCACTCGGAGAAGGTGGAAAGTTTCAGCGTCGGGTGGGCGGCGAGCTTTTCATACAGAGCACGCAAAAAGTGGTAGCCGTTTTCCGGAAAGTGCTCCCAGGCATTTTCACCATCGAGGATAATGGGTACCGCCAGCTTGCGCCCCTCGTGGGTTTTGGCAATGTGTTCCAGGTTATGGATGATGTTTGCCACCGCATCGTCGGCGTGCCAGGTCGAGTAGTTGAAACCGATTTCATCAGACAGCTTGTCGTCACGAAAAAAACAGGTCAGTTCGCCGTCGCCCACACGATAACCTTGCAACACAGCATCGGCTGCCACCGCTGCTTCCCCGCCTTGTGCTCGCAGACTGTTACACAATACCGTCTCACCGGTCGCCGCCCAGCGAAAACCATACTCTTCCAACAGTTCAAGCGTTGCCTTGCTGACACTGCCTTCTGATGGCCAGCAGCCCGCGGGCTTGCGGCGAAAATACTGTTCAAAAACGTTAATACCTTCGCGCAAATGCCAGCGCGCGCGATCCTCCCCACCCTGGTAGAACTCCAGCTCGGGCAGCTGGACATCCGGCATGGCCTCGCGGGCGCTCTGCAAATCCAGCATCAAGGGAAGAATCGGGTGGGCATAGGGTGATACGGCCAGTTCAACCTGACCACGATCGGCAAGCTCGGCATAGCGGTCGATCAGACCGGACAGCAGCTCGCCGATCAGCACCAGCAGCTCACGTCGATCGTGCAACGAAAAGTTATTGCCCTGCTCCTGCCAGCGTTGTATCCGCAGATCGCTACGCCGCACGGTCTCGGCAATCCAGCCCAGGTGGTACCAGAACACCAGGTCAGACAGGAACTGGTCGCTTACATACAGGAGGTCGGTATCATGCTGGAGAAAATGTTCGGCCAGTTCGAACAGCCTCTGGTAAGCCGGAAACCGTTCCACGATACGCTCGCGGTTGACGCGCATGCATTTGTCGATCAAAGCCACTCGCAGTTCGGAGTGGGGCGGCAGCACAGGTTCCACCAGCGCCGCCAGCAAGGGGTCCCGGATAGCCTTGTGGTCGCGCAGAAACCCGCTCACCTGCGCAGCGTAATCATCCAGCTGTTCCAGCAACACCGGCGCAAAATTGATAACTGCCCTGGCATCAGGTACTGCCTCCAGGTGTGCGGCCATATCGGCATAATCCTTGATGGCGTGCAGGTAGGCCCACGGCAGCTTGTACTCACCGCTGACGAGGTCACAATACTGCGGCTGGTGCATGTGCCAGCATAGTATGACTCGCAAACCGGTTTTAGCGGACATGATGCAGCTCCTGACCCAGCATTTCGGGGGTTACAAGCACCACTCCTCCAGGTGTAACGTGAAAACGTTTGGCGTCCTTTTCCATATCTTCCCCGATAACCAACCCGTCAGGAATATCACAACCCTTGTCGATGACAGCGTTCTGAATATGGCAGTTACGTGCAATTCTGACATCGGGTAATACCACTGCGTGCCGCAATACCGAATAGGAATTTACGTTTACATTAGAGAATAGCAGGGAATGACGGACTGTCGCACCGGATATCACGCATCCACCGGAAACCATGGAATCCACGGCCATACCGCGCCGCTCCTCGTCGTCGAAAACGAACTTGGCCGGTGGCATCTGCTCCTGGTAGGTCCATATGGGCCAGTTCAGATCGTACAGATTCAGCTCCGGCGTCACGCCAATCAGTTCAAGGTTGGCCTTCCAGAAAGCATCAACCGTCCCGACATCCCGCCAGTAGGCCTGACGGCCACTCTGCGTATCACGGAAGGGATACGCGAATACCCGGTACCGATCAATAATAGAAGGAATAATGTCATGACCAAAATCGTGGCTGGAATTATTATTGTCCGCGTCCTTGATCAACTGTTCGAACAGGAAGCGGGTGTTGAATACGTAAATACCCATTGATGCCAGCGCCGTATCTGTGCTCCCGGGCATCGGCGTGGGTGACTTCGGCTTCTCGCTGAACTCCAGAACCCGTCCGTCCCGGTCCGATGTCATAACACCGAAGGATCGCGCCACATCCAGCTTCACCTCCAGGCACCCGACCGTCATGTCGGCGCCGTTTTCAACATGACTGGCAATCATAGGGCCATAATCCATCTTATAGACATGGTCCCCCGCAAGTATCAGAACATACTCGGGGCTGTGATTACGAATAATGTCCAGATTCTGGTAAATGGCATCGGCAGTGCCGGCATACCAGGAAGACTGTATGCGTTGCTGGGCCGGCAGCAGCTCGACAAACTCACCAAACTCACCGCGCAGAAATCCCCAGCCACGCTGAATGTGCTGGAGCAGGGAGTGCGACTTGTACTGGGTCAAAACACCGACCCGGCGGATACCGGAATTCATGCAATTGGAGAGCGGGAAATCAATAATACGAAATTTTCCGCCAAACGGGACTGCCGGTTTGGCACGCCACATGGTCAGTTGTTTCAGCCGGGATCCGCGCCCGCCTGCCAGAATAAGCGCCAGGGTGTCGCGGGTCAGACGACTCACAAAACGCGGTGAAGGCACAGAATTCATCCAATCTCCCGGTGGTCCATCGACATAACAGCAGATTTTAGTGCTAGCATCCTGGCTGCCATGTGTCCTATGGTACCATCTGTACCGCTGCTGAAAAGCCAACATTATCTATGAACAGAGACATCGCCTCTATGACGTCGCAGCCATCAGGATCGAAAACACACCCTCGCTCGCTGCCAGAACCCCTTGCCCGTATCGTTGAAGCACGCCACCACAACCCCTGCGAGGTACTGGGAAAACACCGGGAAGGGCAGCAGGAACTGGTACGGGCATTCCTCCCCCATAGCAGCAGCGTCCGCATCCTGGAAACCGATGCGCCTCTAACCCGCATTGAAGACACTGATTTATTTGAGTGGCGCGGTGCTGGGGGCAGCGTACCTGACCGCTATCGGCTGGCCTGGGTGGACCAGGATGGACTTGAGTGCTCGGCTTACGACCCCTACTGCTTCGTACACCAACCGGGCGATCTCGACCTGCACCTGTTTGGGGAAGGCCGCCACCTGCACGCCTACCGGTTTCTGGGCGCGCACCTGTGTGAAATAGACGGCGTAGAGGGCACCCGTTTTGCACTCTGGGCACCCGGTGCGGAGCGCGTCAGTGTCGTCGGCGACTGGAACCACTGGGATGGCCGTCAACACCCCATGAACGCCTGTGGCAATAGTGGTGTCTGGTCATTATTCCTGCCGGGCATCGGCACCCACAGTTACTATAAGTATGAAATCCGCAATCGCGATCACGGCAGCGTCCAGCTAAAAACCGACCCATACGCCCAGGCGTTTGAATTGCGGCCGGGTACGGCTTCGGTAACCCCTCAGCCCGAAACCTACACCTGGAACGACCAGGCATGGATGACAGCGCGCGCCAACAGAAACTGGTTACACAGCCCGCTGTCGATCTACGAAGTTCACCTGGGGTCCTGGCAGCGGGACGAACACGGACAATTCATCAACTACCGCCGACTGGCGGAATGGCTGGTCAACTACGTAAAGGAGACCGGCTTTACGCATATTGAGTTACTGCCAATTACTGAACACCCGCTTGACGTATCCTGGGGTTACCAGACAACCGGCTACTTTGCACCGACCAGCCGCTTTGGCAGTGCGGACGATTTCCGTTACTTCGTCGACCACTGCCACCAGAACGATATTGGCGTAATACTCGACTGGGTGCCCGGGCACTTTCCCAAAGACGCTTTTGCGCTGGCGCGCTTCGACGGTACCCCGTTGTATGAACACGAAGACCCACGCCGTGGCGAACACCGCGAATGGGGAACATTAATCTTTAACTATGGCCGCAACGAAGTACGCAATTTCCTGCTGTCCAGCGCCATCTACTGGCTGGAGGAAATGCACATCGACGGTTTGCGCGTCGATGCCGTGGCGTCGATGCTGTACCTGGATTACTCACGCGACCCTGGCGACTGGATCCCCAATGAATACGGTGGCCGGGAAAACCTGGACGCCATCCACTTTCTGCGCCATTTAAACGAAGTTACCCACGCCGAACAACCGGGCACCATGATCATCGCCGAAGAGTCCACCGCCTGGCCACAGGTCACCCGCCCGGTCGACGTTGGCGGCCTTGGCTTCAGTATGAAATGGAACATGGGCTGGATGCACGACACCCTGGTGTACCTGAGCAAGGAACCGATACACCGCAAGTTTCATCATAACCAGCTGACCTTCGGCCTGCTGTATGCCTTTAACGAAAACTTCGTACTACCGTTTTCCCATGATGAAGTCGTACACGGCAAAGGCTCGATGCTGGACAAGATGAGCGGAGACACCTGGCAACGCTTCGCCGGCCTGCGCCTGCTCTACACATATATGTTCAGCTACCCGGGCAAAAAACTGCTGTTTATGGGTAATGAGTTCGGCCAGTACGCTGAATGGAACTCGGATGGCGTACTGGACTGGCACCTGATGGAAGATCAGCGCCATGCGAACCTCAAGCACCTGGTACATGATCTTAACCAGCTGTATCGCAACCAGCCCGCACTGCATGAGTACGATTTCGAAGCGAACGGTTTCCGCTGGCTGGATTGCAATGATGCGGACAACTCCATACTGAGCTACTACCGACTGGGTGGTGGACAAACGGCCGTAGTGGTATTGAACTTTACACCCGTACCGCGCCAGGGTTACCGGCTGGGCGTACCCGCAGCGGGCGATTACGGCCTGGTATTAAACTCGGATGCCGACTTTTACAGCGGCAGCAACATGGTGGTTCAAGGCAGTTACCACAGCGAATCAGTCCCGTGGATGAACCAGTCCCATTCTATCGTTCTGGATGTACCGCCGCTGGCCGGCCTGATTCTGGTCAAGGCCTGACAGAACCCGATACTCCGCTATACTTGGCATTACAACCGGCTATCAGGAGACTACATCTTGTCCCAGCGGACGACAGGCTCCAGGAACGGCTTATCGGGCTGTCTGCTCCCGGTATTCCTGCTCGCCGCCAGTTTCCCGCTGTGTGCAGACAACGCACAACCCATCCTGTTCGGGGTCTTTCCCTACCTGCCGCCGGCACGCCTGGAACAGCTCTTCGCACCAGTTGCCGCCGATCTGTCTGAAGCGATTGGCCGCCCGGTGCTGCTGCGCACCCGACCGACCTATTTGCGGTTCCGCAAAGAACTGGAAAACGAAACCTATGACCTTGTTTTTGTCCAGCCGTTTGACTATGTAGAAAGTGCGGCTCCGCACGGATACCACTTGATCTCCCGCTGGTCACAGCTGCTTGCCGCACTTTTTGTGACGCGTACAGACAGCCGTGTCACGACGATGAACGGGCTGCGCAATGAGGTCATTGCTGCGCCACCGATAAGGGCCGCAGTCAGCCTGTTGGGCCGGCAGACCCTGCTGGACTACCAGCTGATACCGGGAAAGAACGTACGTTTAACCTACCAGAACAGCCATGCTGCGTGTCTGCGTCAGGTATTGATCCACAAGGCCACAGCCTGTATCACAGCCGATTCACCACTGAAACTTTTCGAGGCACTAAGTGGCGTAGATTTCCGTGTCCTGGCAAGCAGCCGGCTGATTCCCGGCCCGGCATTCGCGGTACATACTCGTGTGGCGAAAAATATTCGCAGCAAAATACAGAAACGCACCACCGGCTGGGCCAAAACGGCGCGTGGCCGAAGCTTGCTGGACAGTATAAAAGTATCCGGCTTTATCAATAGCGCGGACAAAGACTACGATTCGGTTAGAAGGATTCTGGAACAATCACAGGAAACAACAGAGTAGTTTGATAATGTCATTAAAACCGTGCATTCTGTTCCACCTGATCTATTTCTCGATCATTTTTTCCGCCGCTGTAATCGCAAACGATCCGGCTAACGCGTCTCTAACCTTTGGCGTATTCCCCTATTTACCCACCCGGAAACTGGAACAGATGTACGCACCAACAGCGGCAAGATTCGGTGAACTACTGAATGTGCAGGTGAAGTTGCGCACACGGCCGGATTTTGAACGTTTCCGGGAACAGGTACATCAGCAAAGCTATGATATTATTTTCATCCAGCCCTTTGACTACATTCGTGCTGCTGCAGACAACGGCTACCTGCCACTGGCCCGCTGGGCCAGGGCCGGCAATGGTGACAACATCGAAGGGCTACGTGCCATTTTTGTGGTACGTGCCGACTCAACCGTTAACACGCTAAATGATCTCGCGGGCAAACGCGTGGCTACCCCGGACAAAGACGCTGCGGTCAGTCTGCTGGGCAGGCACGCGCTGTCCAGCTTTAAACTCGATAAAAAGGTCGAAATCTACCCTATAAACAACCATATTGCGTGCCTGACGCAGGTACGGGTAAAAAAAGCCGCCGCCTGTGTGACCGCCCAGCCTACACTGAAACTTTTTCGAGATCATACGGGGGCGAAACTCAGAGTACTTTATGAAACACAGCACATTCCCTCGTCACTTTTTGCGGTGCATAAGAGGATACCGAAAGCACAGCGGGAACTATTGAAAAACGAGATTCTTTCCTGGAGCGCGGACAATACAGATGACAAAGCATACCTGCACGGGGGTGGCTGGTCGCACCTGCACCCTGCCAGCGACAGCGATTACGAGCCTGTCAGAGCCATATGGAAAGTGCTTGATTCGCATAAATGAACCTGTCACTAAAATATAAAATTGCCATCGTCATCTTCCTTCTGGAAGCCGTCATGATGACTGCGGTTCTATGGAGTATCCTCGGGCGTTCGCTGGCAAATACCGAAAAACAGATTGCTGCTGCCGAACAGGTCACTCTGGATATAGTCGGGGATATCAGCCGCGTTGCGTTGCTCAACGAAGACTATGACCGCGTTCAGGGGTATATAGAATCGCTGACTGACAACCCTGGTGTCCTTAAAGCCCTGCTGGTTGATGATCGCAATGTCATCGTCGCCAGCAGTTCACTCAGCGAACTGGGTGAAAACATGCCGAAACTTGTTGACAGCGGAACCACACACTGGCGTACCAATGTGCTTGACAACGCGTCAGGCCAACTGGGCTTACTGATCGTACAATTTTCCCAGCAAGCCTGGATTGGCAGCTATCAGGAAATACGCGATCTCGGTATTTTAATCGCAGCCACGGGCATGGGGATGATCGTGGTGTTCGGTCTTGGCTTTGGCTACCTGCTGACCTACAGGCTGCAAAAAGTTGTACAAACCGCCAACCAGGTTGCACAGGGCGATTACTCGGTGCGTACACATCTGCGGGGCAGAGATGAAGTTGCACAGGTCGGTGCCGCATTCGACACTATGGCCGACGTCATCGCCGAAGAACAGCGGCAACTGGCACACGCCAACCAGAGTCTGGAACAACGTGTTAAGGAACGAACCCGCGAACTGGAAGACGCCAACCACGAGTACGAATCGTTCGCCTATGCAATTTCCCACGACTTGCGTGCCCCGCTACGCAGTGTAAACGGCTTTTCCCAGGCGCTCGTCGATGACTATTCGGATAAGCTGGACGATACCGCCAGGAATTTTCTGGACCGCATCAGGAACAGTGCACTGAGAATGGCCCAGCTGATCGATGACCTGCTGACACTTTCGCGCGTCAACAGGGCTGAGATAAGCAGCACCAGATTCGACATAAGTAAAACCTGCCACGAAGTGGTCGAAGAGCTTCGTGCTGAAGAACCGTCGCGCGAAATCAATATAGACATCCAGGCTGAAATGATAGTGCAGGGTGACCCACATCTGATCAAGGATGCATTGACGAATCTGATCAGCAATGCCTGGAAATTTACCTGTAAAACCCCCAACGCCAGTATCCACTTTCATAGCGACCGGAAAGACGGCGATACCGTCTACATTATCGAAGACAATGGCGCCGGATTTGATATGGATTACGCGGACAAGT
>CAJXFW010000108.1 GCA_913053655.1 uncultured Thiogranum sp. | reverse complement strand
ACAAAACTTTTTTGCAGGTCGTCCCGGTCATACAGTTCGAGTTCGTTGAGCGCTTCGGGTATGAGTTCCTGCGCGCGCGGAGATTTTTCAGTGCGGTAGCGGTAGAAATCGGTCAGTCCGCCGGCCACGATGGCGTTGGCAACCGCCTGGCAACCACGGCAGCACATGGGCTGCTGCCGGCCCATGATTTCGACACTGTAGTCAGCCCCTTCGGGTACCGGCAACCCACAGTGGAAGCAGTCCTGTCGCTGTCTGTTATCGTTCAAACAGTATGCTCTCTTGCGTCACTGAAAGTGTCTGGGTAACGAGTAGGAAGGTATATATTGATACCTTCATGGTTAGATTATTTTGAACCGCCAAGACGCAAAGACCACAAAGAAAACCTGTTTCTTTCTTGGCGGTCTTTGCGTCTTGGCGGTTCAAAAATCAATTAGATCACTTCATGCGTCCTGTTTCTGCAACTGAAGTACTGGCATGTAATTCATGCAACTGCGCACCGCGTTTTACCGTAAGCACCAGGTCCCACATACCCGGCTTCGGCAGGGCCAGTATGACACGGTATAAGCCGGGCTTTATCTCCTGCATGGAAAAGCTGTGGTCCAGACGACTGTCAGAAGGCCGCTGAAAAACACCGCTCACGTCTGCAAACTGCAACGGCGTTCCATCAGCTTCTGACACCTGCACCTGGAATGCCGCCTGCTGACCGGCAACCGGGGACCTCAACCAGCCTTTTTTCACCTGCCAGCCACGTTGCTCCTGGCGTCTCACCTGTTCCAGGTACCGGTTATACTGGCCTTCCTTTTTCTGGAAATCGTTGGCTACCGTCCCCGGGAATACCGAGCGTGCCTGCTGGTCTGTGCTCGATTCGGGAAACAGGAAATCCGCCACCGGTGCAGGCAGACCCTGGCTGGAGATAGTCACCAGCACACTGTCCAGTGAAATCAGGGCGACAAAGAAAATCACAATAGTGGCCGGACCCCAGTGAAACCAGTGGCCACCCGCTTGCGGCGACGCCTGCTGTTGCTCGCGCGCGTTGCTGACGATACCCAGTAGATAGGCGGTTACCGCCAGCACCGCGACATACAGGGCCAGCACATCCGCGCCCGGCCAGTCACTCAGGCTGTAAATGACAACACCACTGGTAGACAGCAGGGCAACAATAACCGCGGCCTGTTTTCCCTTCAGCGGCGTTAACAGGTACATCAGCAGGAACACCAGCACTTCGATAACGGCACCCAACGGCAATGCAAACAGGGATTGCAACATTAGCGTCTGGCTCCCGGCATATAGAAGGTTGCGGATACGCTTATCATGCCAATGTCCTTTCGCTTTTGTGGAATAACATCCAGGAAAAAGCTGCGCGAACCTTTCTCGCTGTGATTTGACCGACAGCGTACGCGCGCCAAAACATGCAGGCTGCGCTGCGGCGCCAGGGTCACGGCCTCGAACCTGCCCACATCCAGCTCGGCACCGGCCAGCCCATGTATCATGAGCGCTACATCGACGGGTTCGTTGGTCTTGTTTTCCAGGTGCAGCTCGTAGCTGTTCTGCACGCGCCCGTCAGACAGTCGGACAAACAGCGGTTGTCGAACCTGAATGACCGCCACTTCTATTGGTGC
The DNA here is from genome assembly GCA_913053655.1 of uncultured Thiogranum sp. Lineage (GTDB taxonomy): Bacteria > Pseudomonadota > Gammaproteobacteria > DSM-19610 > DSM-19610 > Thiogranum. Next base: position 7,563 of record CAJXFW010000108.1, on the reverse strand, counting down.
CTGGCTGCTTACACTCCACATCAAACCGGCGATAGCAATCAACAGGGCCAGTCCGTAGGCAATTGTTTTGGGTTTCCAGACAGGGCTTTTCTTACCTTCGGATGCTTTCTCGGAGGTATAGCGAATAAGGCCTCGTTCCCAGCCGAGCGTGTCCATAATCGTGTCGCAAGCGTCGATACACAGGGCGCAACTGATACACTGCACCTGCAGACCATCGCGAATATCGATACCGGTCGGGCACACCTGCACACAGAAACCGCAGTCGATACAGTCTCCGGCACCCTGTTGCCGGCGCTGCTCGCGGGTTTTGAGTTCCCGGGTAATTTTGTGGCGACCCTGCGCACCTTCACCACGTGCTACGTCGTAGGCAACGATACGCGTGTCGGCATCAAACATGGCTGCCTGAAAGCGCGCATAGGGGCACATGTAAGTGCATACCTGTTCACGCGCCAGACCCGCCATGACATAGGTGGTTGCGGTCAGGAACAGGGTGGTGGCATACGCCGCGAAGGGTGCGGATCCGGTAAACCATTTAACCAGCAACCGGGGAGCATCGCCCCAGTACAGGGTGAAGGTCAGGCCGGTCCAGAACGCGACTACCAGCCACAGGACGTGTGTCGCTATCTTGCGCAGCAGCTTGTTGGTATTCCAGGGCGACTTGTCCAGACGAATACGCGCAACACGGTCACCCTGTACCAGGCGTTCGATAAACAGGTAGACATCGGTCCATAGTGTCTGGAAACAGAAATAACCGCAAAATACACGTCCGGCGATGCCGGTAACGAAGAACAAAAGCAGTGCCGCGATTATCATCAGGCCGGCCAGCCAGAACAGGTCCTGGGCGTGGGCTACCAGGTTAAAAATGTAAAACTTGCGTGCGGCGATATCGAACAGCACCGCCTGATCGGGTCCGACGCTACGCTGCCAGCGCAACCAGGGCAGCAGGAAATAGACCCCGTAGGCGAGTCCCAGTACCACCCATTTGAAATTACGGAAGCGCCCCTTGACCGAGCGCGGGTAGATCGGGATACGCTGTTGATACAGCGCGTCTTTGCCGGTGTCCACTATTTTAGTATTTACACGCGCTGAACTACGGGACAGTAACCGGGTGGCCTACTGGCCGCCCCCCAACTCATGAACATAGACCGTCAGCAACTTGATCTGCGTCGGGGTGAGACGTTTTGACCAGCTCGGCATACGGCGTTCAACACCCTTGGCGATCACCTGCTCCACCAGGGCTTTCTTTGCAGCCGGATCGGCCGCGCCATTGACGTCGATTATGCTCCAGATCTGATCGGTCAGGTTAGCAGCACCCTGCGATTTGAGCCCGGTACCGGCAGGCGTGTGGCAGTAGTGACATCCGCCTACATTGGTCTGAAAAACGGCCTTGCCACGCGCACTGGCCGCGGCATCCACAGTCTGGCCTGACAGGCTCAGCACATAGCTGGCAGTATCAGCGATCTGCGCTTCACTGAGCACATCCCCAAAAGCCGGCATAAAACCCAAACGTCCATCCGAGATCGTGGTCTCTATATTCTTTACGGAACCCCCCCACAACCATGAATCATCCGCCAGATTGGGGAACAGGCCGATGACACCGGCACCACCGGTACCATGACAGGGTGCGCAGTTGTCGCCGAAGAGACCCTTGGCTACGGAGCGAGTGAAAGCCATCATTTCCGGGTCACCGAGAATTTCCGAATAGCCGGCTGCGGCCACCTTATCCATATACTCACGGCTGAGCACAGCGGTCTTGCCCTCCTGCAGTTCCTTGATCAGCAGCGCGCGTGTATTCCAGTGCATGGTTTTCTTATGACCTTCGCTATCCACGAAAGTAATGTTATTCATCACACCCTTGGTGTAACTGTTGGCTACCGGCCAGGCAGGGAAAAATATCCAGTACACCACTGCAAATACAACCGTTGCGTAAAACGACCACAGCCACCAGCTCGGCAAGGGGTTGTTGAACTCCTGGATATCACCATCCCAGGCGTGCCCCGTAGTCTGGACTGCGCCGCCTGTTTTACCTTTTGTCTGGTTCATGCGTTTCGTTTTCCCCGCCGTTAGCGGCGTTTAAATCCTGTTCGTCTTCCTGCAAGGGCATGTACTTGTAGGATTCCAGTCGTTTGCCACGTTTCTTGCCCGTATACAGGTAGATCAAAATCGCACAGAAGGTCGTGAAAAACAGTAGCAATGCCACCACCTTGGTGTTCTCAAATCGGGTAAACCAGAGAAACCAGTCCGGCATGGCTGTAATCCGTCAGTAGTTCCTGTCAACGGAACTCTGCGAAATAACCTTCGTCATACTTGCTGAAGTCCACCATCGTACCCAACACTTGCAGGTAGGCTACCAGCGCATCCATTTCGGTGATGCGTGAACGCTGACCGTCGTAGTTCCCTGCCAGTGCCTGCTGCATCAAATGCTCTTCTGCGCGCAGGATGTCCAGCTGATCAGCAACGTCCGCGCCGAACTCAGTCACGTTGGCATCATATTCCGCCTGCGTCTCTGAATACGGAACGCCGGTCACCTTTAGCGCTCGCATACGGTCCTGCACGTCTGAATAATCCAGATCGGTCGCCAGCAGCCAGGGATAGTTCGGCATAATGGATTGCGGTACCACGTCGCGCGGATTATTCAGGTGGGCAACGTGCCACTCATTGGAGTACTTACCACCGACACGCGCGAGATCCGGACCGGTGCGCTTGGAACCCCACTGGAAGGGGTGGTCGTACTGTGACTCCGCCGCCAGAGAATAATGCCCGTAGCGCAACAGCTCATCACGGAACGGGCGAATCATCTGCGAGTGACACAGGTAGCAGCCCTCGCGCTGATAGATATCACGCCCGCGTAACTCCAGCGCCGTGTAGGGGCGAATACCTTCTACTTCCTCGATGGTATCGTCAATGTAGAACAGGGGGACGATTTCGACCAGACCACCGATACTGACGACAATCAGCGTCAGGATTATCAGCAGCCCGACATTGGTTTCGATACTTTCGTGTTTAATCACTGTAAATTCTCCGCTCGAAATTCTGCTCAGGCACGCGCCATTTTGACGGCAATCCTGGTTTCAAGCTCCGCAGCTTCGGTACGCGACCGGCGAATCGTCATGAACAGGTTGAACGCCATCACTGCGACACCGGATAAAAAGAACAGGCCGCCCAGTGCGCGCCATACATACGGTTTGTGCAGGAATGCGACGGACTCAACAAAGGTGTAGGACAGGTTGCCGTAATCATCAAAACTGCGCAGCATCAGACCCTGCACGATACCCGCTACCCACATGGATGTGATGTACAGCACGATGCCGAAAGTCGCCAGCCAGAAGTGCAGGTAGATGAGGCGCGTGCTGTACACCCGGGTATCATACAGGCGCGGTACCATATGATAAAAGGAACCGAACGACACCATCGCCACCCAGCCCAGCGCTCCTGAATGCACATGCCCGATGGTCCAGTCGGTGTAGTGCGACAACGCGTTAACACTTTTCAGCGACATCAACGGGCCTTCAAAGGTCGACATGCCGTAAAACGACAGCGAGGTAATCAGGAACAGCATGATGGGATCGGTGCGCAGTTTGTCCCAGGCACCCGACAGGGTCATGATACCGTTGATCATGCCACCCCAGGACGGCAGCAACAGCATAATCGAGAAGGTCGCTGCCAGCGTGGAGGTCCAGTCCGGCAACGCGGTCCAGTGCAGATGGTGTGCGCCTACCCACATGTACAGGAAGGCCAGCGACCAGAAGTGTACGATCGACAAGCGGTAGGAATACACCGGGCGTCCGGCCTGCTTGGGTACGAAGTAGTACATCATGCCGAGGAATGCCGCCGTCAGGAAAAAGCCGACGGCATTGTGCCCATACCACCACTCAGTCATGGCATCCTGTACACCGGAAAACAGGCTGTAGGATTTTAGCGAAAACAGCCCGACCGGCACCGCCAGGTTGTTGAATATGTGCAGCAGCGCGATAACCAGGATAAAGGCGATATAAAACCAGTTGGCGACGTAGATATGCGGCTGGGAACGGCGCCGTACCGTCATGATGTAAACGGTGAAATACACCACCCAGGTCACCAGGATAATCAGGTCGATGGGCCACTCGAACTCGGCGTATTCGCGCGACTGGGTATAACCGAACATGTAACTCACGGCGCCCAGGGCCACCGCCGACTGCCACCCCCAGAAGGTTAAGGTCGCCATCCAGTCACTGTATAAACGTGTCTGGCAGGTACGCTGTACGACATAGTAGGACGTCGCGAACAGGGCGCTGCCGCCAAAACCGAAAATAACCAGGGTGGTGTGAACCGGGCGCAAGCGCCCGAAAGTGATCTGCGGAATATCAAAATTCAGGAACGGCCACGCCAGCTCCGAAGCAATATAGACACCGGTTGCCATTCCCAGCAGGCCCCAGACCAGGGTCATGATGGCGAATTTTTTGATGATGTCGTAGTTGTACTGCTGGACGCCACCGATTCCAGTCTGTGCCATTTTTTCTGCCTCGTTCGCTCGAGCCGGCTGTTAATGCCCAACGCGGGGCGGTAAAACACTACATTCTAATATACAAATGTACTAAAGGTAAAGTCCGTATATAAAACAGGGTCTTTGCCGATGACATCTTGTCGAATGATCTACAAGTGTAGTGCAGGAAACCCCATGCGCCAACCGGCGAAATTTTTGCCACTACCTTGATTTACATCATAGGTCCTGCATCCGGTCACAGATAGAATCAGCGCGCTATATTCACAGGAATTCAAGGCGCATGCAGACGCTGGCCTACACCATTGATCACCGCACACTGTCTTAATGATTTTGTCAGACTACGTGAACACCTTCGGTCAGGCGATGCTGGAGCGCCACGGTAAGCGTGTGCACAAGCTGGCGCTGAACGCGAGTTTCACCTGCCCCAACCGCGACGGCAGCAAAGGCCGCGGCGGCTGTACCTTCTGTAACAACGTGTCGTTCAGCCCCAACGCACGCCAGCCCGCCTCGATCAGCGAGCAGATAGAAGCCGGGCGACAGGTCATCCGCAAACGCACCGGCGCACAGGAATACATCGCCTATTTCCAGGCCTACACCAACACCTATGCCGATGTCGATGAGCTGGCCCGGCTCTATGATCAGGCGCTCGCAGAACCGGATGTCATCGGTCTTTCCATCGGCACCCGTCCGGATTGCGTCCCCGAACCCGTACTGGACCTGCTCGCCGGTTACCAGGATAAAGGTCTTGAAGTCTGGCTGGAACTGGGGTTGCAATCAGCCAGCGACAAGACACTGGAGAGAGTAAACAGGGGGCACGGTTTCGAAGAATACGTCACTGCCGTTCGCAATGCGCACGCCCGGAACCTGCAGGTTTGCACCCACCTGATTATCGGCCTGCCGGGTGAAGGCCGTGAACACTGTGTGTCCACATTGCAGCGCGTGCTTGAACTTGGTGTAGAAGGCCTGAAACTCCATCCCCTGCATGTCGTCAAAGGCACCCTGCTCGCTAATCAGTGGCGCAGCGGGGAATACAATCCGCTGGCACTGGATGAATATATTTCCACTGCTGCCGATCTGATTGAACTCACACCACCCGAAGTCATTTACCACCGGGTAACCGCTACCGCAGCCAGAACACTTCTGCTGGCGCCGGAATGGTGTGCGCAGAAATGGCGGGTGATCAATCGTATTGCACAGGAACTCGATCAACGGAATGTTCGGCAAGGCGGAGCAATTAAAACTCGGTGGCGACAGGTGGGGAAGCTCTGATTAAGCCGGAATGACGGTAGAGGACTCAATCAAAGCTTCCTTAGGTTCAAAAAGTAATAAAACAGGGTATATCAATCTATGTCAGCAACATCTGAAAAAATGGAACTGGTCTGCCCGGCCGGCAACCTGCCCGCCCTTAAGGTCGCCGTGGATTATGGCGCTGACGCTGTCTATATCGGTTTCCGGGATGACACCAACGCACGGCATTTCGCCGGGCTGAATTTCAACGAAAAACGTTCCCGCGAAGGCATTCGCTATGCCCATAGTCACGGTACGAAGGTATTTGTCGCGATCAACACCTATGCGCAGGCATCCGGCTGGCAGCGCTGGCAACATGCCGTAGACCTGGCCGCAGAACTGGGTGTCGATGCGATTATCCTGGCTGATATCGGTGTCATGGATTATGCCGCCGGTCGCTGGCCGGATCTGCGCCTGCACCTGTCGGTACAGGGCTCCGCCACCAATCCGGAAGCCATCCGCTTCTATTACGATAACTTCGGTATCCGGCGCGTCGTGCTACCCCGCGTACTGTCCCTGAAACAGGTGCAGCAGGTCACCGAACAAAGCCCGGTTGCCATTGAAGTGTTCGGCTTTGGCAGCCTGTGTGTCATGGTGGAAGGCCGTTGTCTGTTGTCGTCCTACGTCACCGGACAATCCCCCAATACCTTTGGCGCCTGCTCCCCGGCTTCTGCCGTGCGCTGGGTGGAAACACCAGAGGGACTGGAATCGCGCCTGAATAATGTGCTGATCGACCGCTATGGCGAAACCGAGCCCGCCGCTTACCCGACTCTGTGCAAAGGGCGTTTCAACGTCAGCAACAATACTTACTATGCCATGGAAGAACCGACCAGCCTGAACACGCTGGCCTTGTTACCCCAACTGCAGGCCATGGGTATCGCCGCCATCAAGATCGAAGGGCGCCAGCGCAGCCCGACCTACGTCAGGCAAGTGACACAGGTGTGGCGCGCCGCTCTCGATAGCTGTTGGGAAAATCCAGAGCAATACCAGCCCCGGCCACCCTGGCTGGAGACATTGCAAACCGTTTCCGAGGGCGCCCAGACCACACTGGGCGCTTATCACCGGCCATGGCAATGACAGGCGCTACCAAAATTTCCCTCGGCCCTGTGCTGTATTACTGGAGCCGCGATGACCTGCTCAATTTTTATACGCGTATTGCCGACACCGAGGTCGACATTGTGTACCTCGGCGAGACCGTGTGCTCCAAGCGACGCGCGCTGCGCAGCGAAGACTGGATGCAGCTTGCGGAACAACTGACCGCTGCCGGAAAAGAGGCGGTGCTCTCCAGTCTGACACTGATCGAAGCCGGCTCGGAGCTGGGTGCCATGCAACAGCTCTGCGATAATGGCCGCTTCAACGTCGAAGCCAACGACATGGGTGCGGTAAACATGCTGTCCGGCAAGCACGCCTTTATCACTGGCCCGGCCGTCAATATCTACAACCCCCGCACGCTGAAGGTGCTCGCTGACCGGGGTTTGAAACGCTGGGTGCTGCCTGTCGAACTGTCGCGCGACACGCTGGCCGACATGCAACAACAGCGGCCGGAGGGTGTCGAAACAGAAGTGTTCGTTTATGGAAGACTGCCGCTGGCTTACTCGGCACGATGCTTCACGGCGCGCGCTCACAACCTGCCGAAAGATGACTGCCGGCTGCGTTGTCTGGACTACCCGGACGGCCTGCTGCTGGCCACCCGGGAGCACGAGGATTTCCTGGTCCTGAACGGTATCCAGACCCAGTCCGCCAGATCGTGCAACCTGATTGCGGAGCTGGACGATATGCGCGCACTCGGTGTG
>CAJXFW010000107.1 GCA_913053655.1 uncultured Thiogranum sp. | reverse complement strand
ATTCACTCATTTCAATACCGCAGTCCCTGGCCATTTTTGAATAGGCGTATTCCACTACTCCGTAGCCTTGTGGGTCTTCGAGTTCTTTGTCCTTGTTACCTTTGACGCCATCGAATTTCAGCAGCCAGTATTCAAATCCCTCGCCGGCCGTAATCTGCCCTGAACGTATTTCATTGGTCGATGGGTTCCAGGCAATGACTGCCTTGGCGCGCGCACCGCCAGCTGACGTGCCCACACATAAAATATCCGTCAGCGCCTGCTCCTTGCGGCCATCAGAAAAGGAACCCTTCAGGTTATTACGATGCATGAGCACATCCGATACCAGTTCAACCAGCTGATCAATTTGTATCCGGTTTGCCTTAAGCGCTTTCGGTCCAATTGCAGGAGAAAATTCCAGCGCCCCCATCCCGCGTTCGCCCGTATAGCAAAGCCTTTCGACGGCGTTGAACGAATCTGGTTGCCGTCCCTGAGTGGCCAGCCATGCATTAATCAGCGCATTACCGAATCGATCCGGGAGCGAGTCCGCCAACAGACCGGGTAGTCCATGAAAAGTCGCTTGCGGGAGTTCGGGAAAGGTATAGATTCGCCTGGTAGGTGGCATTGTTAACGGCGCAACTGCGATGCCGCTATCAACAAAATCTGAATCATACTCAAAGGCGGCCACCTGACTGCCATCCTCAAGCGAGACTGCACCAATCGTACGTCCCCAAAGCTTAACTTCGGCGAGGGTGCTCATGTGTCGTCATCCCAGGACCACGCCTTGTCAGTCTGATCCGAACGTCTGCGCTTTGAAGCGCGTTGCCGAACCTTCCCCTTGCGTCGTAACAAGTCCATCGGGCTCGGGCCGGCCTCGGGGATCATTTGTTCAAGGCCCGGCAACAGATCCAGGACGCGCAGGATTCGGATGAAGCTCGACATTTGCGCCGAGGCACCGGATTCAATCCGCTCTACCGTGCGCTTGGAGACCCCCGCCTGTTCCGCCACGTCCGCCTGGGTCAATTGCAGGTCGAGCCGGCTACGCGCTATTCGTTCGCCAATTTCGGCAAGGATAGTTCCATCTACAAGAAGTTTTGTTATTTCCAAAATCGTCACCTTTGACGAAATATAGATATAAAATAGAATATATCGTCAATAATAACGACTTGCAATGAAAATAATTTAGGGAAAAAAGCGCCAGACTTGTCGAGATGTGGATTATATAATTAATATTTCGTCTATTATGGCGAGTTATACATTTTATGTATGGATGTCCGGCTTCAAGATGCTGTTAATATTTTATTATAAGATATATCAATGGGTTGAAAGAAGTTGTCGGGCAAGCCCGTCCGTGCTGAATGACCTTGTTACGTATTCTTTTCCATAATATGAGTTGGCTTGCCATCAATACTCTCCTGATTGGCATCCTTCCAATACGTCTTTATGCCGTCTTCTCCTTTTTTATTCGCCCACTTGTTCAACTGCTCTCTTTCACCCGTGTAATCATAGAATGGCACGCCCATCCCGCAGGATGTCTGGACAAGATCAACGGCCAGTTCAAATATTTGCCTTGCTCCGGGTAGCGGGGTGAATAGCGCAAATTTATCTTTCCAGTCAGGATCATTCTTGTGAATCACTCTCGCATTCCCGTAAATTCGCAGAATCATCGGGTTGCCTTCGAATGCGGCAAACATGAGGGTCATGCGAGGATTCTCCTGCACATGGGCGGAGGTTTCGTTCCCACTCCCTGTGACGTTTAGCCATATCACCCGGTTAGCATCCAGGACGCGTAACGAATCCATCCCTTTCGGGGATACGTTGACTCTACTATCAGCGGTTGCGGTGCCTACGAAGAATATTTTTTGATGTTCGATAAACTGCTTCAGTTTGTCAGGAATTTCAGAATATTTTTTTCCCATTTATCAGGTTCTCCTTAAAGGCTTATCAGTATAATACCTATGGCAACTCTGATTAATTCGTCATGCCGGCGTATGCCGGCATCCAGGTCATTGAAAACACTGGATCCCGGCATACGCCGGGATGACGATAAGGGAATTGATCAGGTTCCCTATTCAGAATATCTGATTTCCAGCACCACATAACCCACCTCTCGCTCCCCGAGCCGCAGCGTCACTTCATCGTCAAGCGTCTTCTTCATCAAAGCCCGGGCCATTGGTGAGTCCATGCTGATCCAGCCTTTGCCTGGATTAAGTTCGTCCGGGCCGACGATACGGTAGGTGACTTCCTCGCCGTCGTCACCCTCCAGGGTAACCCGAGCGCCGAAGAAAATCCGTTTGCGGTCACTCGGTGGTTCGGATACCACGTTCAGTTTTGGCAGGCGCTTTTGCAGATAGCGGATGCGCCGGTCGATTTCGCGCAGTTCCTTTTTGCGATAGATATACTCGGCATTTTCGGAGCGGTCGCCTTCAGCGGCGGCGGCTGACAGGGCTTTGGTGACCCCGGCACGGCGTTTCCATATGTCGCTGTGCTCCTGTTGCAAGCACTCGTAGCCGGCGCGGGTGATGTACAGCGATGACTCGGGTTGTGGTGGTCGGTAGCGTCCCATGGGCGACAGTATATCCAATCCCGGTCACGGCGGTTTTTCGTTATGATGTTCGCCATGTTTCCCGAATCGATCAGTGTGCCGCAGCGGAGCCAGGTGCTACAGGCCACACAGGATTGCGTGGTGCGCGCGGCCGGGTTGTTCGAACACGTCTTTGTTGCCCCTCCCGTTCGGTTTGATCTGTCGGGCCGCGCCGCCGGCCAATACCGGGTATTTGGCAGTGAGGTGGCCATTCGTTACAACCCCTATATCTTTGCGCGCTATTTCGAGGATAACCTCAACGAAACAGTACCGCACGAGGTAGCACACTTCGTGGTCGACCAGCTGTGGGGGTTGCGCCGGGTACGCGCGCATGGCGCGGAATGGCAGTCTGTGATGCGTGCGCTGGGTGCCGAGCCGCGCGCCACGGCGCGTTATGATCTCACCGGTCTGCCGGTACGGCGGCAACGCCGCTTCGCTTATCGATGTACTTGCCGCAGGCACGAACTCACCACCTGCCGCCATAATCGTGTGCAGCGCGGCGATGCACGCTACCACTGTCGCTACTGTGGTCAGCCGCTGGTGATCGACGGCACATGAGCAGCTGGCAGGTGTACATGATTCTGTGTAGCGACAACTCGCTGTACACCGGCATCAGCAACGATGTCGAACGGCGCATCGTGCAGCACGCCGGCCAGCGTGGCGCAAAGTATTTCCGCGGCCGCCAACCCGAATATCTGGTCTACCTGGAATCCGGCCATGATCGCAGTTCTGCCAGTCAGCGCGAAGTGGCCATCAAGAGGTTACGGCGCACCGGCAAGGAGCATCTTATTCAATCGGAACTCAACGAAATTTCCGCTATTGGCGGATAGGGGAGCGCAGATGTTTCCAGTGTGTTGCGCAGGTGGTCTATAAAGTACCTGACTTTTTTCGCCACGAAGCGTCGATCCGGGTAAGCGGCGTGAATGGCCATCGGTATCGGGGTATACTCGTCCAGCACGGTTTGCAGTCTGCCGTCTTCGATACAGCCATCGATCAGCCATAGCGGCACTACCGCGATACCCATGCCGGCCAGTACCGCTTCGCGGATTGCGTCCGGGCTGTTGGCGCTGAACCGGCCATTGACACGGATGTTTTCATCGCCCTTTCTGCCGGTGAAGTGCCAGATGTTGCGTGTGGCCAGCAAGGTAAAGACCAGACACTCGTGCGATTTCAGGTCGGTGAGTGTCCCGGGCTCACCGTGTGTGGCAATGTACCCGGGGCTGGCGACGGTGACTCGGTCGCAGGCCCCTATCTGTTGTGCAATCAAACTTGAATCGGCCATCGGTCCCATACGGATCACCAGGTCGATTCCGTCCTTTACCAGGTCGGTGTTGTGGTCGTCCAGGATCAGGTCCAGTTTGAGATCGGGATAGGCCGACATAAATGCCCACAGATGGGGCAACACCTGCAGGCGGCCGAAAACGATGGGCATGCCGACGCGCAGTGTGCCTGCGGTTTCTGATTTGCCGCGCCCGATACTGGCTTCGGCCTCGGCAAGCTCATCGAGAATGCGCGTGCAGTATTCGTAGTGTTCCTTACCCGCCTCGGTCAGGTTCAGTTGCCGGGTGCTGCGGTTGAGCAACCGCGTACTGAGTCGTTCTTCGAGGGCGATCACATGTTTGCTGATGGTTGGCTGGGAAAGCCCCGTTTCGCGCGCCACGGCGGAAAAACTGCCCGTTTCCACCACTCTGCGGAATATCGACATGGAAGCGAAAGTATCCATTCCGGGAAACCCTGTTTATTCTAATAACGAATATAGTCTATGCCATTTAGTCGTATTATCAAGTTTATGAGAATATTCTAACCTTTGATCTCGTGAGTTTCGACGTGTCAGTATTTAACCCAGCGAATAAAGAGGGCGCCGCATGAAGCATTCAGCAACCTTATTTGGCAGAGAGGTACAGGTTGAACTCAGCCGACGTGCCGAGAAAGCGTTGCAGGCCAGGGACAAACCCGTTGTTGCCGTTGTCCATTTGATATTCGGATGCATGCTGGCCAAGCGTGTCTGGTTCCGCGATGCAGTGGGTGATGACGTCGTTCCCGTTACCGATAACCTCGGCATGACATTCAATGTTGTGCGCTATGCCGTATGCAGTCTGAAGTTAATAGACGGTGGCGCTGAGCCTGAAGATTTTCCGCTGGCGCTGGAGAAGGGACGCTTTGTGCCGGACGCCGTATTCATCGATTACCGCAAACACGAATTCACGGGCGAATTCAGTTACACCGCTGCCAGGGCACGTGTGCCGGATGCCATGTCGGATCCGCTGCTTGAAACCCGCTAGCCAACCAGGAGCAGATACTTATGTCATCAGCAGAATCAGTGGCCATCAAGGAGCGTGAGCGCAACAGCTGGATGTCGGTTGCAGAAGGTTGGTACCGTCGCGATGAACTGTTACGCAAAGGTGCTGCACCGGTTAGCGAGTGGATGCTGGCGCACGCCGGAATAGAGGCAGGGCAGCAGGTGCTCGATATCGCCTCGGGGACCGGAGAACCGGCCATTTCCGCCGCCCGACTGGTGGGTGACAAAGGGCATGTAACCGGAACCGACCTGGTTGAGGAAATGCTGGTATTCGCGCGTGAAAAAGCGCAACAGGCAGGGCTTGAGAATATCGAGTTCGTTTGCAGCGACGGTGAGACACTGGATTTCGTTGCGGGAACATTTGACGCAGTGACCATTCGCTGGGGCCTTATGTTTATGCCGGAACCCGAGGTTTGTCTGGCCTCGGTTCGAGCACTCATGAAGCCGGGTGGACGGATATCGATTGCCTGCTGGTCAGATCCGGAAAAGAATCCCTTCATCAGTCTGCTGACCAAAACGCTGGGCAAGTATATGGATCTCCCCAAGCCGCCGCCGGGTGCGCCGGGTATTTTTTCCTTTGCCGATCCGGAGCGACTGCGTGTTGCTATCGAGACCGCCGGCTTCAGGGATGTAGAACTGCAGGAGATGGAAATAGACTTTATCGAGCTCGACAGCGGCCGTGCTTACTGGGAGGCGATGTCGGATATGGCGGCGCCGGTCATGCAGTTTGTAAACCAGATGGACAGTGCCACGCGCAGCTGGTTTATAGACGACGTCATTGCATCCGCAGATGCGCTTAAACAGGATGGGGTACTGCGTATGCGTGGTACCACCTGGCTTGCGGCTGCCGTCAAATAGGCGTGCGATATTCCTGTGCTGCGTCGCGACGTGGCGACAGCGTAAAACGAAAAGAATCCGCGATATAGCAGTAACCATAATATTGTGTGTTGTTTATAAGTGACTAATCAGCACGCTACGCCCACGGTTCACTGATAACCAAGTGCTTGTTTAATTTGCATATAGTCTGTTTGGCATGAGCATTGCTCTGATTCACATTCCCGATGGAAGGTGTATGAGGAGAAGGATGATGAGTGTTGAGGAGCTAAAGCGTAACGCCCGCGAAGTGGATGTTATTGTGCATGTTGATGATCGCCTGGATCAATGCAGTCGATTACGTATGGAGGATGTCGTGGAAAGGGAGTTTGGTGTGGTGAAGGCGCGTTTCAATGCCCAGCATCATCACCTTATGATTGTTGCCTATGACCCTGAACAGATCAATTCCATGATGATCCTGAGCAATATCAAGCACCAGAATGTAAGCGCCCAACTGGTCTAGGGGGTCCGGGTACCCGGGCGAGCAGGCGGTTGTTCCCGGCGTTTTCTGTGCGGGGAACAACCGCGCCTCTGTTTATCTTTCGATTAATTTTTAATAAAAACAACAAGTTGAATAGATATTTGAGTCACGATTTTCACGCAGGCTCACTGAGAGTTGATAACAATCCGGCACCCGTGTAAGTGTGAGTCCCCGGGTACGATCAGGCGCGCTATTTATCTCACTGAAATATATATTAGATTTCTTGAAAATCCGGAAAAATGCACCTATAGTACCCGCAGCTACAGATTTTGTTATTGGCAGTATTGGTTTCTGCCTCCGTGTTTCCCATGAATTCCACGTTTCAATACCTGTATGCAACGCTCTATTTGTTTAATTTTTTAAGGTGAAAAGTAATATGGCTACAGGAACTGTAAAGTGGTTTAACGAATCCAAAGGTTTTGGTTTTATTTCTCAGGATGAGGGTGGTGACGATGTATTCGTACACTTTAACGCGATCCAGGGCTCGGGTTTCAAAACTCTGGCCGAAGGTCAGCCGGTTACCTATGAAGTAGAAAAGGGTCCCAAGGGCCTCCAGGCTGCCAACGTTACACCTGCCTAAGCAGACTCGTCGGAAAAACCGATATCAGGAACCCCGCTTCGGCGGGGTTTTTTTTGTTAAATTCGTATACAAATGTTGACTGCATAAGGATGCCATGACAGTTCGTACCCGTTTTGCCCCCAGCCCGACCGGCTTTTTACATATCGGCGGCGCCCGCACCGCACTGTTTTCCTGGTTATATGCCCGCAAGCATGGAGGTCAGTTTGTGCTGCGTATCGAGGACACGGACCGGGAGCGTTCCAGCGAGGCATCGGTGAATGCAATTCTGGAAGGGATGGCCTGGCTGGGCCTGGACTATGATGAAGGCCCCTTTTACCAGACCCGTCGTTTCGAGCGCTACGCCGAAGTGACCCGGCAACTGCTGGATTCCGGGCACGCTTACAAATGCTATTGCTCGAAAGAGCGTCTGGAAAAGCTGCGTGCGACGCAGATGGAAAACAGGGAAAAGCCACGTTATGACGGCCGTTGCAGCGGCGGTGTGGAGCCACCATCTCCTGATGCACCCTTTGTTATTCGCTTTCGTAATCCGAAACAGGGGAACGTTGAGTTTGATGATCTGGTGCGTGGCCGTATCAGCATCAGTAACGACGAACTCGACGACCTGATCATTGCACGCAGTGACGGCTCGCCCACCTATAATCTTACCGTGGTGGTTGACGACAGCGATATGCGTATCTCACACGTGATTCGCGGCGATGATCACATCAATAACACACCGCGGCAGATCAACCTGATAAAGGCGCTGGGCCTGGAAATGCCGGTGTACGCACATACGCCGATGATTCTGGGGGACGATGGTAAACGCCTGTCCAAACGTCATGGCGCGGTGAGTGTCATTCAGTACCGTGAAGACGGTTTTTTACCGGAAGCCCTGCTGAACTATCTGGTCCGTCTGGGCTGGTCACACGAAGATCAGGAAGTGTTCTCGATCGATGAAATGATCGAGCTGTTCGACATAAGCGATGTTAACAGGGCGGCGTCTGTCTTTAATACGGAAAAGCTGTTGTGGTTAAACCAGCACTATATAAAGGAGGCCGATCCGCAACATATTGCGCGACACCTGAGCCATTTCCTTGGCCGGCGCGGTATCGACCCGGCTACCGGGCCGGATTTACAAGCCGTCGCGACAGTGCAGCATGAACGTGCCAAGACTCTGGTAGAGATGGCGGAGATCAGTGAATTTTTCTACCGGGACTTTGCGGAGTTCGATAACAAATCGGCGAAAAAGCATTTGAAAGCTGCTGCGCAGGAACCCCTTGAAAAAGTCAGGGCAGCGCTGGCGGCACTGGATGGTTGGGAACCTGAACCCATCTACGCAGTTGTAACGGCTGTTGCAGAATCACTCGAACTCAAGATTGGCAAGGTCGCACAGCCGCTGCGCGTGGCGGTAGCCGGTCGCGCCGCGTCTCCGGGGATCGACATGACCCTGCACCTGGCTGGACGGGAAGCCTGCCTGCGGCGTGTCGACAGGGCACTTGAGTATATCCGCCAGCGCATTGAACAGAGCGAATCAGTATGAGCAGCGATGACACAATGTCGGCGACCAATTTTATTCGCAACATCATTGATGAAGACCGGATCGGGAATAAAAACCAGGGGCGGGTGGCAACACGCTTTCCACCTGAACCGAACGGGTACCTGCATATCGGTCATGCCAAGTCGATCTGCCTGAATTTCGGTATCGCCAGCGATTACCAGGGCACCTGCAACCTGCGCTTTGATGACACCAATCCACACAAGGAAAACATCGAGTTTGTAGAGGCGATCAAGCGGGACGTGCGCTGGCTGGGATATGACTGGGGAGATCGCCTGTTTTATGCCTCGGATTATTTCGAGCAGTTGCATGACTATGCCGTGCAGCTCATAAAGAAAGGCAAAGCGTATGTCTGTGACCTGACGCCGGAGCAGACGCGCGAGTACCGTGGCACCCTGACGGAGCCGGGCAGGGACAGTCCCTACAGGGAGCGTTCCATCGAAGAGAACCTGGACCTGTTCGCGCGTATGCGTGCCGGGGAATTTGCTGATGGTGAACATATCCTGCGGGCCAGGATCGATATGGCGTCGCCCAACATGAACCTGCGCGACCCGGCCATCTATCGTATTCGCCACGGTGCTGTACATCACCAGACGGGGGAGGCCTGGAATATCTACCCGATGTACGATTTTACCCATTGTCTATCGGATTCCATCGAGGGTATCACGCACTCCTTGTGTACACTGGAGTTCGAGGATCACCGCCCGTTGTATGACTGGTTCCTGGACGAACTCGGGGTTGAATGCCATCCACAACAGATCGAGTTTTCCCGGCTGGAACTGGAATACACCATTACCAGCAAGCGCAGGCTCACCCGGCTGGTCGACGAAGGACTTGTGAATGACTGGGATGACCCGCGCATGCCCACTATCGCCGGTATGCGGCGACGCGGTTACACGCCGGTATCGATCCGGGATTTCTGCGAGCGTATCGGCGTGACAAAGTCCGGCAACAATGTCGAGATGG
>CAJXFW010000106.1 GCA_913053655.1 uncultured Thiogranum sp. | reverse complement strand
GTACTGAAAAATCGGGAGTACCCGCAAAGACAACACGCATCGTCACCCTGAAACCCGCTTAGATAGCCGGCTCAGCGTGCTTTTCGGGTGACAGATCACCACCTCCATGGCGGCGCTGTTTTTCCAGTTTTTTACGAATACGCTGGCGTTTCAGCTGTGACAGGTAATCGACAAACAGCTTGCCCTCCAGGTGGTCAATTTCGTGCTGAATACACACCGCCAGCAAACCATCAGTTTCCAGCTCGAAGGGCTTGCCATCCCGACCCAGAGCGCGAACCTTGACACGCTCGGCGCGCTGAACGCTTTCGTACACTCCCGGAACCGAGAGGCAACCCTCGTCCGTTTCCTCGCTGCCGTACGTTTCCAGGATCTCCGGGTTGATAAACACCCCCGGCTGGTCCTGTTCACTGGAGGTATCGATAACCAGAATGCGCCGGTGGACATTGACCTGTGTCGCTGCCAGGCCAATACCCGGCGCCTGGTACATGGTCTCAAGCATGTCATCTACCAGCGTGCGAACCTGATCGTCCACTGCCAGAACATCCTGGGCCCGATTTCGCAGCCGCGGATCGGGAAAATGCAAAATATCGAGAATAGCCATGTGATTCAGGTCACAAATTACCGTCTGGGATACCTATATACTCTAACATAATGATCGCAGGGCTGTTTACCGTGTGCTGCGGTTTTGAAATTAGGCAATTTTAGCTACACTCCACCACTCAACTGCCGTTAACTATCATCAGATTAGTGCACTGACACTGTCGCCGGTGCCAATAACAGACAAATCCGGGATTCAGATAAAGGGACACCTATATGTCGATACTCAAGCCACTGGTACTGGCGCTGGCCGTGCTGGCCACCGCCGCATACGCCGATCAGGTCGTACTCAAGGATGGGCACCCCGACCGCTACGTGGTCGTCAAGGGGGATACGCTCTGGGATATTTCAGAAGCTTTCCTTAACAGCCCCTGGCTATGGCCGGAGATCTGGTACGTCAACCCGCAGATAGAGAATCCTCACCTCATTTACCCCGGTGACATCATTACGCTGACGTATGTGGACGGGAAACCCCAACTGCGCGTACAACGTGGCAAGGGTACGTTCAAGCTCTCGCCCAAAGTGCGTGAGGAGCGTCTCGACAAGGCAATACCCACCATACCGCTTGATGCTATACAGCAGTTTCTTACCCGACCCCTGGTTGTCGATGAGGAGGCGATGCAGAGTGCCGCGTATGTGGTATCCAGCGCCGGCGAGCACCTGATTGTAGGTGCAGGAGACCGCATCTACGCACGCGGGCTGGCCAACGACAAGGGTGATCAATTCCACATTTTCCGCCCCGGCGCCCCGTATACTGATCCTGATACCCACGAAGTGCTGGGCCACGAAGCGCTGTACCTGGGCGATAGCCAGGTCGAAAATTTCGGCGATCCCGCCACCCTGGAACTGAAGAAGACGACGCGCGAAATAAATATCGGCGATCGCCTCATACCGATGTCGCATGAAGACGTGTTCGCGTACTTTACGCCTCACTCTCCTGATGCATCTGTTGAAGGCAAAATAATTTCCGTCGTGGACGGCGTCAGCCAGATTGGCCAGTACCAGATCGTCGTGCTTAACCGCGGTACCCGTGAAGGTGTCGATGTTGGCACCGTGTTCGAAATTCACCAGGCCGGTGATGTGATCAGGGACCAGGTAAGCACGGAACGCAATGCCAGCGTCAAACTGCCCGACGAGAAGGCCGGTATTCTGATGGTATTCCGTACCTTCGACAAGGTCAGCTTCGGTCTTATCATGAAGGCCACAAGCGCGTTACACGTGGGAGATATCGTCCGCACACCCTAGCTTCCAATGAGGACAGATTTTAAATCTGTCCCCGTTCCCGCTGGTAAAAGCCGGTACCTTAGGGCATGGTAATAAACCATGTACCGAGGTACCGGCTTTTCAGCAGGAGGACCCTCAAGGATGAGGCCACCGATTGACCGCCCCGTTAATTCCGCTATCGACAGTGACGAAACCCGCTTCTGGCTGGCACTGAACAGAACACCCGGCATAGGTGCCCGTGGCAGCCGGAAACTGCTGGCTGAGTTTGGATCGCCGTCAACCCTGTTTGGTGCTGCACCCGATCAGCTGCGCGCTTGCGGCGTCAGGCCGGAAAGCATCCGCGCCCTCGCGAACCCGGATTGGGAAGCGGTGGACCGGGACCTGGCCTGGCTGACAGAATCCGGCAATCGGCTCCTCACGTTTCAGGATCCCGGCTACCCGCATTTACTAAAAGAAGTCCCCGATCCCCCGGCGCTATTGTTTGTTCACGGTGACCCCGAGTACCTCGCCCAACCACAACTCGCCATCGTCGGCAGCCGCAACCCCAGCCGTGATGGCGCGGCCCTGGCGCGGGAGTTCTCCGCCCACCTGGCTTCCCGCGGACTCACTATCACCAGCGGACTGGCGACCGGTATTGACGGCGAAGCCCACCAGGGGGCATTGCAAGCCGGCGGCAGCACCGTGGCGGTCACCGGCACCGGGCTGGACCGGGTCTACCCGGCACAACACCGGGAACTGGCTCACCGGATCGCTGAAAACGGTGTCCTGGTCTCTGAATTCCCACCCGGCACACTGCCTTTACCGGGCAATTTTCCGCGCCGCAACCGTATTATCAGCGGCCTGAGCCTGGGCACCCTGGTTGTCGAGGCGGCGTTGCGCTCGGGTTCGTTAATCACTGCACGTACCGCACTGG
This sequence comes from uncultured Thiogranum sp., assembly GCA_913053655.1. Taxonomy (GTDB): domain Bacteria; phylum Pseudomonadota; class Gammaproteobacteria; order DSM-19610; family DSM-19610; genus Thiogranum. The sequence goes on along the minus strand of CAJXFW010000106.1, from coordinate 6,677 downwards.
AGCAGGGCCGGGAAGTTTTCGCGATACCCGGCACCATTCACAACCCGCTGGCGCGTGGCTGTCATGCGTTGATACGTGAGGGCGCCAAGCTGGTGGAAACCGGTGATCATATCCTCGAAGAACTGGCCTCACTGGTCTCCCTGTGCCTGTCACACGCTGCGGACACCCCCCCCTCGGAAACCGGAGACAGCCATAGTGACAAACCCGGAAGACTCGACGCGGAGTACGTTAATTTGCTCCAGCTAATGGGTTACGAGCCGGTTTCCATTGACCAGTTGGTGCAGCGAAGCGGATTGACGCCGGAACAGGTTTCCTCCATGCTGCTGCTATTGGAGCTGGAGGATTTTATCGCTGCCAGCCCCGGCGGGCGCTACACCCGCAGTAGATAGAGGCTTGATATGAAAGAAAATATGTTTGACGTGCTCATGTATCTGTTTGAGCACTATTACATGGACGAGGAGACCGAACTGAGCCCGGACCGCGAATCCCTGCACAGCGAGCTGGTGGAAGCCGGATTCCCGTCAAGCGATATAAATCAGGCGTTTGAGTGGCTTGAAGGCCTGTCCGTCCAAGAGCACGAACTGGAGGCCCCGCAAACTGAAAATTCCATTCGTATCTATTGCGACCGCGAGGTCGAGCGTCTGGATGCTGAAAGCCGTGGTTTCCTGCTGTTCCTGGAACAGATGGGTATCCTGCAGCCCGAGGCCCGCGAGCGCGTCATTGAGCGCGTCATGGCGCTGGAAACAGACGATTTTGACATCGGACAGCTCAAATGGGTTATTTTAATGGTGCTGTTCAACCAGCCCGGTGCCGAAGCCGCCTATGCGTGGATGGAAGACCTGGTATTCGAAAGCATGCCTGGAGGCTATCTGCATTAGTATTCGCGACAGTCATTTACTAACCAGGCCGCACTTTTGTGCGGCTTTTTAACTATAGAGCCCATGAGCAAAAACCTGGTCATCGTTGAATCGCCCGCCAAGGCGAAAACTATCAAAAAGTATCTCGGCAAGGGCTTTGAAGTCCTTGCCTCCTATGGGCATGTGCGCGACCTGATCCCCAAAGAAGGTGCGGTACTTCCGGACGAAGATTTCGCCATGAAGTACCAGCTGATCGATCGCAACGCCAGGCATGTAGACGCCATCGTCAAGGCGCTGAAAAAGTCTGACACCCTGTACCTGGCAACTGACCCGGATCGCGAAGGCGAAGCGATTTCATGGCACCTGTACGAGCTGTTGAACGACCGCAAGGCACTCAAGAACAAAGATGTGCACCGGGTGGTATTTCACGAAATAACCAAACGCGCCGTCAATGACGCGGTCGAAAACCCACGTGAGCTGTCGGTTGATCTGGTCAATGCCCAGCAGGCACGCCGGGCGCTGGACTATCTGGTAGGTTTCAACCTGTCCCCGTTGCTGTGGAAAAAAATCCGCCGCGGACTGTCCGCCGGCCGGGTACAAAGCCCGGCACTGCGTATGATCGTTGAACGCGAAGAAGACATTGAAAAATTCAAGCCGCGCGAATACTGGACGATTGAAGCCGACCTGGAAAAAGACAAGCAGGACTTTACCGCCAGGCTGACGCACCTGCACGGCAAAAAACTCAGCCAGTTCAGCATCAACAAGGACAAGCAGGCACATGCCGCCGAACAGGAGTTGGTAGATGCCGCCAACGGCAAACTGACCGTCAGCAGCATAGAAAAGAAACAGCGCAAACGTAACCCGGCCGCGCCATTCACAACATCGACCCTGCAACAGGAAGCTTCGCGCAAGCTCGGCTTTACTACCAAACGCACCATGAGCGTATCCCAGCAACTCTATGAGGGTATCGACATCGGTGACGGCGCAGTCGGCCTGATTACCTACATGCGTACCGACTCGGTGATGCTGGCGAACGAGGCACTCGATGAATTACGCAGTCTTATCAGCGAACGTTACGGTGATAAGGCATTGCCCGCGCAGATACGCCATTTCAAGACCAAGGCAAAGAATGCCCAGGAGGCACATGAAGCAGTTCGCCCGACATCCGCTTTCAATGTCCCGGACACCATCAAGTCGCATTTGTCCCCGGACCAGTACAAGCTCTACAACCTGATCTGGAAACGTACCGTCGCCTGCCAGATGCAGCACGCCACCATCCATACAGTGGGTGTCGACTTTGCCGTCGGCGACGGCAATATACTACGCTCCACCGGTTCTACCGTTGTCGATCCCGGCTTCATGGCGGTTTATGAGGAGGGCCGCGACGACACCAAAAAATCGCCTGCCGACGAAAACCGTCTGCCGCCACTGAAAGAAGGTGACCAGGTACAGCTCAACAAGATACGACCGGAACAGCACTTTACCGAGCCACCACCGCGCTTTAGCGAAGCCAGCCTGGTCAAGACGCTGGAAGAATACGGCATTGGACGCCCTTCAACCTACGCAGCCATCATTTCCACGCTGCAAAATCGCGAATATGTCACGCTGGATAAAAAGCGTTTCCAGCCGACCGACGTCGGACGTATTGTGAGCAACTTCCTGACCAACCACTTCACCCAATACGTCGATTACGATTTCACCGCGCGGCTTGAAGATGAGCTGGATGAAGTCTCGCGCGGTGAAAAAGAATGGGTGCCGTTAATGAAGGAATTCTGGTACCCCTTCAAAAAACTGGTCAAAGACAAGGAAGAAAGCGTTTCGCGTGCCGAAGTTACCACTGAAGCCATGGACGAAGCGTGTCCGAAATGTGGCAAACCCCTCAACATACGCCTGGGGCGGCGTGGCCGTTTTGTCGGCTGCAGTGCTTACCCTGATTGCGATTACACGCGTAATCTCGGTGAGGACGGTGAGAGCGCAGAACCGGAAATCGTGGAAGGCCGCAAGTGCCCGGAGTGCGACGCCCAGCTGATCATTCGCAGTGGCCGCTACGGGAAATTTATTGGCTGCTCCAGCTACCCGGATTGCAAGTATATCGAGCCACTGGAAAAGCCCACGGACACCGGCGTCGAATGCCCGAAATGCAACAAGGGCACCATGCTCAAGCGCAAGTCACGGCGCGGCAAGATTTTCTATTCCTGTTCAACCTATCCGGACTGTGACTACGCCGTCTGGAATGAACCGGTGGAAGGGCCCTGTCCGGACTGCAACTGGCCGATGCTCACCATTAAAACAACAAAAAAACGCGGCACCGAGCGTGTCTGTCCGCAGCAGGAGTGCAAGTTTTCAGAACCCTTTGAGGTAGAAAACAAAGAGGACAGTGAATCTGCTTGAACGCGGTCCCTTCACACTGGCAACTGCACGCTGCTGCGCGCTGTATCAGGAACGGGGGTATTGTCGCCTATCCAACCGAGGCGGTATTCGGCCTGGGTTGCGATCCCGCCAATCCGTCTGCGGTGGCGAGACTACTGGCGCTGAAAAACAGGCCCTGGCAAAAGGGACTGATCGTGCTTGCGGGAAACCTGCAACAACTCGACCCCTGGCTACAGGCACTCAGCGACCATTATTTGCAAAAGCTGGACAAAAGCTGGCCGGGTCCATGCACCTGGCTGCTACCCGCATCCAGTGGCTGCCCGCACTGGCTTACCGGCACACACGACTCGCTGGCAGTACGAATCAGCGCCCATCCGCTGGTACGCCGGCTGTGCGCTATACTCGATGCACCCATTGTCTCTACCAGCGCGAACAGCCATGGTCAGCGACCGGCCCGTTCGGTGCTGGACGTAAGGCTGCGCTTCGGGACGCGTATTGACTTTGTCTTACCCGGAAAGCCTGGTGACCAGGAAAGGCCTACTTTGATACGTGATCTGGCTTCGGGGGAAATGATTCGTGAGTAAACAACCCCGCAGACGAGGTATTAGTAACTCAAGTTTCGGAGTTAATGGGGTCAGTGAACTCCGAAACTTGAGTTAGTAACATCACGTCACACCGGCGGAGCCTGTGCCGGGCTTGACCCGGTAGCCAGTGTCTACATACGAACCACTGGATTCCGGCATGCGCCGATGACGACTACAGGAACAACATGAGTACACCCGACGCTAACGCAGTTTCCAGTTATCTCCTGGATCTTCAGGATCGCATCTGCAAGTCGATCCAGCAACTGGAGGAAGACACACATGTCTTCCGCGAAGACCAGTGGCAACGCGAAGAAGGTGGTGGTGGTCGATCACGCGTTCTGGAAGAGGGCGCCGTGTTCGAAAAAGCCGGCATTAATTTTTCCCATGTGCACGGCGAACAGCTTCCTGTCTCCGCCACTGCGCAGCGACCGGAACTCGCCGGGCGCAGTTTCGAGGCGCTGGGTGTTTCCCTGGTTATCCATCCGCGTAATCCCTACGTACCTACATCACACGCAAATGTACGTTTCTTTATCGCAAAAAAAGACAATGCTGCGCCTGTCTGGTGGTTCGGTGGCGGCTTCGACCTGACGCCGTATTATGGATTTGAAGACGATGCCCGTCACTGGCATCAGACAGCCAAACGGGCCTGCGAGCCTTTTGGTGCCGACATCTACCCACGTTACAAGAAATGGTGTGATGACTATTTCTACCTGAAGCATCGCGCTGAACCTCGCGGCATAGGCGGGCTGTTTTTCGACGACCTGAACGAGCCGGATTACGACACCTGTTTTGCATTCATGCGCAGTATCGGGGACCACTACCTACCGGCTTACACGCCTATTGTGAAAAAACGCAGGAATTATCCGTATACCGAAAGGGAGAGAGAATTTCAGATGTACCGGCGCGGTCGTTACGTTGAGTTCAATCTCGTCTATGACCGCGGCACCCTGTTCGGTCTGCAAACCGGCGGCCGCACCGAGTCTATCCTCATGTCCCTGCCACCGGTGGTCAAATGGCGCTACGACTGGCAACCGCAGCCGGGCAGCCCGGAAGCTGAACTTTACGACAAGTTCCTTAAACCCGGCGACTGGATATAGCATGGTTTTACTTCCCGCGACAGGTCAGGCGATCGCGGGTCTAAAAAGGCAACAACTGATATACTGTCTGTATATTGATTGATTATTCGAAAATCCGGACTTGTGATTATGAAAAAATGGGAATGCATGGTGTGTGGCTTCATCTATGACGAAGCCAAAGGATTGCCGGAAGAAGGTATTGCACCCGGAACGGCGTGGAGTGACATTCCGGAAGACTGGGAATGCCCGGACTGCGGGGTCTCAAAATCGGATTTTGAAATGATGGAAGTAGACGCCTGAATGACCGGATAAAAAAACCCCACCGAGTGGGTGGGGTAAAAAACGCTTTTCAGCGTCGGAGGAGTCGGTCACACAACAACAAAGCTCTTGCAAGATTCCTTTTGACTGCATCCTGTCATCAAGACACAGTCAAAAGGAATTCCATCCCTGGATCGGGACCACCGACCTCATCCTTTATAACGGTCGGAGCGGTGTAATCTTTAGCCATCCAATGGCCACCACTTCCCATTCCTTGTCCCTGTACAATGCAATCACAGTGCCAACTCCTGCTACCTTATATATATTTGTTTTATTACAATAGATTAGCTCAATTCATACAGGGCAAGGGGGTGTCAGGTAGTCAGCGTATTGGCTGATATTCTCCAACAAGCGTCGAACTATTGCCGGATACCGACCGGATACCGACGCCAGGTGTTGTCGCCGGCCCGTGCCTGTGCGCCAACTATGACTCAATGTACACTGCGCTCCAGGATTCCCAACAACAGGAGTACGAGCTTGTCCGCTCTCGAAACCGGCCGCGGCCAGTATCCAAAGGTGCGTATGCGGCGCATGCGCCGAGACGATTTTTCCCGCCGGCTGATGCGTGAATCCAGTTTGAGTACTGATGACCTTATCTATCCGGCATTTGTCCTGGAAGGCAATAACCGCAGTGAGGCTATTACCTCCATGCCCGGCGTCGAGAGGCTTAGCATCGATCTCCTGGTCAGAGAGGCGGAAACGCTGCTGGAACTCGGTATTCCCGCTATCGCATTGTTTCCGGTTACACCCCCGGAGCAAAAAAGTGACCATGCGGCGGAGGCCTTCAATCCTGACGGACTTGCCCAGCGGGCAGTGCGCGCACTCAAGCAGGCCTGCCCGCAACTGGGCGTCATCACCGATGTAGCCCTGGACCCGTTCACCAGTCATGGTCAGGATGGGCTGATCGATGCCAGTGGCTATGTGCTCAACGACGAAACCGTTGAGGTACTGGTCAGGCAAGCGCTGTCACACGCAGACGCTGGCGCTGATGTTGTCGCTCCTTCGGATATGATGGATGGCAGAATCGGGGCCATTCGTTCTGCGCTGGAACAACAAGGGCACTCCAATACACGCATCCTTGCCTATGCGGCCAAATACGCATCCAGCTTCTATGGGCCATTCCGGGATGCGGTAGGGTCTGCCATCAGCCTCGGCAGTAGCAATAAAGACAGTTACCAGATGGATCCGGCCAACAGTGATGAGGCGCTATGGGAAGCCAGTCTCGACCTGGAGGAGGGCGCCGATATGATAATGGTCAAGCCCGGCATGCCCTACCTGGATATTGTGCGACGTGTTAAAGACCAGTTTGGTGCGCCAACGTTTGTGTACCAGGTGAGTGGTGAATACGCCATGCTCATGGCGGCAGTACAAAATGGCTGGCTGGATGAGCGGGCGGTGGTTATGGAGTCACTGCTGTCCTTCAAGCGCGCGGGTGCCGACGGCATCCTCACCTACTTTGCGAAACGCGCAGC
>CAJXFW010000105.1 GCA_913053655.1 uncultured Thiogranum sp. | reverse complement strand
AATGCCTGCATGATGGGCGGTTTGCCCACGATGACAAACAGGCGTCCGCCGGGTTTTAGCAAGGTGTGGAAACCTTGATGCAATATCGGCAGTGATCCGGTGACGGCAATCACGTCAAAGTCCGTGTCGGATTTCCAGCCCGTTGCGGCGTCGCCGGTTGTCAGCGTGACGTTACTGATGTTGTGCTGTTTCAGGCGTGCCTCGGCCTGGGTCGTGAAATCATCGTACAGATCCACAGAATGTACGCTGCTACCCAGTCTGGCCAGGCAGGCCGTCAGATAAGCGCTGCCCGTGCCGATTTCCAGTATCTGATCGGTGGGCTGGATAGTGAGGTTTTGCAGCAATCTGCCTTCCAGTTTTGGCGGCATCATGGCCTGGTCATGAGACAGTGGCACGCTGATATCGGTGAACGCCAGTGCCCGGTACTGTTCAGCGACAAAGTCTTCGCGCGGCGTGCTGGAAAGAACGCCCAGAACCCGGTCATCCAGCACATCCCAGGTACGGATCTGCTGTTCGACCATATTAAAACGGGCCAGTTCAAGATTCATTGTGGTCATTATGGTTTTTCCGCTTCCTGTAGCGGGCAAAGGGTACGGTCTTTGCCGGGGTCAGGCAAGCGACCCGGAATCCTGGGTAAACGGTCTTGCAATAGTTCCGGCCTTTAGCTACCTTCCTGAGCTTGCAGCTAGGGGTGCTCCTCCAAAGAGGGGCTGAGAAACACCCTTTGAACCTGATCCGGTTAATACCTGCGCAGGGAAGCTGAAATCTGCATCAGTCTTCCCCTGCCCCGTACCTTGAAGGGGGAAAGAACCATGAGCGCCATCCCGGAAGAATTTGTCCAGAAGACCAGCGAGCTGTCTACCGATGTAACACAGCCATTTCCCGGTTCCCGGAAAATCTACGTCGAGGGGTCGCGTTCGGACCTGCGTGTCGGCATGCGGGAAATCCTGCAGGCCGATACACCGGCCAGCCTGGGCGCCGAAACCAATCCGCCGATTACCGTCTACGATACCTCCGGCCCCTATACCGACCCGGATGCGAGCATCGATCTGCTCGAAGGTTTGCCGTCGGTGCGTGCCGCCTGGATCGATGAACGCAATGACACGCAATTGTTGGATGGACCCAGCTCCGAGTTCGGCCGTATCCGCGCTGCTGATGCGGAACTGGCCAGCTTGCGTTTCGAACACATTCGCCGGCCACGCCGCGCCAGGGCCGGTGCCAATGTCAGCCAGATGCACTATGCGCGTCAGGGCATTATCACCCCGGAAATGGAGTACGTCGCGATTCGCGAGAACCTGAAACTCGAAGCGCTCGGCGACAGTGCGCTGCTGCGGCAACACGCAGGGCAGAGTTTTGGTGCCAGCATCCCGGAGCGGGTGACCGCAGAGTTTGTGCGCGATGAGGTTGCCCGCGGGCGTGCGATTATTCCCGCCAACATCAATCACCCGGAGCTGGAACCGATGATCATCGGCCGAAATTTCCTGGTGAAAATTAATACCAACATCGGTAACTCCGCCGTTACCTCATCCATCGCGGAAGAAGTCGAGAAAATGGTCTGGTCCACCCGCTGGGGCGGGGACACGGTTATGGATCTGTCGACAGGAAAAAATATTCACGAAACCCGCGAATGGATTTTGCGCAATTCACCCGTGCCGGTGGGTACCGTGCCGATTTACCAGGCGCTGGAAAAAGTTGACGGCAAGGCCGAGCAGCTGACCTGGGAGCTGTTCCGCGATACGCTGATTGAACAGGCTGAACAGGGTGTGGATTACTTTACCATTCACGCCGGTGTGCGTTTGCAGTACGTGCCGCTCACCGCTGACCGCCTCACCGGCATTGTGTCGCGTGGCGGATCGATCATGGCCAAGTGGTGCCTGGCGCATCATCAGGAAAGTTTTCTCTACACGCATTTTTCCGACATCTGCGACATCATGAAAGCCTACGATGTGTCGTTCTCGCTGGGCGACGGTCTGCGTCCGGGATCACTGGCGGATGCCAATGACGCCGCGCAGTTCGGTGAACTGGAAACCCTGGGCGAGTTGACACAGGTTGCCTGGGACAACGATGTGCAGGTGATGATCGAAGGACCGGGTCATGTCCCTATGCAACTCATCAAGGAGAACATGGACAAGGAGTTGCGTGACTGTGATGAAGCACCTTTCTACACGCTAGGTCCGTTAACGACAGATATTGCGCCGGCCTACGATCACATCACCTCGGCCATTGGCGCTGCGCAGATCGGTTGGTACGGTACCGCCATGTTGTGTTATGTCACGCCCAAGGAACATCTGGGCCTGCCCAACACGCAGGATGTGCGTGAAGGCATTATCACTTACAAGATTGCTGCGCACGCGGCCGACCTCGCCAAAGGACATCCCGGTGCCCAGGTGCGCGACAACGCCATGTCCAAGGCGCGTTTCGAGTTTCGCTGGGAAGATCAATTCAACCTCGGCCTGGATCCGGAAAAGGCGCGTGAGTTCCACGACGAAACCCTGCCCAAGGATTCTGCCAAGGTGGCGCACTTCTGTTCCATGTGTGGCCCGCATTTCTGCTCCATGAAAATCACCCAGGACGTGCGCGACTATGCGCGACAGCACGGCATGTCCGGGGACGATGCGCTCAGCAAGGGTATGCAGGAAAAGTCAGTGGAATTCGTTAACAGCGGGGCAGAAATTTACAGAAAGGCTTAAAGGCCGAAGAACCTGTAGGAGCGGTCTCCTGACCGCGAAGGGTTTGGTCAACCATCGCGCCGAAGGCCGGCGCTCCTACAGGAGCGGTCTCCTGACCGCGATAGCATGCCGCAACCATCGCGCCGAAGGGCGGCGCTCCTACAGGTTGTTATCTGGGCTCCAGGCGGACCACCACGCGATTATTTTCTGCTGCAGCGTGATTCCAGTCGTGTGCTGTGGTCCGGTCTGATTTTTCCGGGTATACAAACAGGGGGTCTTCACGCGACGCCGAGACCACTTCTATTGATATGACATCTTCACGCAGCAGCAGCGAGCTACTGATGAAGTTGGCAAAGCGCAGTGACTGGTGGGCTGCCACCGAGTCAGTGGGCTGGACCGGGTTGCCGGTGAACTCGCACTTATCGACAGTCATATCCGGCGGTGGAAGATGGAATCCCTTCTCCTGGTTGCCAACCAGGCAGAATTGTCCAACGTGGGTTTCGAGGATAATTTTTCCGCTGTAACCGGTCGCAGACAGTTTTTCCAGAAGTTGTTCGACGGCATCCACACGCTGCTTGTCGAGTGCCAGTTCGTTGTACGGATATACGAATTCCTGGTTAAGCGCCCAGCCGGTCATTAGCCAGGATTCTCCCAGCTGGTTGGTGCGTTCAGCGTACAAGGCATTGAGTTCGTTGATGGCTTGTGCCGCCCTTTGCGTTTCTGAAGCCATGGCACCGTCCACTGCTGCGACCGTTCCCGGGGTGGTTTCGCGGTTGCTGAGCATATAGAAACTCAGGATCAGAGAGATAAACAACAGGACAGTCAGTAAAACTGTCAACAAAGGAGGCCCTGTTTGGGTCGGCACTTTAGTTTGTTGTAGAGATTCGAGCTTTTCATCCAGCTCTTTTTCGAGGCGGTTGCTGGTCTGGCGGGCGACGGTTTCCATACTGAGCAGTACATCTTTGCGGAATTCAACACTCTGTTCTTCGAGCAGGCGACGGAAATGTGCATCCAGCTGAGACTCATCCATCGGCCCGGCTTGCTGGCGCATACCGGGCTCGGTAAACCGCGGTGCTGCACGCATGGGAACTGACACTGCTTGTATATCTTCCGCCCGCTCCGATGCTCCCTCGTCGTCCGGCTTGCGTTTTTTCTTCCGCCGTTCAATTGCCAGTCCAATTTTTTTCAGGGCGCTGAACAATTCGGCCGGAGCTACTGTTTTCGGTAGAACGCCGACCGCACCCAGTGCCCGTGCCTGCCCGAGGTACAGATCCCCGCCTTTGGAGGTGTACATCAGAACCGGGATGGTCGCAGTTTCCGGGTTGCTCTTGATAGCTTTAACGGCCTCGAAACCGTCCATGCCTGGCATCATGTGATCCATGAAGATGACATCAGGGCGGTTATTCTTCAGAAATTCCAGCGCTTTGCTGCCGGAATTAACGGTGTCTACCTTCAGGCCGTATTTTTCCAGCATGCGGCGCAGTACCAGGCGTGCTGATCTGGAGTCATCGACAACGAGTGCGTGTTTCGGTTCTGACATCACTGTCTCACGGGTTGGTTACGGTGGACACATCAGGGATGTAAAATTTACAACAAATATTCCGTGTTTTCAGCCCTGCCAGGCGTTAGTCTTGGCCGGGCTCTTGTTAAGCGGTGGGCCATGGTTGGCATAGTGTTTGTCGGCGTAGTCGGGGGGATGCCGTGGGCATTGTCGTCAGTTGTTGGCGGCACGATCCTGTTTACGGCGTGCAGCATATGACAGTATACGGCGCTTTTCTCCGTTATCGACGGTCCCCCAGGCAATTATTTCATCGAGACGGCGGAAACACCCCAGGCAGATGTCATCTTCATCGAGGCAACAGTTACGTATGCACGGTGAAGGAGCGGAGGACGCTTGTGGAGTGACCGCTCGACCCGGCTGGTCAGGTGTAAACATTGATGCGCCGGCTGGGTGTATCCGCCGTTTCGTCACCGCTTCGGTTGCCTGGCAGTGCCCGGCGGCTCTGGTTACTACGGGTGTCAAGGATCACCGGAACCTGCCTCCGGCGCCGGTCACCACCTTTGCGACGATCGCCCTGATGCAGAATTTCGACTCGCCGGCGTTGGGTTTCCGGGTGTTCTCCGATATGTGCCGGGCCAATTGCGCGCGCGACAGCAGGTCTGAGGTGGTCGGCCTTGAGGCGTTGCACCCCGTGTTTTTCGGGAACGAGTGTCAGCCATTGCATAGGCCCAGTATATAGGCCCCGGACCGCCAGGCAAGCCGTATCGCAGCGGCTATACCGGTGCTTATCCGGATTGAGAATTATTAAATTAAATCAATAAGTAATACTTGTGCAGGGTGGTGTTGTCAGGCTTTCTTGTGGATGGGTACTACGTTATCAAATTGGTCAACCGGCTCGGGTTTGCTGAAGTGGTAACCCTGCGCGAAGTCAACGCCTATGTCGCGCAGCATATCGGCAATTTCCTGATTTTCGACGAATTCGGCGATAGTGCGGATACTGAGAGTGTGCCCGACCTGGTTGATGGCTTCAACGATGGCGCGGTTCATGGGATCGGTATTCATGTCCTTGACGAAACTTCCGTCAATTTTGAGGAAGTCGACCGGCAGATTCTTGAGGTAGCCGAAAGAACTCAGACCGCTGCCGAAGTCATCCAGTGAAAAGCGGCAGCCCAGTTTTTTCAGGGAACGGATCATGTGGCTGGCTTTTTCCAGATTGAACACCGCAGCCGTTTCCGTGATCTCAAAACAGAGCTGCCCCGTTTCGACCTGGTACTCGCCGATTTTTTGCTGGATATACTCGGGTAGTTCGTCATCGTTCAGCGAGTTTCCGGACAGGTTCAGCGAGTAGATCCCGTTATCACCCTTGCGTTGTGCTTCGCCCAAATGTCTGAATGCAGCATCAATCACCCAGCGGTCTACGGCATTCATCAGGTTGTAACGCTCTGCGGCCGGAATGAATGCCCCGGGTGGCACAATACTGCCGTCTTCACCGCGCATGCGAACCAGCAATTCGTGGTGGGCTGTGGTTTCGTCTGCCTGTAGCGGAGTGATCGCCTGCCGGTACAGGATAAAGCGATTTTCTTCCAGCGCCAGCTTGATGCGCGACACCCAGTGCATTTCGCTATGACGTTCGCCCAGGTTGATATCGCTCTCTTCGTATACGTGCACACGGTTACGTCCGGCATCCTTGGCAACATAGCAGGCGACGTCGGCAGCGCTGAGTACGAACGACGCATTTTGTGTTTCGCGCTGGATAGGAACCATACCGATACTGACGCCTACATCGAAGCGCTGTTCTTCCCACTGGAATGTAAATTCGCTGATGAGTTGCAATAGCTTGTTGGCGACTTCCCGGGCCTGGTCGATGTTGACACTCTCCAGCAGGACGCCGAACTCATCGCCACCCAGGCGTGCCAGCGCCGCATTGGCAGGGACGCCGGCGCGCAGCAGGCGGCTCAATTGCTTAAGCAGTTCGTCTCCTGCGGCATGGCCGCAGGTATCATTCACCACCTTGAACTGGTCGAGATCCAGATACAGCAAGGCGTGTTCATTGTGGCTGTTACCCGCCATGCCGGCCAGCAGGCCGGCGAGCCGATCGGCGAATTCATTGCGGTTGGCGAGACCGGTAAGACTGTCATGGGTTGCCTGCCAGGTCATCTGGTGCGCCATGCGTCGTTCGCGCGTGATATCGTGGAATACCAGCACAGCGCCGATGATGCTGTTGTCGCGGTCAAAGATCGGTGCAGCGGAATCCTCAATATGGAATTCCTGGCCATTGCGGTTTATCAGCACGCATTGTTCAGTGAGGTTAACAACCCGGCCGCTGCTCAGACTTATATCCGCCGGGCTTTTCATGGGTTGTCGCGTGGCTTCGTTGATCAGGGGCAGTACTTCCGTGAGTGGGTAGCCCTGTGCCTCCCCGTAGGTCCAGCCAGTGACATTTTCGGCAACCGGGTTCATGTAGTCGACACGGCCTTCAGCATCCGTGGTAATAACACCATCACCGATCGAATGCAGGGTAATCAGGGCACGTTCGCGTTCCTGGTACAGCGCTTCTTCGGCCCGGTGACGGTCGGAACGCTCTCGTGCTTCGCGCAGTTCGCGCTCTATCGCCGGAACCAGACGCGCCAGATTATCTTTCATAATGTAGTCGTTGGCGCCGCTACGCATGGCTTCAACGGCTAATTCTTCGCCTACCGTCCCGGATACCAGGATAAAGGGCGTGTCGCTGTCCTGCTCGCGCAGAATACCCAGTGCCTTCAGCCCGGTGAATCCAGGCATGGCGTAATCGGAGACCACGATCTGCCAGGTATCCTCCTGCAGCGCCTTGCGCAGCCCGACTTCGCTGTCGACGCGTATATACTCCGGTTCATAGCCGGCACGACGCAGTTTTACCAGTAGCAGCTGGGCATCATCGTCGTTGTCCTCGATAAGCAGGACGTGTAATGGCGTGCTCATTTACAAGCACTTCCCGGGGCAGGGCAAGGATGATTGAGGTGCAGCCAGTGGCTTCAATGAGCTGGATACCGGCCTGCGCCGGTATGACGAATTGATCAGAGTTTCCTTAAAATACACCAATGGTGACTCAGCTGCCGGTGGCGCGCTGCCAGTGTCCGGACTTGCCACCCAGTTTTTCCACCAGCCGCACCTTTTCAATGCTCATTCCCCGGTCAACCGCTTTACACATGTCATAAACGGTAAGCAGTGCAATCTGTACCGCTGTCAATGCTTCCATCTCCACACCGGTTTGGCCACGGGTCCCCACACTGGCCCGGCAGTAGACGGCGGGAGGTGAAGTTTCGGTTTTCAGATCCACATCGACGCGGGTGAGTGCCAGCGGGTGACATAACGGAACCAGGTCGGCGGTGCGCTTGGCGGCCATAATACCGGCAATACGCGCCACAGCCAGTACATCGCCCTTGCGGTTGTCGCCGGCACGGATGTGCGAGAGCGTGTCCGACTGCATGCAGATGCGGCCTTCAGCGACGGCAAGGCGTGTGGATATTTCCTTGTCTCCAACGTCAACCATGCGGGCGTCGCCGGCCGCATTAAAATGGGTCAATTTGCTCATGCAGAACAGTCCGTCAACAGCATCGATTCCAGTTACGCGTGATACACTTGTAACCGTAGAATTTCTGGAATCTTTACCTGTAGTTAGCGGTAACTATAGGTCTCCGGGGTTGGCGACGCAAATCAGGTGCTTTATATGCAGATCCAGGTTCGTTTTTTTGCAGCTTTACGCGAACGCGTAGGCGTCCCGGCTATGGAAATTTCCCTGCCGGAGGGTGTGACCGTGGCCCAGGTGTGGTCCGCCGCCGTGCCGGAAGAACGCCTTGCAGACAATATCTTAGCTGCAAAAAACATGCAGTACGTAGGGTTTGACGCCGTAGTTGAAGAGGGCGATGAGATTGCCTATTTCCCACCGGTTACCGGCGGTGCGGTGTGACAGTACTGATTTCCGGCAGTGCGTTCGATCCCTGGAGTTATCTGGCGGAATACCAGCGCGAAAGAGCCGGACAGGCTGCACAAACCGGCGCTACGGCCGTATTTGTCGGCAGCATGAGAGATCAGAATGAAGGGCATGAAGTGCAGGGCATGCTGCTGGAGCATTACCCCGGCATGACGGAAAACTACCTGGAAAAAATCAGCCGGGAGGCTGTGCAGCGCTGGCGGCTGAACGACAGTCTTATCGTACACCGGGTAGGCGAACTGAGTCCGGGAGACCCCATCGTACTGGTAGCGGTCTGGTCGGCACATCGCAAGGCCGCTTTCGAAGCCAGCCGCTGGCTGATGGAAGAACTGAAATCAAAAGCACCGTTGTGGAAAAAGGAACGACTTGCGCAAGGCAGTCGCTGGGTGGAGCACAACACGCCGGGTTGAGAGAATTTATTTAAAAGCTTCGAACCGCCAAGACGCAAAGACCACAAAGAAAAACAATTTTCTTTTTTGGCGATCTTTGCGTCTTGGCGGTTCAAAAGTTTAGTTTGCTATTACATCTGTTGTTGATGTTTCCAGTACCACTTCGTGCAGATCGAACTGCATGGTTTCCAGATTTCCAAGCACCCAGGTTGCCGGAGCGGCAACTCCGCCGACTGTGCCCGGATTGACTACCCATGTAGTGCCGCCCTTGATGTTGGTGACAATCTCGGTTTTGGCTTCATGGTCATGGCCGCAACATACCAGATCCCAGTCACCAGTGGTGGCCATGGCGGTGGCGTAGTGCGGGTAGTGCACCAGAAAAACCCGGCGCCCCGCCAGCTCGATACCGGCGTCCTGTCCGTAGAATGTCACCTGGTTGCCGGGTTTGCCGGCGACGCGCGCCATCATGTACAGATCACCGGCATTGTTACCGTGAATAACGTGCACCGGCAGCCCCAATGGTTCCAGGACACTCAGCGTGCTGGGCGCTACCACGTCACCGCAGTGCAGCACTGCCTCGGCACCTGCGGCTTTGGCGGCGCGCACGGCGGCCTCCAGCAGAGGCCGGTGGTCGTGGCTGTCAGAAATGATGCAGACTTTCACAAGAATCAGAAGTTGGGTTTTTCCGGGGCGCTTTTGAATAATTCGAGGCTGTCGAGAATTTCCCGTCTGGCTTCCTCAATACCCTGCCAGTCCTCCACGCGCACCCACTTGCCTTCGTCCAGGTCTTTGTAATGCTCAAAAAAATGTGCGATCTGTTCGAGAATGGCGGGCGACAGATCGCGGAAATCCTGTACCCGCCGGTATTCCTTGCACAACTTGTCGATGGGTACGGCGAGGATCTTGGCGTCATCGCCGGACTCGTCGGTCATTTTCAGCACTCCCACTGGACGGCAGCGCACCACCGAGCCGCTGATCAGCGGATACGGTGTCAACACCAGCACATCGACCGGGTCGCCATCTTTCGACAACGTGTGGGGAACATAGCCGTAATTGCAGGGATAATGCATTGCTGTGGTCATAAAGCGGTCGACGAACATGGCTCCGGTACTCTTGTCGACCTCGTATTTTACCGGGTCGGCGTGGGCCGGGATTTCGACAATGACGTTGATATCATTGGGTACATCACAGCCTGAGCTGACGCGATCAAGATTCATGGCGGGTTTTCGTCCTGAAGAACCGGGCTGGGCATTATACCGGTTCTACATTAGAAAATCCTAATTTAT
>CAJXFW010000104.1 GCA_913053655.1 uncultured Thiogranum sp. | reverse complement strand
CCGCCTCTCCCGCATATTCGGCGGCCAGGATCAATGCGCCGTAGGGTTGCAGGGCATATTTCAAATAACTGACCGCACCTTTCCTGAGTCCGGTAGCAATAGCCTGGCGGATCGCATCGCTAATATCAAAGTCGGGGTTATTGGCATCTCCCTTGATCGGAATACTGAGTTCTATAGTGTTGTTCCTGTCCCTCAGGGTGTCGAGCGCAACATTGAGTGGTACCGGTATACTGCTTTGCAGGCTGTTCTTGCTATCAGTGCTCTCCAGCTCGAGCTGGTGTAATTTCAAAACCGCTTTGCCGTCTATGACGTCGTGCTCACTTTTTATTTTCAGGTCAACGTCAAGCGTACCACTGTCCAGTAGTATCCCCAGGCTGTTACGCGTATAGGGAGACAGAGGCGGAAGATCCATGGCATACAGTGTGCTCTCCAGGTTCAGTCCCGGGGGTTGCTGGAACGGCTTTACCGTCCCGCTTACCGACAGGCGGGTATATTTTCCCAGCCTGGCGTCCAGCGTGAGCGCGCTGGCCTGGTCGGGTTTGTCGGTATCCAGTTTTTCCAGCGACAGTTTGCTGAACGTCAATGTTGCTCTGAATGCCGGGGTGACCGCCTCATCAAATATCGTCATAGTGCTGCCGTCGGATACGTCGATACGGTTGATCGCCAGCCGGGTTTTTTCAGTCTTGCCGGCTGTGGCTTCGGTAGTGTCTGCGGCGGGTTTTTTCTCTTCCCCGAGCAGCACCCCCAGCAATGTGTTGATTCTCCATTTTCCATCCTTGCCCCTGTGGTACCGGACATGAACGTCTTCTTCATGGATAGTGTCTATGGAGGTTGAGCCGTCGGCATAGGCGATATTCTTGACCAGCAGCTGTCCGGCACGGAAGAAGGCGGTATCCTGGTCCTCGTGCCGAGACGAGGTCATACCGCGCCCGATGTTCAATCCGTCAGCGATTATTTCTTCCGCCTTGAAGCGTGGCTGCTCGTCCAGCTCGAGCGCCTTGATGCGAAACCTGTCAGCACTGATGATGTCCATCTTTTTTTCAGACGCTTCCAGGTCGGGTTGCAGGATGTCGATATCGGCCAGCAGGCTGAAAGTCCGCCCTGATGCCGTGTCAGAAAGCTCGAACCTGCCATCCAGTTTCAGTTCGTCCTGCCGTACCTCGAGCTTGTTGGCCGGTAGCGCGACGCTGAGTTTGCCGATGTCCAGTTTACCTTGACTCTTTAGCTGTAGCACCGTTTCCCCATCCAGTGCAACTGTCAGATCAGTCGTGCCTGTCCACTCTGATGCCTGGTTTACAACCCGGGCATCGGGGCGGGAAACCTCGATAGCTGCGACGGAAAGCGTGCCCTCGTGCCGGATCTTCAGCGTCTGGTCGTTCTGCTCGATGCTGAAATCACCGCCAAGGGAAACCAGGCCCGCCAGTTTTTCCAGGGCGGGTTGTGCCAGGGATTCGAAATCAGACAACTGCAGGTTTTTTAGCGACAGTGATCCCTTGTATACCGGTGTTGCCGAAAAAGGTGCCAACGTGGCCTTCAGCGTTAGCGGCGCGGCGTTGATGCGGCCCCGGTAATCCAGTCTGGCCGGTTGTTCGGGTGTCCACTGGGTCAGGTTGCTGAGTTGCAGCTTATCGATATAAACAGTACTGCTGATGTTCCGGTCTTGATAGACCAGGGTGAAGTCATGCAGGCTGAGCATATCGATACCGGCTGCCCACTGCGTGGATTCATCGGCAGGTTTGTCTGTCGCGGTCTCCTGTTGGCCCGTCGGTAGCTGTATACCACCGATGCTTAGTACGTCGTCATTGCGTACCACCATCCTGAAGCCCGTCAGTTCAATGGACTGCACCTCGATGCGCTTGCTGAAAAGTGGCAGCCAGGCCAGGTTCAGTTCCGCTGTGTCGAAGGACAGGGGTGTCCGGTCCTGGACCTGGATACTGACATCAGTCAGCCGCAGGATACCGGTGAAGGGGTTGAAATCGACGTCCTGTACCTCGACCCGGTCACCGCCGTGTTGTTCCAGCCATTGCTCCGCCAGTCGTTCAATCAGGACTGGCGTTCCCGCGAGAACAGCGAGCAACAGAATCAGGGTGGACAGCGCAATCCAGAACCAGCGGGGCGCGCGTAGCGGGGACTTGCGCCCGGGTTGTTTGTCATCGGATTTCATAGTGTGGTTTGAGCAGTCTTTATCGTTGATCCCGGATCAGGTTGGGGCAGGTATTGAAATATCCATGAATATTAATGGTTTGTCTAATAGATTGATTGATATCCCGCACTGCCTCAGAATAGCCACCCTTGCGCGGGGCCGCAGATCGGGGCCGGCCGCCGGAAATTGGTAATTCAATCAGAGGAGTAGGACTCGTGAAATTGATACTTTTAGGTGCGCCTGGCGCAGGTAAGGGCACGGTAGCCAAATTGTTGACCGCCGTTGATGGTTCGGTACAGATATCGACGGGAGACATCCTGCGTGGTGCGGTGCAGGCCGGTACAGATCTGGGCAAAAAGGCAGATGCTTTCATGAAAGCCGGTGACCTGGTGCCCGATGAGCTGATCATGGGCATTATGGAAGACCGCCTGCAGGAGCCCGATTGCGAAAAGGGTTTCCTGCTGGACGGATTTCCGCGCACCATTCCCCAGGCGGAAGCACTTAAAGTGTTGCTGGGAAAGATCGGCGCCAAACTGGACATGGCCGTGAACCTTGATGTGCCACGTGATGTCATTCTCGACCGCCTGACTACCCGCCGCACCTGTTCCAACGCCGATTGCCAGGCGATCTATAACATCAAAAGCAATCCCACCAAGGTCGAGGGTGTGTGTGATAAATGTGGCAGCCCGGTTATTCAGCGTGATGACGAAACCGAAGAGGCCATCAGCAAGCGTCTCGAAACCTACAATGAAAAGACGGCACCGCTGGCGTCGTACTATGAAAAGGAAGGTCTGTTGACGAATGTGAATGCAACCTCCAGTGACGTAGTCGTGCAGACTATCAAGGATAAGGTGGGTATTTAAAACCTGTTTCGCTGTATTCGGGTTAGCTAGGGCAACTCTGATCAATTCAGATTCCGTCATTCCGGCGCATGCCGGAATCCATAGACTTCAGCGCATTGGATGCCGGCCTTCGCCGGCATGACGAATTAATCAGAGGTTCCCTAGAACAGAGTATAGATAAACGGCGCGACTGCTGAACCCTGGGTCAATACAATCAGAACACCGAGCAGTAACATGACAAGGATGATAGGCGCCAGCCAGAATTTCTTTCTGACTTTCATGAATCCCCACAGGTCTTTTAACAGATCAAGCATCAGTACGGTCGCTCCACGTTGTCTTTGTCATCGTTTTCACTGGTCACCCGGTAACTGCTTAGCTTCCTGTCCAGCTTGCGGTGCATCGGGTCGTTGCCGAACAGGCGCATGACAACCCCGATCGGCAGGAAAATACCGTAGAACAGGACGCCCAGAATAATCCGGGTATTGATCCAGTTCATGACAT
This sequence comes from uncultured Thiogranum sp., assembly GCA_913053655.1. Taxonomy (GTDB): domain Bacteria; phylum Pseudomonadota; class Gammaproteobacteria; order DSM-19610; family DSM-19610; genus Thiogranum. The sequence continues at coordinate 6,392 of CAJXFW010000104.1, read as the reverse complement.
TACCAAACTTCATCCAGCCGACATAGACCGGTTTCAGCGTAGCGGGTGCCAGCAGGCCCCACAGTATCAGGATGCCACCCAGAATCCAGGGCCATTTTACAAAATTGAGGCCGAACAGCCACGGAATAAGCAGGCCGAACAGGGTGAGAATAATCGCACCTGTGGTCAGGCCGAACTTGCGGTAGCCACGGGCGTCCAGTGTTTGAATTTCATGACTCATGATTTAATCCAGGGCATACTCGTCGCGCCAGTTGCCTTCTTCTTTCCACTCGGGCTGATCCTGTTTGGAAAGCAGAACATTTTCCAGCACCAGAAAGTCCATTTCGGTGCGCATAAAGCAGCGGTAGGCATCTTCGGGGGTACAGACAATCGGTTCGCCGCGTACGTTAAACGAGGTATTGACCAGCACCGGGCAATCGGTGCGTGCTTCAAAAGCTTCCAGCAGTTTGTAGAAGCGCGGGTTGGTATCGCTGTGTACGGTCTGGATACGCGCTGAATAATCGACATGTGTAATGGCCGGGATTTGTGAACGCGGGATATTCAGTTTTTCAATACCAAACAGCTTTTGTTGTTCTTCTGTCATGGCCAGGCGCTTGTCTTCCTGCACCGGTGCAACCAGTAACATGTAGGGACTGCGCCGGTCGATCTGGAACCAGTCGGATACCTTCTCCGCCCTGACAGCCGGTGCGAACGGCCGGAACGACTCCCGGTATTTTATCTTCAGGTTCATGACGCTCTGCATCTTCTGGCTTCTGGGGTCGCCGATCACGCTGCGCCCGCCCAGCGAGCGAGGCCCGAACTCCATGCGGCCCTGTGACCAGCCAACGACATTTTCGTCATCCAGGATCTCGGCCAGGCGCGGCATCAGAGCATCATCGTCCAGTGTCTCGTAGCTTGCGTTGACCGAGTCCAGGTAGTCTTTTATCGTCTGCTCGCTGGTACGGGGACCCAGGTAGGATCCACGCATGGAATCGCCACCGTTGACCTGACGGGGGTTTTCCAGGTATTCGTGCCAGATACTCAGGGCAGCACCCAGCGCGCCACCGGCATCACCGGCGGCCGGTTGTATCCAGATATCCCTGAACGGGCCTTCGCGCAGCAGGCGGCCGTTGGATACGCAGTTCAATGCCACGCCACCCGCCAGGCACAGATAGTCGACATCGAGTTCCTGGTGCACATTACGGGCGATTTTGAGAACGACCTCTTCCGTGACAACCTGTATGGAACGGGCGATATCCATTTCACGCTGGGTGATTTCGGACTCGGGCTGGCGCGGCGGGCCACCGAACAGGGTGTCGAACTTGCTGCTGGTCATGGTCAGACCGGTCGCATAGTTGAAATAGCTCATGTCCAGCCGGTAGCTGCCATCGGCTTTAACGTCGAGCAGATTGTCGAGGATGAGATCGGTATATTTCGGCTCACCGTAAGGCGCCAGGCCCATCAGCTTGTATTCGCCGGAATTTACCCGGAACCCGGTGTAATAGGTGAACGCCGAATAGAGCAGGCCCAGCGAATGAGGAAAATCAATTTCCCATTGGGCTTGCAGCGAATTCCCCTCACCCAGCCAGACGGAGCTGGTCGCCCATTCGCCAACGCCATCCAGACAGAGTACCGCGGCTTTTTGGTACGGGCTCGGGAAAAAAGCGGAAGCCGCGTGTGATTTATGGTGGGCGGAAAACAACAGCAGCGGTAAATCGGATGCCTTGCCCTTGCCGTCCGTGGTCAGTTTGACCAGTTCTTTTTTGAGGGTGGATTTAAGGAGCAGCTTGTCTTTCAGCCACACCGGCATGGAGGCCAGGAAGGATTTGAAGCCGGAAGGAACGAACGCCAGATAGGTTTCCAGCAGGCGCTCGAACTTGATCAGGGGCTTGTCATAGAAGACCACATAATCAATATTTTCGAGGCCGATGCCCGCTTCTTCCAGGCAGTAGCGGATAGCGTGGGCCGGGAACCCCGCATCATGCTTTTTGCGCGAGAAGCGTTCTTCCTGTGCCGCTGCAACAATTTCCCCGTCGACGACCAGCGCTGCCGCACTATCGTGGTAATAGGCCGATATTCCGAGAATGGATACACTCATCAGCTACGCATCAGATTCAGATCGTCGGCATCACGAATCCGCTGCTACTTGCTCGCAGCCCGTTCCTGTGCTTCCTTGATGACAGTTTCTGCCACGTTTTTGGGACACGCACTGTAGTGCAGAAATTCCATCGAGAACTGGCCGCGGCCGGAGGTCATGGTGCGCAGGTCGCCGATATAGCCAAACATCTCGCTCAAGGGGCACTCCGCCTTGACGCGCGTTCCGGTAGGGCCGGATTCCTGGGCTTTGATCATGCCGCGGCGGCGATTGATGTCGCCGATTACGTCACCGACATTGTCTTCCGGTGTAAATACATCGACTTTCATAATCGGTTCCATGATCTGCGGGCCGGCCTTGGGCATGGACTGGCGGTAGGCGGCACCCGCGGCCAGTTCATAAGCCACAGCCGAGGAGTCCACCGGGTGGTAGCCACCGTCCAGCAGGGTCACCTTGAAGTCCAGGCAGGGGTAACCGGCCAGCGGGCCGACTTCCATATTTTTCTTGAAGCCTTTTTCAACCGCCGGCCAGAATTCGCGCGGCACAGTACCACCGGTCACTTTCGATTCGTACACGAAACCACTACCGGGTTCACCGGGTTCGATGGTGTAATCGATCTTGGCGAACTGGCCGGAACCACCGGTCTGTTTCTTGTGCGTATAGCTGTCTTCAATACGTTGGGTGATGGTTTCGCGGTAGGCGACTTGCGGTTTTCCGACGGTCACTTCCACACCGTGGGTACGCTTGAGAATGTCGACCTTTATATCCAGGTGCAGCTCGCCCATACCCTTGAGGATGGTTTCGCCACTGTCTTCGTCAGTTTCGACGCGGAACGAGGGGTCTTCCTGGATCATTTTGCCGATGGCGATCCCCAGTTTTTCCGAAGCACCCTTGTCGACCGGCGACACAGCAATCGAGATCACCGGGTCAGGGAATACCATGGGCTCCAGGGTGGCCGGATGTTTTTCGTCGCACAGCGTGTGTCCGGTCTGCACGTTCTTCATGCCCAGCACGGCGACGATGTCACCGGCCTGGGCGCCTTTCAGTTCCTCGCGCGAGTCGGCGTGCATTTCAACAATACGCCCGATACGCTCGGTCTTGCCGGTAAAGGTGTTGAGCACGGTGGTGCCTTTTTCGAGCTTACCCGAGTAAATACGGATAAAGGTCAGGGCGCCGAAGCGGTCGTCCATGATTTTGAAGGCCAGCGCGCGCAGCGGCTTGTCGACATCGACAATGGCGAATTCGCCGGTTTCGTTGCCTTCCATGTCCACTTCCGGCTGGGGTTTGACTTCGGTCGGGTTGGGCAGATAGTCGACCACGCCATTCAGCACCGGTTGAATGCCCTTGTTCTTGAACGCGGAACCGCAGTAGGTCGGGAAGAAGTCCAGCGCAATGGTCCCCTTACGGATGCAGCGCTTGATATCATCAATAGGCGGCTCTTCGCCTTCCAGGTATTTCTCCATCACGTCGTCGTCTTGCTCGACGGCAGTTTCGATAAGCTTCTCGCGCCATTCCTCGATGACGTCGGCCATGTCGGCCGGCGGTTCCTGTATCTCGTAGGCGGCAGGGTCACCCGAGGCATCCCACACCCAGGCTTTGCGCGTCAGCAGGTCGACCACGCCGCTAAAATCGTCTTCGATGCCGATAGGCAACGTTATAACCAGCGGGTTAGCTGCCAGTACATCTTTAATCTGCTGTACCACACGGTAGAAATCCGCGCCCATGCGGTCCATCTTGTTGACGAAGATGACGCGCGCCACTTCGGATTCGTTGGCATAGCGCCAGTTGGTCTCGGACTGTGGCTCCACACCACCCGAGCCGCAGAAGACGCCTATGCCACCGTCGAGCACCTTGAGCGAGCGATACACCTCGATGGTGAAGTCGACGTGTCCGGGGGTATCAATAATATTGAGGCGATGCCCGTCCCACTCGCAGGAGGTAGCAGCGGATTGTATGGTGATACCGCGCTCGCGTTCCTGGTCCATGAAATCGGTGGTCGCTTCACCCTCGTGAACCTCGCCGGTTTTATGGATTTTACCGGTCAGTTTCAAAATACGCTCAGTGGTCGTTGTCTTGCCGGCATCTACGTGGGCGAAAATGCCAATGTTTCGGTAATTGGATAAATCAGTCATTGCTCTACTCTATGGTTAGTCGATCGATGAATGCGGCATTTTGACCACGGCGAACATCGGCGCGAAATTATATCGGAGTGGGGAAGAAAGTGTAAGGAAATCTGACCATTCCGGGCGGAGAAAAGAAAAACCCGGCAGTGGGTGGGGTGAAGTGCGGCGATTATCGCCGGATTAGAAACCAGTCTGGAACAAATATCAATGAAATCAATCCGAAACCATCCTCGCTGGCCCACGCCGACACTGTTGGAGCCTGGTGAGTACTGCCGGGTGAAGCTATGAAGCCGCTATGGTGTCGTTTGCCATGTGATTTTCGTCGCAGTGCCGGTGTACTTGTTACCGTAGGGTTTGGCCTCGATCATAATATTTTTAGGGCGGAAATCCTCAGGTAGCACAATGTCTTCCATGACATCCTGTTGTTGATCAAACCCCATTTTCACAATCAGACGTCTGTCCGGCGACAGTGTTTTGAAAGAAAGCCGCTTTGGGTCGCCATTCGAAAAACCGTTGACTGCGATCCAGATGCTGCCGGTTACCCGGCCTGTGCTGTTGCCCGTGTGCAGTACCGAAAAGCCGATTCTGAACATATTCTCCGATTCGGTACGATCGATGTGCACATTCTCCAGCTTCAGCGTGTTAGCGGCGGGTTCGGACAGGGTAGCCACTGCTTCCGGTGCCGGGACTTTCTGCTGTGAAGATACCGCCTGTTCTGGAGACTGATGTCGGACCCGTTCCGCCGCGATGGTCCGATTGGCCTGTTTCATACGCTGTTTCAGTTCCGCGACCTGTAGCTTCAGCGTATCGCGTTCCTGTTCCAGCTCCGGGATACGTTGTTCCGATTCGTGTGACTGCACAACGGGTGCATCGCTGTTTGCCGGTGCCTGTGATTGACCATAGTCATAGCTGAGCCATACCGCGAGTAAAAATACGCCAGCCAGCAGCCCGTACCGGACCAGTTGCTGACCGGGATTCTCCTGCACGATTCTGGGTGTAACCGGGGGAACAACCTTATGGCGCGCCATCATCCTTGCCCCTGTTTATTAAAGAGATTGAATTTATCGGGGACAGTATACTTATTTCAGCGGCAACTCGAACCGTTAGGTGGGATATCAAGGGTATGAATATTATATTAAGGACAAAAATGGTGGTGATATTTCCTTTATCGGTCTGGACATATCGAAGGCCGCAATAGCCGAATCGGCGAAAAGAAACAAACAGATAACCTGGGTCGTTGGTACTAACAGGCAGCCGCCGGCAGGTTATGCTAGTGTTGACGTTGTTCTGTGTGTATTTGGATTTCAGAGCTTCGAGGGATTCAGTAAAGTATTAAAACCGGGTGGTAAGGTGATTCTCGTTGAGCACCGGACCCGGTCATTTAAAGGAATTAAGAGAAATAATCTATACTGAAGTCAATAAATCGAATTCACAAGGCCTTGCTTATGCCGAGGCAGCAGGATTTTCTATACTGGACAGAAAGCAGCTCCAATTCAGAACAGGGGCAATCGACAAAGAGCAGATTAATAATTTGCTGGTAATGACACCGCATTTTTACCGGGCAACCAAAGAAGGCAGGGTGGCGGCGGGTAATCTGGAAAATCGACGCAAGGAGATCTGCTGATCTGTGAAAAAACTAAAACACGAAAATGAACTGGTGAAGGAAGCAATTCGCGCCGGGGTGAAATACGGTGAGGAGCGTGGAGCAGTGGAGTTTGAGCCTACAGACTCTGCGGCAGAAAAGATCGAATACATATACCGCTTACTGGTGCATGACAAACTGATCCAGCCACTTCCGGAGGAGCAGGTTTCACAGAAATCCATGCGGCACCGGTTGGCGATCTGGGTTTCGAAGACCTTGCCAAAGGATCATCCGTTGCTGAAGTAGCGGTAGAGTAGTTAAAACTCAAGTTTCGGAGTTCACGGCCTAGCCCGCTCCTACGCACCAACCACGATTGGGGCTATACAGGATAGTGTCAATATGAACTCCGAAACTTGAGTTAAAAAAAGGGTCTTCACGCGAATCGAGTGGGTAGCGTTTATTGGCTGTGGCTGATTAACCGCTAAGGATGCTAAGGGCTCGAAGTAAAACACCTGTTTTCCGATGTGGGAAACAACGCGGTCTGACAGGCTACCCGGAATCGGAGTGTTTTTGAGGCCGTATTTTTTATATGAACAGCGAGACATTACGCCGC
>CAJXFW010000103.1 GCA_913053655.1 uncultured Thiogranum sp. | reverse complement strand
TGGGGTCAAAGTGCTCGCGGTGCACCTGCTGGGCACGAAACAGAAGATCGTTAAAGGGCAACTCGAACAAGGCTTCGATTTCTGCTTTCTTCCAGTCGAAGCGCAGTGAAAAACCCTGTTGCAGCTTGTTTACTTCAGTGGCTGTTTGACTCATACGTTTCTACCGGTAGCTCCCTATCGTCCCATTGATCACGGCGTATGCGGATCAGGTCCAGGATGGACCAGGGAATTAACACCAGGGCCGCGAGGGCCCAGGCGATCACGTAGTAGCCCCAGCCACAGCATACCCAGCGGTATGGGGACAAGAATGGCGATGATGTTGCCGTAGTTGAATACCGAAGCCGCGGCACGTGCTTTCCGGCCCGACAGCATCCGGGGACCGGCAACAGGCGCATCGGGAATCTCGGCTTCAGACATAAACATCAATCAGTTAGACTGCTCTGGGTCTGCCGCACTATGCGGTCGGCACTGGCTTATTGTCAACCAGGGAAGGTGGCATTGGTTTACAACTGGATAAATTGACGTCTGATTACGCCTCGACATACTCTTTCAAAGCGGTGCGTGATGCTGCGGGTAACCGTTTTAACCCCTGCTTCAGTTGTTGCATAAATTTTCCCGGCTGTTGTTCAGCCGCTTCGCGAGCAAGCAGCAAATCCCCCGGGCGGTCTTCCACGAGTACGTTGAGCAGTTGTTTCGCCTGCATGGCGCTCGGGCGTCGAGCCGCCGTGACCAGTTTGTGCAACGCATAACGCGCAGGGGACGGAACATTAATCAGCATGCCCGCACGAGCGACGATGACGGCCGGCTGCGTGTCTTCCAGCAGGTAGTCCAGAAAACGCAGGGGTTCAGCATAGGTGTTCAGCGAAGTAATGAAAACAGGTGACGATGAAGGCTTGCCCAACATAGGGGTTAGCAAGTCCACGCTTAGCTGTTTTCCCTGGATGCGAAAACTTGTCGATGGGGACTTGCGGTTCAGTGCCGGCACTTCTACAAAACCCATGTCGACATCGAGCAGGGCCTGTTTCAGATCGATGGGCTGATCGCTGATGCCAATCGAAATACTGTGATCGGCGGCAATATCGATATCCTGGGTGCGGGTTGCTTCAGTCGGCCATTTCACGCCGAGCATGTTGCCGTAAACCGCAAAAGCGTGGGAACCAACCAGGGTGCCGCCGGCAATGAATGTCCCGGTCCGCTCCAGTAACTCCAGTACCCGGGCCTCGGTTGCGGACAGGGTGTGTGCATCGCCGGCTACCAGCATGGCCACCAGTTTCTCTCGCGCCTTGCGGTCAGGCCCAGCCTCTTGCCAGCGTGCTTTTTCCTGCTGGATAAGTGCCTGTATGGCTTCAGATTCCGGCCCGAGATAGTGTTGTTTCTTCTGGCTGCCAGTGGTGACTTGCAGATACCAGTGCGTGCTGTTCTTGATGTTTTTTTTCACAAATGACAGTCCACGCCCGCTGGGCGCGGCACCGTGCAGGCACTGACTGAGCAGCTGACTATAGAGCAGATGCGTGCTTTCGCTTAAATAGTCCATGTCCATGGTCTTTTTCAGGAGACGTTATACGCAGTTTACTTAAAAACGGCGTATAACCCAAGAGCGGGACCACCCCTCCCCTTATTTCGTCAACACGCTCGTTCTCTTATAGCGTACCGATGGATCACGGTCTGCGGCGACAGTGGGCTGATCGATGCGTGAAGGAAATCTCGGCTTCAGACATAAACATCAATCAGTTAGACTACTCTGAGTCTGCCGCACTATGCGGTTGGCACTGGCTTATTGTCAACCAGAAAAGGCTGGCGTTGGTTTACAAATGGATAAAAAAACTGCATACGGGGCTTTTCCCGCCGGTCTGCCTGGCTATCTGGAGTCCGTCGATCAATTGCACCGCCTTGCTTGGAAAAGTCGGTGTCGTTACTCATTCTCCGACCCGTCGCAATGCCTTGTCCACTATCTGTCTGGAAAGATATAGCCCAGCCTGCATCATGTCCTCGATGACAGGACGTGCGGCAGGTATGACGCCGCGCTGCCTGGCAACCAGTACGATGCCCAAAGTACCGCGTACCGGGATGTTCAACGTAGCGGCACACTTGCGTGCGGCCAGGTCATCGATAATGGCCTGATCAGCCACGGGCCAACTCTTTATCCAAATCCTCAAAGTCGACCTGAAACGAGTCCTTGCCTATCTTGGCGAGCGCCAGCAGAAAATCGGTGCGGTCCAACCCGGCGATTTTAGCGGCCCACTCTTGCGAGATGCGCCCCTGCTGATACCAAAGAGCCGCAGCTGCCAGGCGCAGCTCATGGCCGAGTTCATCCGGGCCACAATGGAGCACGGAGTAAACAGTCTCGGGTAGTTCAACGCTGACATGAGTCATGTTAGTTCCTTTAGCCGCTCAATTTCCCGGCCGTCTGCTGGATCTGGTATTTAGCGATCATGCCTTCCAGCAGGGCCTTGATAATCTTCCTGTCCTCTATCGGCATCTGCGAGACCGCCTCGAACTGCAATCGCAGGTCGTCGTCCGGTCCGCGCTCGCCCGCTTCGAAAACCAGCTCATCCAGACTGACGTGCAGGGCCTTGGCCAGCCGGATCAGCGTATCAAGGGTAGGCTGTGCTGTACCTGCCTCGTACCGCTTGACCTGGTTCACATGCAGGTTGATGGCATCGGCCAGGGCCTGTTGGGTGTAGCTGCGCACCTTGCGGAGCTGTATCAGTCGTATCGGGAAGCTCATTGGAATCAGCCGTATTCTCATGACACCCATACATACCCCCGCCCGGTTTACTAATGGGAAATGGTACAGTAAACGGTGTTAAAATAAAACAGCAAGCTGGTCTTCAAGGGAATAGGGAACAGACTCTACTTTATTGCAAACACTCATCAGTTAGACTGCTCACAGCCAGCCGCACTATGCGGTTGGCACTGGCTTATTGTCAACCAGGGAGGGCTGACATTGGTTTACAACTGGATAAAACAACTTCACACGAGGCTTTTCCCGCCGATCTGCCGGCTGTGCCTGGCCCCCACTGGGCGAAATGGCGGGCTTTGCCCGGAATGCCAACGGGAATTGCCCTGGCTGCGACACACCTGCGCCGGCTGCGCCATCCCGTTACCCCCGGAAACATCCGCAGCGCTTTGTCCTCACTGTCAAAAAACCCCTTCGCCACTCAACGATTGCCAGGCTCTGTTTGGCTATCTGGATCCCGTCGCCCAATGGATACAGCAGTTGAAATTTCAGCAGGACCTGACCGCCGCGCGATTGCTTGGAGAATTACTGGCTCAACGCGTCCCGGCAAACAACAATAATCGACCCGTAACCCTGCTGCCTGTGCCGCTACACCGTGCTCGTCTCAGAACACGAGGTTATAACCAGTCCCTGGAAATTGCCCGCCCGCTGACTCGAAAAGGGTATTCGTTGAAACTGGACATCTGCCGTAAACACAAGGCAACGGCTGCCCAGTCAGATCTGTCCGCCAGAGAACGCCGGCACAATGTGCGCGGTGCATTCTCCGCGACACGCTCATTGCAGGGGGAACATTTTCTGTTAGTGGATGACGTACTCACTACCGGCGCAACGCTCAACGAGCTCGCGCGCACACTTAAAAACGCGGGGGCGGAACGCGTGGAAGCCTGGGTGATCGCCAGAACGGTCGATCGGGAACACGGGGGCGGCTACTAAATTGACCGCCCCCGCGAGCGTGGTTCAGGCAAGCGGCCCAAAGGCCGTCAGACTGTCGAGCAAGATCGAGCTGGGGTTCGTGCCAAAGCCGTTAAACAGCGTAGGAAACTGACCAATCTGCTTGGTCATGGACATGTAGTTGAGTATGACCGTTTCCACCAGCAGGTTAACGTTATTAGCGGCAGGGCTGGAAGAGGTAATCACCGAACCGTCACCACTGAAGGCGCCAATCTGGTTGCGCAATGCGGTCACTCCGTTGGGATTGTAAACCAGGATAAACGACGCAGCTGTCGAGGAGTTGTCGCCGCTCCACACACCCTTGCCACGACCGGCCGCCGAGTTATCAACGGTACCGTTACTGGCCAGAGAGCCGTCGCTGAACACATAGATCATGAGTGGGTTTCCGACGAGCGCTGCGAATTCCAGACAGGCGCCAATACAGCGTCCTGCCCGCAGGTCGCGAATTTCGCCGGTCGAGCGATCACCGGTATGGTAATCGTAGCCACCCATTGCAATCGTCCCGGCGCCTGCGTTACCTTCAACAACCATTTTCATTACCGAGGCGGTTTTCCGGAACTCGCGGTCGTTGTCGAACTCATTCGCAGTAAATATACCGCCACGAATCCTGGTATCAGCTGCAGGATCAACGGATACTCCGGCGAAGCGGCTTGCGAGATCGGCCGCTTTCAGGTAGCCGCAACTCACCATGTCTTTGATCACGGCGTCATTGGTGAGGTTTGTGCTGACATTCCCCAGCTTGCTGCTACTGACACGAGCCACAGATTCCATCACCGAGACCACGTCTCTATCACTCAGGATATCTGTCAAACCACCGGTATCCACCATGCCGGTCACATCGCTGGGACGGTCCACCTTAGTTGGGCGGATGGTTGGGTCGATCATCATGGCCGGTGCCAGTGAGTTGCCGCCCGAATCAGTATTGCGTGAACCAATCAGGGTCACCACCTTGCCGTCACCACCGGCCCTGGCAATGCCGTACATGGGATTGTGCGGGTTATTGCCAGTGTCGTTTCCGGAACGGGCCGGTATGACCACGCCATCCACGTTAGCCGGCAAACCAGTCACCGTCGGCGCACTCACCAGCATACCGCGTAGAAAAGCGCTGTCGGAATGGAACGCCAAGCCAAACGTGGTATCGGTGAAATCGCCGTTACTTGTTGCGGTTGGCGTCGCTTCCGTTCCGCCGGGGATCATGTCACCCGGCAGGCCAAGCTTGCTGTAGCCTGCGGTGGTCAGGAAATCCATCTGGGTATCCCGGCCAACCAGCACATTGGAACCTGCGATGTTGGCACCGCCTGCCAGATCGAAGCAGATAAAGGGCAATGGATTATTGCCCGCCCCACCCAGGGAACAGACTGGATTCAGGTTGGCTGCCATAGTTAGAATATCCGTTGACAGAGGCAGATGACTTGTCGCAGAGGCTGTGCGCATACCTGCCAGCATGCTGAACACCGATCCCCCCATCGTCATCCCCATACCGGAGAGAAATCCCTGGGCCAGGAAATCGCGCCGTGTCACCGGGCGCGCATGGCCCCGGTGCCGAAGCGGCGCATCCGGGTGCAGAGGTTGTTTTCGTTTAGCCATGGTTAGTCTTCCTCGCACTTGTTCTGTTTAATTCCTGCATCACTACTGCACCAGCATCGCCGCGCTGCCCAGTGTTGCTGCACACATGGACTTGATGACTGTTTGAGTACGAACTACCGAACACGCTCCAACGGGACAGAGTCCGGCGAGCCTGTCGAACATATTATCCGGATCGGCGATATTGGGATCAGGGTTGGGTCCAATCAACTCGGCTCTAACATCTGCACGCGAAGGAGCGGTAAGGAGATCAGTACCGCCGCCTACCGGTTGTATACCGACTATACGATCATACAGTGCATCGACAATGGTGGTTTTATTACCTGCAGTGAATGCGGTAACAACGTCTGCGTTAAAGAAGCTATCACCCAGGCCAAAGAAACTGGCTCGCAGCGCAGAGTTATCCACCAGCGCGGAACAGTACGCAATCGCCAACTGTGCAATCGCCATCTGGTGCGCCGACAGGAAGCTCTCCAGCGCCTCGTCAGCCGGTAACTGCTGCCGGAGCACATCAAACACAGGTTTGACAACCTGCGCACTCACCCCGGTAACTGCGGCCATGGTGGCATCGATCTCGTCGAAGGTACGCACGCCGATATCCGAAGTCGCCAGTGGAGCCGGGACATCCGGGACGATCACCGGTCCCGGCGATGGCGGAGGATTGCTGGGGGCACTGCCCAGCGTTTCGAAAGTGAGAAAGAACTCATCCGCATCCGCACCGTTCTCCAGAGGAATTACGGTACCGATATTAGACAGAACCTGTCCTGTGGCTGCATCATACGCTGCATCAGTAATACTCGTATTCAGATTTCGATAAGCCTGACCAATAGTGGCCTCCCTGCCATTAATGCCAATACTCATACGTTTGAGCGGGATAGTGCCGGGCATCACACTGGCATCCAGATTGATGAAGGTCGGTTTTTCGAACAGGTAGCTGTAGCTGTCGTACTGCTCGACCGAGAACATAATATAGCTGCCAGCAGGCACGCCGGGCACATCACCGATCGAAAACAGCAGGAAGAATTTCTCGCCAACGCCGGCATCGAAATTCTGCTGGATCTGCGCCTGCGTCAGTGCCCGGTTATGGATCGCCACCAGTCTGAGCGTCCCCTGCCATTGCCTGTTACCGGACAATTCATTCCCCAGTACCAGGGCAAAAGTGTCATCCCAGTCGTTGAGATTGCCCGCTGCCACCGGGTCCACATCATCAGTGAAAACACCGTTGACATAGATGCGACGTCCGTTGAGCGGATCAAACGTGGTCACGACGTGCTGCAATGCCGCCTGCAGGTCTTCATCGGCATCGGCCGTGGAAAGCATGGGTTCGCCGTTACCATCGGTGGTGCTGGAACGCTGCATGAAGTCATAGTTGTACTGCGTCTGGCCTAACGTAAAGTTGCGATCAGCGGTGCCGGCGGAGTACGTGATAATACGCGCCGGCCCTTCCTGGGTTACGTTGGCGGGTACTACCCAGGCCTCGATGGAATACTCGCCGGTCGAGGTGATCAGATCGCGTAACTTTTTACTTTCGGTGGTCCTGCCCCTGACCATACCGTTAACGATGCTGATGCCCCAGCCACCGACCCAGGCGACGTCAGTAGTGCTGTTAGGATCGTCGGGGGTAAGGGTCAGGTTCAAATCAGGTGTGACGCCACTGCTGTCCAGCGCAATGGTACCGGCGCCGGTCTTGAACTCGTACAGCGCAATAATATCCTTTTCGTAGCGGTTGCCGCCCGAGGCCACTACACCGTCAGTCAGCTTCAAGGCCTTACTGAAGATGGTTGGCGCTGTGACAGCATTTGCAACGATGGCCTTGCTGGTGTCTCCGTTCCCCGCAATCATATTCTCAATGGCCGTCTGCATCATCGCGCCATCTGCACCACAGGCCGCCACCGACGCACCGGTCCAGCAGTTATGGAATTCGTCGCGCAAGCGGAGAACCACCCGCGATGAAGGCGGATCATTCAGGTTGATCTTGGACTTGATCGCTGCGTAAGCTTCGTCTACAACGCTGCTGGCAAAATACGGCTGCTGTTTGGTGGCAGAAGAATCGATATGACAGTTAACACACTGGCCGGCCCCTCTTACCAGAGGCCACACCGTTGTCGAAAACGCGGTCTGTGCAGCTGTAGTGGGGAAAGCCAGCGTTGCACCAGGATCTTTTAGAACCGTCGGCGCAGTCAGTAAAATCTGCTTCCCGCCCCCGGCCGCTGCTCCAGCCGCCCAGTCCTGAACGTAGCCGGTAATCGCCGTCATACAGGCCGGAACACTCGGTAACCAGCAATTATGGCCTTCGCCAACCTTGGTAACCAGCCGTGAGCCGGCAGGATTATCCAGATCGACTAAAGGATTCGCAGCGGCATAGGCCTGGTTCACGTCATCATCACGTACGAACATGGGGGTCTGTCCCACGCCCGGGCTGTGACACGCGCCACACTTGGTAGGCACCCGTAGAGGCTCCCAGACGTTCGTCTGGAACGCGCGAATATCTGCTGTTAGTGCGTTGGGTCCTGTGTAAGCGGATATTCCAAGATTGTTGGTATTGTTCGTCAGACCGGCGGTCGGATTACTGTTGGTGGATGCACCACCGCCACAGGCAGTCAGTAGAAAGGCGGCAAGTAACAACACACCGAAGCGCAGGATAAAACGCAGCGTGCGACGATCAATACCCGCTGATAAAAAATCAATGGCTGGATTCATGATACCGTTCCCCTGGGTTTTTTATCAGAGGCCCATGCACTGCGTAGCAGCGCTGGCAAAGACCTGTTTCATACTTTGGTTATTGGTGTTGTAAGCGCCCAGCAAAGTATCCAGCTGGCTTTGACTCGGCTCACCCAGACAAACAGTCCTGTAAGCCTTGGTTACCTGGCAGCGGGCATATGCCACGCTGTTAGCCAGTTCGGCACCCATGGAAGCGGCGCCACTGCCACTGCCGCTCAGCGAAGAACTCCAACCCAGATTTCTATTGGGTCCGGTACGCCAGTAGTTATCCCAGTTGTCATTGGGTGTCACATAGCCGGACTTGAAGTTGTCCGAGTTAATCAGATACTTTGGCTGCACCTGGTTGGGGGTATAGATCAGCTGACCGCCATCTTCATTACCTGCCGTATACACAAAGTCGTAATAGGCAAACGCCTGCGTCATGGGATCCATACCGATATGGCAACCGATACAACCGTTCATGAAGATCCGGCTGTCGCCGCCCGGGCTACGACTGGCATCCTGGCGAATACGATCCGGCGTGCCGGTAGTGTCATTCACCTCTTCCATATCCTTGCAGAGGTGGTTCAACATAGTGAAGCGGAACATGGCACGATTTGTACCGTCGATAAAAAAGGCTCGGGCGGCGGCGCGGGTAGTAAAAGCACCGGCCGGAACAGCAATTGCCTGCGGCACCTGATCGAAGTTAGCCTTGAGGCTCAGATCGACACCGGTTGCCTCCAGGTCCGCATAATGGTCATTATTCGTTGTCGATAACGCGCGAATTCCTGGTCCCGGGTTACCCGCATAGGTATAAGGCACGGAAAATAGCTGATTGAACGGCACGTCGTCGCGGATCATGCCAATCACCAGGGCGGTGTAATCGTTGAACGGCGCAAAAATGTCCCGGGCCTCATTGGTCCAGGGCGTGGCAAAATTTTTCAGGGTGACATTGTAGAAATACTTCGCGTCGGGATTCCGGGCCGGATCGATAGCCAGCAGCGCCGCTGCTTTCGAGCTCGTCCCCATGGCGATTACCATAGCATCCAGTACCGCGGCTGTCGGTGGCACGCCGGTTAAACGATCGTGCATGCGTTTGGCCTGCTCGCGCGGACCGGCTAATGCCGGCATGGCCAGCGCCACTGCCATGATCCCCGCTGCTACCTTGAGCGGCAGCGGGTTTCGAAATTTGCCCCCCTGGCTGGTTCGAAACTGCTTTTTGTTTGTCTTCGTCATTGGGAGTCCCGTTTATTCGTTATCTGTCACGGCTGGATGGCTAGCAAATACCGGTCCAGCCGATAAACGCCCGGTGTTGAGAACGAATCTAAAGCACAAAAAGCCCCCTTACTGTGAACCAGTCCACATTGATCGGCATTACCGGAGCCGGACTTGATACGTATTCGACATACAAAAGGCTGTAACCACGCGGATTTTTCGATTTGTGACCGGGTTCACAGATTAACTCGGAGCTTGCAACCTATAGTCGCTACCGGGCTGTCGCAACGCTGTCGCCGGTTGCAGATATCGTCTGCATCCGGCGACAGGTGAAGTAAATCCAGAACTGGCCGTAGTTATCCAGAATTAGCTACATATATCAAAGGTATGACGCCATTCGAGGAAGCTGCCAGGGACCGGGTCCGATCTTTGCTTGCTTATTCAACGAGCGAGTGACAAGTCATAACAGCTGCTGATACACAAAGGCTATTATTCACAACAAAAACAGTGTGTTAAATATGATTAACAAAGGGGCATCCATGACTGGCAGCGCTGAGCAGGGTCGAAACACCCGGGAATCGCGTAGGGCGGCCGGTATGCTACTACTGGTCAGCACGGTGCTCGCTTCCTGCGGTGGCGGCGATATTGTCGGAGGCGGTGGCAACGGCCTGGATCCACTGGTGGCAGACTTCGGCA
>CAJXFW010000102.1 GCA_913053655.1 uncultured Thiogranum sp. | reverse complement strand
GCAACCATCGCGCCGAAGGCCGGCGCTCCTACAAAAGATATTACAACCTGTAGGAGCGGTCTCCTGACCGCGACAGCCGGCCGCAACCATCGCGCCGAAGGCCGGCGCTCCTGCACACGGTATTATCCGTGCGCGCCACCAGCACGCGCACAAAAAAAGCCCCCGTGACCGTAAGGTCACGGGGGCCAAAGTAGTGCTTTAACAGTTTACTGCTATCAGATGTCGCCGCCAGCAGCGTTGATCAGTGCTTCTTCAATGGCGTTAGGTGCGCACATGATATTGAAGAAAGTAGCACCGGTTTCGCTCTGGATCATCGGCAGATTAGGCCAGCTGATGGCAATGCGGAAACGCGCATACAGGGCGTAGACATCGCCGTCGGAAACCAGGATCTCATACGGCAGATGCGCAGTGGAACGAACCGGTGCCTTGTCGACACGGCTCATGATGTACTCGTCACCACTACAACCGCTGTCATTCAGAGCAACACCGAACACGGTCTCGTCCTTACCCGGGATGTCGATACGGTAGACCTTGGTAGCACCACCGCGACCCTGGGCCAGACCTTCTTCAACCGCAGCGATTGCATCTGACTGGCTGTCATAGGAAGCCAGTTCGCTGGGATCGTCAAAGTATTCCATACCAAACATGTAGTGATACTTGCGCAGATCGGCAGCAGTCAGCTGCTTGTCACCGGTACCGAAAGTTTCCTTGTTACCCAGTGCAGTCTCCAGGCTTTTAAGCGCAGTAGCAGCATCCGAGGTGTCTTTGAGACGGTAGGCATTGGCGTAGTATTCAGGATTGCTGTAGGCCACCTGAATCTCGTCACCCACCTTGGTTACGGAAACGCGTTGGCCGGCTTCATAACCACCGAAGTCGGAACTGGCTGCCGCTTTTTTCAGGTCATCGTTGGTGATGGCAATAATGATCGCACCATCGTAGGGAGAGTAGGTACCGGCAACTTCAAAACCAGCGGCTTCGACCTTACTTTTAACTTCGTCAGCCACTGTCTGCACATCGCCACTGGTAGTATACGCCAGTACAAAAGGCTTCAGTACTTCCTCAGCAAAGGCATTCCCGAATGAAATTGCCAGCAACACACCTGACAGTAACAATTGCTTTACGACTTTTTGCATGATAACTCCTCCTCACGTTTTGTCGTGTATATAGTTTGTCCAGAATCTGCGCGGGGCAATTCCAGCGTTATTATTATGGCCATGACACTCTGCCGGTTCCCCGGGCCAGAACAACAGCTGCCTGGGGTACCGGAGGCGAACCCGCGCAAAGTGGCGTAGGTCATGTGGCTACTTTATGGACCTCTGAAATAATGTCAAGTCTATGACGCCTACTTAGAGCACTTTTTTTGCAAATTAACATCAAATACATTATATAACTAATTGTTTATACGCTAATTCACTTCAGATAATCAGGACCAAAAGCATCATGATCTGGAAGCCAGGAGTCACCGTCGCTGTCGTCTCAGAGCGACACAAGCGATTTTAATGGTCGAAAAAAACGTTCGCGGCGCCGTGCGCTTCAATCAACCGGCCGGTCACCTGGAGGACGATGGAAGTCTGATCGACGCTGCGGTCAGGGAATGCCTGGAAGAAACGGCCTGGCAGTTTCAGCCTGAAACACTGGTTGGCATCTATCGCTGGCGCAATACGGCAAAAAATGACACCTTCCTGCGCGCAACTTTTTGCGGCACCTGCACTGATGAAGACAAACAACGGCCGCTCGATACCGGAATTCTCGCAACGCACTGGCTGACACTGGAAGAAATTCGCTCGCGTTCAGACCTGTTGCGCAGTCCGATGTTCAATGAGCTACCCTGCCGCAAGCTGGCGGGGTATCGCCGTAGAAGCGGACTCGCCCGCGAATCAAGGTTTAGTGAAATCCGAACCATTCGCGGGCAAGCCCGCTCCTACCGATTTCGCCGCAAGCGGCGAGGAATTGAAGCCAAAGGGGATTAACTCCATCGAAGACATATCAGGAGCCTGTCCGGGAATAGAAGCCTACTGCGGAAAAGTCATCGTGGGCCTTTCCGGGGGCGTTGATTCTGCCGTCGCCGCCGCCGTGCTGCTCGAACAGGGCTATCAGGTAGAAGGCCTGTTCATGAAAAACTGGGATGAAGACGATGACGAAGGCTATTGCCCGGCTGAACAGGATCTTGCTGATGCCAGGGACGTCGCTGAGTGTCTCGGGATTAAACTGCACACCATCAGTTTCTCGAGTGAATACTGGGACCGCGTATTCGAATATTTTCTCGCCGAGTACCGTGCCGGCCGTACACCCAACCCGGACATCCTTTGCAACCAGGAAATAAAATTCAAGGCCTTCCCCGACTACGCTGCGGGACTGGGTGCCGACTGGATTGCAACCGGCCACTATGCACGCGTTGAAGGTCCGGCCAACCAGCGTCAGCTGCTAAAGGGCCGCGATGAAAACAAGGACCAGAGTTACTTCCTGTACCGACTGGATCAGCCGGCGCTGAGTCAAACACTGTTTCCGCTCGGCGACCTGTTAAAACCGGATGTACGTTCCATGGCCAAAGACAGGGGCTTCAAAAACTTCGCCAAAAAAGACAGTACCGGTATCTGTTTTATCGGCGAGCGCAAGTTCACGGAATTCCTGCAACGCTACCTCCCTGCCCAGCCCGGTGAAATTATATCCACCGAAGGTGAAACACTGGGCAAACACCAGGGGCTGATGTTCCATACGATAGGCCAGCGTCAGGGGCTGGGAATCGGCGGCTTGCGCGACACCAGCGGCGAACCCTGGTATGTGGCAGGCAAAAATATGGGTGCCAATCAATTGATCGTCGCGCAAGGCAATGACCACCCCGCCCTGTTCAAACCTGCACTGGAAGCCAAAGACCTGCGCTGGATTTCCGCGACGGCACCATCGATACCGCTGCACTGCCACGCCCGTATCCGCTACCGCCAGTCAGACCAGGCCTGCGAAATCACCGCGCTCAGCGACGATCAGGTGCAGGTATGCTTTAGCGAACCACAGCGTGCGGTGACGCCCGGGCAGGCCATCGTCTTCTACGACGGCAATCTGTGCCTGGGTGGTGGTACGATCTGCTAATGAATCACAGCAACGCAGACCGCACACTCGCCTTCGCCGGAATCCTGCAGGCGCTGCATCTTGTCCAGCAGATCGCCACGGGCAAGCCGCATGACCTGGATGCATTTCAATCCAGCCTGAACAGCATTCTGTTGATCGATGCACCCAGCGTTGTCGATGTGTATGGCAACGTGAGCGGTGTAAACGCCGGCCTGCGTCTGATACAGGCACAGCTCATCAGCGGCCAACAGAAACCGGACCTGGAACTGAGCCGCTATCTGATCGTGCTGCTGCACCTGGAGCGCAAGTTGAGCAAACGCGCCGACTTGCTGGACGCATTGAGCGAAGGCATCAAACGTGCGCAGGATCAGGCCGGTCATTTCGCTATCAATCACCCAAACCTGTTATCGAGCCTGGCGGAACTTTATACCAATACCGTCAGCACATTGAAACCACGCATCATGGTTAACGGGGATCCCGATCGCCTGACCGACACCGGTGTAGCGAACCAGATCCGCGCCCTGCTGCTGGCCGCGATGCGCTCTGCTGTACTATGGCGTCAGTGTGGCGGCACCCGCCTGGGGTTACTGGTGGGAAGACGCAAACTCACCGAGACCGCGACCGCGCTTCTGAAAGATAATATTAAATTACATTAGATATAGCCATTATCTATCTGAAATACTAGATTAATTTATTTGTCGCCATGCCGGCGCATGCCGGTATCCAGCGTTTTTAATACCCTGGATACCGGCATGCGCCGGCATGACAAATAAACCCAGAGCTGCCTTACTGTAAATTTTTCCAGGCCACTTATCCGCCACTACCCAGCCGATTTCAAATAGCCCATAATTGCGCGCCTGTTTGAATACGGTTTGCAGGAGCATTGAATGAGCAACAGTTTTTCGACTCGCAGCAGCTTATCGGTGGGTGCCAACCGCTACGAAATCCACCGTCTGCCCGCACTGGCAAAAGATGTTTCGCGTCTGCCCTATTCGCTGAAAATACTGCTCGAAAACCTGCTTCGTTTCGAAGACGGAAAAACCGTCACCCGGGACGATATAGAGGCCCTGATCAACTGGGACCCGAAAGCGGAACCGCAGCAGGAAATCGCTTACCGGCCGGCGCGCGTGCTGATGCAGGATTTCACCGGTGTCCCGGCCATTGTTGACCTGGCCGCCATGCGTGACGCCATGAAAGCACTGGGTGGCGACCCGGAAAAAATCAATCCCCTGCAACCCGCCGAACTGGTCATCGACCACTCGGTGCAGATCGACAGCTTCGGTAACAGCGGCGCCATCGAGCTGAACGCCAAAATCGAATACCAGCGCAACCAGGAGCGTTACAGCTTCCTAAAGTGGGGCCAGAAAGCCTTCTCCAACTTCAAGGTGGTACCGCCGGATACCGGTATCGTGCACCAGGTCAACCTGGAATACCTGGGCCGCGTGGTATTCGGACAGGAAAATAACGGCGTACTACAAGCCTATCCCGACACACTGGTCGGCACCGACTCCCACACCACCATGATCAACGGCCTGGGCGTACTGGGCTGGGGCGTGGGTGGTATCGAGGCCGAAGCTGCCATGCTCGGTCAGCCGGTCTCCATGCTGATCCCACAGGTGGTCGGATTCCGACTGAGCGGCGAACTGCCGGAAGGCGCCACCGCGACCGACCTGGTCCTGCTGGTCGTTGAAATGCTGCGCAAACACGGCGTGGTCGGAAAATTTGTGGAATTCTTCGGCGACGGCCTGGATAACCTGTCACTGGCCGACCGCGCCACACTGGCCAACATGGCACCCGAGTACGGCGCCACCTGCGGCATCTTCCCGATCGACGACGAGACCCTGAATTACCTGCGCCTGTCCGGACGCGACGAAGACCAGATCACGCTGGTAGAAGCCTACGCAAAAGAACAGGGCATGTTCCACACACCCGACCAGCCACACGCCGAATACACCAGCATCGTGGAACTCGATATGTCGACCGTGGTACCCAGCCTTGCCGGTCCCAAACGACCGCAGGACCGTATCCCGTTAAGCGATTCGAAGCCCATGTTCGACACGGCGCTGGGCGCGATGCAGGCAGAGCGCAACCTGAAGAGTAAACCGGCCAAAGGCGCCATCAACGGGCAGGACTTCGAACTGGATGACGGCGCCGTAGTTATCGCCTCCATTACCTCCTGCACCAATACCTCAAACCCCTCCGTCATGCTGGGCGCCGGACTGGTCGCCAAAAAAGCAGCCGCCCTGGGCCTGAAGGTCAAACCCTGGGTCAAAACATCACTGGCGCCGGGATCACAGGTCGTCACCGAGTATCTGAAACGGGCCGACTTGATGGACGACCTGGAAACACTGGGCTTTCACGTCATAGGCTATGGTTGTGCCACCTGCATCGGAAATTCCGGGCCACTGCCGGAACCGGTATCCAAAGCCATTGCAGAGGGCAACCTGTCGGTCTGCGCGGTGTTATCCGGCAACCGCAACTTCGAGGGACGCGTACACGCCGAAGTACGCATGAACTACCTGGCATCACCCCCGCTGGTAGTTGCCTATGCAATAGCCGGCACCATGAATACCGACCTCTACAACACAGCACTCGGTCAGGATGCCAAAGGCACTGATGTTTTTCTGAAAGACATCTGGCCGACGCAGAAAGAGATCAACGATGCTGTCGCCTCAAGCGTCAGTCGAGAAGAGTTCACGAGTGTGTATCAGGATGTCTTCAAGGGTGCTGATCGCTGGGTGGATCTCGAATCGCCTGCCGGTCAACTGTTTGGCTGGCGCGACGACTCAACCTACATCCGGAACCCGCCCTACTTTGAAGGCATGAGCAAAGAGCCCGGCGAGGTTTCGGATATTCAGGGTGCCCGCGTGCTGGCCTTGCTGGGTGATTCAGTCACCACAGACCACATCTCCCCGGCCGGCGCTATCAAAGCCGACAGCCCGGCGGGCGAATACCTGCTGGCGCAAGGCGTGCAACAGGGTGACTTCAATTCACTGGGCTCACGGCGCGGCAATCACGAAGTCATGATGCGCGGCACCTTCGCCAATATCCGTCTGCGCAACCTGATGGCGCCCGGTACCGAAGGTGGTGTAACCGTTCATCAGCCCGACGGTGAACAGATGAGTATCTATGATGCCGCCATGCGCTACCGGGATGAAGGTACCCCACTGGTGGTGCTCGCCGGCAAGGAATACGGCTCCGGATCATCGCGTGACTGGGCTGCCAAGGGCCCGAGGCTGTTAGGCGTGAGAGCGGTTATTGCCGAAAGCTACGAACGTATTCACCGCACCAACCTGGTCTGCATGGGTATCCTGCCATTGCAATACAATGAGGGTGATACCGCTGCCTCCCTTGGATTAAACGGGACCGAGACCTACAGTATCGATGGGCTGGGCGATGGATCGGCCAAGCAGGTGACGGTGCGAGTGGTCACCGAAGACGGTAAAAAGACAAGTTTCCAGGCGCGGGTCCGTATCGACACGCCACAGGAAATCGAATACTACCGGCACGGTGGTATCCTGCACTATGTATTGCGGCATCTGGCCGCCTGAATAACAGGAAACAAAAAGCCGACATGGATCTGACATCACTGACCGCCGTCTCCCCCGTTGACGGCCGCTATGCCCGCAAGACCGAAGGACTGCGCCCGATCTTCAGCGAATTCGGCCTGATCAAACACCGGGTACTGGTTGAAGTGCACTGGTTGCAGACACTGGCCGCAAGCCCGGGAATCCCGGAAGTACCGGCACTCAGCGAGCACGCCAACAAGGTACTCGATGGCATCGCTGACAACTTCAGCGAAGAAGATGCGCAACGCGTCAAGAACATCGAGCGCACCACCAATCATGACGTCAAGGCAGTCGAATATTTCCTGAAAGAAAAGATCGCAGGTAACGACGAACTGGAAGCGATCAGCGAATTTATCCATTTTGCCTGCACCTCCGAAGACATCAACAACCTGGCCTACGCCCTGATGCTGCGCGAAGCGCGCGGCCAGGTCATACTGCCGCAAGCCGACGAGATCATACAGACACTCACAGCACTGGCGCACAGCACCGCTGAAATGCCGATGCTATCGCGCACTCACGGCCAGCCTGCCTCGCCCACCACACTGGGCAAGGAAGTCGCCAACGTCGTCCAGCGTCTACGACGCCAGCGTGACCAGATTGCAGGTGTTGAACTGCTGGGGAAAATCAATGGCGCAGTAGGCAACTACAATGCACACCTGATTGCCTACCCGGACATCGACTGGCCGGAGTTTGCACGGAATTTTGTAACAAAACTGGGACTGGACTGGAACAGTTATACCACCCAGATCGAACCACACGACTATATCGCCGAGCTGTTTGACACTATTGCCCGCTTCAACGTCATCCTGATCGACTTCACACGCGATGTCTGGGCATACATTTCGCTGGGTTATTTCAAGCAGAAAACGGTCGCCGGTGAAATCGGCTCATCGACCATGCCGCACAAGGTCAATCCCATCGACTTTGAGAATGCCGAAGGCAACCTTGGCATCGCCAACGCCATCTTCGGCCACCTGGCCATGAAGCTGCCCGTGTCCCGCTGGCAACGCGACCTGAGTGACTCGACAGTACTGCGTAATCTGGGCGTTGGCGTTGCACATACCGTCATTGCCTGCGACTCGCTGCTGCGCGGCATCGGCAAACTGGAACCCAATCCGGCACGCCTGGCACAAGACCTCGACGCAACCTGGGAAGTGCTGGCGGAAGCCGTACAGACAGTGATGCGTCGTTACGGCGTGGAACAGCCCTACGAAAAACTCAAGGCGTTAACGCGCGGCAAAGGCATCAGTGCCGGGTCGCTCAAGACCTTTATCGAAGGACTGGAGATACCCGAACAGGCTAAACGGGAACTGGCAGAGCTGACGCCGGCGAGCTACATCGGCAACGCGATTGAACAGGCTAAATCGGTCTAGGCCGGCTGTCGCGGTCAGGAGACCGCTCCTACAGGTGTAATATTTTCGGCGTGATGGTTATGGGCTATGGCGTGCCTTGTAGGAGCGCCGCCCTTCGGCGCGATGGTTACGGCCCGCTGTCGCGATCAGGAGACCGCTCCTACGTTGCGAACTGTAACGGTGTAAACCACGGTGCCTGCCTGCATTCCCTGGATCCCATCCACTCGGCGAGCTCCTGCGGATTCTGAGGCCGGCGGATGTAGTAGCCCTGCGCGGTATCGCAACCGAGCATTTCCAGCAAATCCCACACATCTATACTTTCCACACCCTCTGCGACCACCTTTAGACCCAGGTTGTGCGCCAGATCGATGGTTGCGCGAACAATAACCGCGTCGTTTTCATCCTGATCCATCTGTGTCACAAAAGACTTGTCTATCTTGATTTCATCCACCGGCAGCTGCTTGAGATATGCCAGCGACGAGTAACCAGTGCCAAAATCGTCAATCGAAAGATGGAATCCCATGCTCGACAAACGCCGCATGACACGTCGTGCCGTCAGTGGATCAGACATAATGGCACTTTCGGTGATTTCCAGAATGACGTGCTGTGGATTGATCTGATGCCTGTCCACCAGCTTTTGCACCTGCGCCGGTAACCTGCGGTCCTGCAGGCTGCGTACCGAGAGGTTCACGCTGATGTGCAGATCGATTCCGCTGCGGCTCCAGATCGCCGTCTGCTCCAGCGCCCTGTCGATCACCCATAAGGTCATGGGGCGAATAACACCGGTCTGCTCGGCGGTCGGAATAAACTCTTCGGGCGGTATGAGACCGTATTCCGGATGCTGCCAGCGCACCAGCGCCTCGGCACAGAATATCCTGCCGGTCTTGAAATCGACCATGGGCTGGTATTCAAGCAACAGCTGGTTTTCAGTGATGGCATCCCTGAGCTCACTCGAAAGACCCAGACGGCTGATCGAGTATTCGTCCTGGTCCGGTGTATAGAATGAAAAACCTTTTTGCTTGCGTTTCGCCTCGTACATGGCAACGTCTGCGTGGCGCATCAGCAGACTCGCATCCCGGCCGTGCTCTGGACACAGGGCAACACCGATACTGGCATACGCGCGCAAACACAGGTTTTCTACCTTGATGGGCCGGTCCATTACTGCAAATATTTTCCTGCACACCGTCTTGCAGCGTTGCAGGTTTGCGCCGGGCAACAGCACTGCGAACTCATCGCCACCCAGTCGTGCAACCATATCGGTCCTGTCCAGCACCGATTCCAGACGGCGGCCCACCTCCTGTAACATCCGGTCACCGACATGGTGACCCAGCGTATCGTTGACTTCCTTGAAACGATCCAGGTCCAGAATGAAAAGAGACAGCGACTCATCGTTTTCCACTGCTTCGGCCAGGCCGGATTCCAGCTTCTCCAGCAGCATCGACCGATTTGGCAGGTTCGTCAGGCTATCATGCCGCGCCTGATACTCCAGCGCCGAGGTTTCTGCGATCACCTCTTCACTCATACGCTCAAGCCGTTTTCCCAGACGCCGTATCTGATCGCCCTCGAATGCCCATGGCAGCTGAATACCCAGACGGTTCGAACACTGGTCAAGCGCGTGATGAATTTTTTTGAGTCGGCGACCCAGCCACACAAAGAAGATGCCGCACAGGGCACCGAACGCCAGCACCGCAAGCGTGCGTTGTTCCCGTACCAGTGCAACCAGCTGGTCACCGGAGATACCGGCTGTCACAAGCTCCTGCACTGAATGCTGATAGTACAGATCCAGTAACCACCAGGTCAGTACAGCAACCAGCGTTGCTACAAGCACCATCCGGGTACTCAGCCAGTTCTTCCTGATCAAATGAAAGCAGCGCGGCATAATGGCCACAACTGTTTGTACATTCATTCT
>CAJXFW010000101.1 GCA_913053655.1 uncultured Thiogranum sp. | reverse complement strand
CATACGCACATGCGCGAACTACGTATCCAGCATGCTGGAAGGCCGTACCGGACGCTTTATGCCTTTGATCCACGCCGTATGGCTATCCTGCTGCTTGGTGGCGACAAGACGGGTAATGACCGATGGTATGACGAAAACATCCCGTTGGCCGATAAGTTATATGACGAGCATCTTGAGACGTTAGAGAAAGAAGCGAAATCGGAGAAAGGTGATGGCTAAGAAATTTAGAGATTTACGACAAGCGATGAGCCCCGAAGCTCAGGCTCAGGCACATGAAAAAGCTATGGCAATGAAAGCCGAGCTGCCCCTTGCCGAGCTTCGCCAGGCCCGTCATTTCTCCCAGGAGCAGCTTGCCGCAGAACTTGAGGTAAAGCAGCCTGCCGTGGCTAAGATTGAGAAAAAAGCGGATATGTATATCTCAACCCTTCGTCGGTTCATTGAGGCAATGGGAGGACAATTGGAGATATGCGCTCATTTCCCTGAGGGAGATGTGAAAATCAACCAATTCGAGGAATTGGAAAATAATCAGGGAACAGAGCTGACCCATCCCCGGTAACAATCAGGGAGAAACTTCCAACATCCGTTCCAACGCCGTTCTGGCCAGTCTCGCTTCTTTCTCGGGCACCTTGATCTGATTCACCGGACTCCCATCGAGCAGGTTCTCCAGCGTCCATAATAAATGCTGGGGATCGATACGGAACATGGTGGAACACATGCACACGGTCGGGGACATGAAGTGCACGGATTTGCCGTCGGCCTTGCATTCGTCGTGCAGCCGGTTGACGAGGTTCAGTTCGGTACCGACCAGCCAGCGGGTGCCGGGTTCTGAATCGCGGATGGTTTTGATGATGTATTCGGTCGAGCCGACGTAATCGGATTTCTGGCACACTTCGAAGCTGCACTCCGGGTGGGAGATGACTTTGCCTTCGGGAAATTTATCCTTGAAGCGGTCTATGTGTTCCGGTTGAAACATCTGGTGCACGGAACAAAAACCTTTCCAGAGAATGATCTTTGCCTTGTGTATGTCCTCTTTACTCAAACCACCCATGGGTTTGTCGTAATCCCACACCACCATTTCGTCGAGTGGGATGTCCATTTTGAAACCGGTGTTGCGGCCCAGGTGCTGGTCGGGGAAGAACAGGACTTTTTCGCGTTGCCGGAACGACCATCCGAGTACGTGCTGTGCGTTGGTCGAGGTGCAGACGATGCCGCCGTGAGCCCCGCAGAAGGCTTTGAGGTCTGCGGCTGAATTGATATAGGTGACCGGTGTGACGGTTTCATCGGGGTCCAGAACCTGGGCCAGTTCCTGCCAGGCGTGCTCCACTTTGGCAAGATTAGCCATGTCGGCCATGGAACAACCCGCAGAGAGATCCGGCAGGATGGCAATCTGGTCGGGTCGCGACAGGATATCAGCCACTTCGGCCATGAAGTGTACGCCGCAGAAGACGATAAATTCGGCTTTGGAATGCGCGGCTTCGCGGGACAGTTTCAGCGAGTCGCCGGAATAGTCGGCGTGGCGAAACACTTCGTCACGCTGGTAGTGATGCCCAAGGATCACCAGGCGCTCGCCGAGTGCCTGCTTTGCCGCGACGATACGCGCTTCGCATTCATCGTCGTCGAGCATAATGTACGGCATTTGTTCTTTTGCCGCTGCCTGCATGTGCGGATACTCCTCGTTTATTCTGCCAGGGAGGCTCTGATTAAGTCCTTGTTCGTCATTCCGGCGAAGGCCGGAATCTAAGTGCATTGAATCTCATGGATTCCGGCCTTCGCCGGAATGACGGCTTGATCAGCGCCCCCCTGGGTAGTCTAAATGATTCGGGTGTTCGCGTAGCGTTCGATTGCCGTGCGGTTGGTATGGGAAACTACCCGTTCGGCGGCCTGTTGTGCCGCAACCCATTCACCCTGTACGTGTTCTTCGCTATTTATAGAAATGGGGGCTGTTGCAGCAAGTTCAACCCTGAAAACGTACTCGGTATTCCAGTCCACATCTGGCGTATAGCGTGCCCGCCAGGCGGGTATTATTTCGAAGCGGTTGCTATAGTTGCAGTCCACCAGCTTGTCCTGCACTTGCATGCCGGTCTCTTCCCTGACTTCACGGATAGCGGCATCCCGTGCCGATTCTCCCCATTCGAGGCTACCGGTAACGGATTGCCAGTAGCCCGCCGGCTGGCGACGCTCCAGTAACAGGACCTCGCCAGTCACCGAATAGATAACGACCAGAACCGATTCCGGACGCTTGTACGCCGTAGTCACGACTCCGGCGTTTTCCCGGGAATCTTGCGCAGGCGGATGTTGAGGTCCGCGAGCTGGCTGTCCGGTACTGCGGACGGCGCGTTGGTCAGCGGACAGCTGGCCGTCTGGGTCTTGGGGAAGGCCATGACTTCGCGAATCGACTGGGTGCCGGTCATCAACATCACCAGACGGTCCAGGCCGAATGCCAGACCACCGTGTGGCGGGCAACCGTATTTAAGCGCATTGAGCAGGAAGCCAAATTTGTCTTCTGCTTCCTCATCGCTGATGCCCAGTAATTCGAATACCTGCTTCTGTAGGTCGCCACGATGGATACGGATCGATCCACCACCGAGCTCGGTTCCATTGAGCACCATGTCGTAGGCGCGCGAATGACAGTTGCCGGGATCGCTCTTGAGCAGGTCCAGGTGTTCTTCCTTGGGCGCGGTAAAGGGGTGGTGCAATGAATTCCAGCGACCGGTGTTGTCGTCCCAGTCGAACATGGGAAAATCGATTACCCACAGGGGCTTCCATTCGCCTTCCATCAAGCCACGGTCTTCACCGAGTTTGACGCGCAGTGCGCCCAGCGCTTCGTTGACAATGCTGGCCTTGTCGGCACCGAAGAACACCAGGTCTCCATCCTCGGCACCGGTGCGCTGCATAATCTGTTCGATAACATCGTCAGGCAGAAATTTCAGGATCGGCGACTGTAAGCCATCGCGCCCCTTGCTGACTTCGTTGACCTTGATGTAGGCCAGGCCCCTGGCGCCGTAGATACCGACAAATTTCGTGTAGTCGTCGATTTCCTTGCGGGTAAGCTCGCAACCCTTTGGCAGGCGTAGCGCCGCAACGCGTCCTTTTGGATCCACAGCCGGACCGGCGAATACCTTGAAGTCGACACCCTGCATCAGGTCACCGACGTCGATCAGTTCCAGTTTAACGCGCAGGTCGGGCCGGTCGGAACCGAAGCGCTGCACGGCTTCCTGGTAGGTCATACGCGGGAAGGGGTTATCCAGCTTTACACCCAGCACTTTGTCGAACAAACCACGGATCATGTCTTCCGTCAGCGCCATGATCCGGTCTTCATCCATAAAGGAGGTCTCGATATCCAGCTGAGTGAATTCGGGCTGACGGTCGGCGCGCAGGTCTTCGTCGCGGAAGCAGCGCACTAACTGGTAGTAACGGTCCATGCCGGACATCATCAGTAACTGTTTGAACAGTTGTGGCGACTGCGGCAGGGCAAAAAATTCACCGGGATGGGTACGGCTGGGCACCAGGTAATCGCGCGCGCCTTCCGGCGTGGCACGGGTCAGTATCGGGGTCTCGATGTCCAGGAAACCGTTGTCATCCAGGTAAGCCCGTAACTCACGGGTGACCCGGGCACGCAGGCGTATCCGTTCGAGCATTTCCGGGCGGCGTAGATCGATGTAGCGGTAACGCAGGCGATGTTCTTCGGACACACTGTCGTCATCGAGATGGAAAGGCGGCGTCTCAGCGCTGTTGAGGATCACCAGGTCCTTGCCGAGTACCTCGATTTCACCGGTGGACAGGTCCGGGTTAACAGTACCTTCCGGGCGGTGACGAACACGGCCGGTAACCTGCAAGACAAACTCGCTACGCACTCGCTCTGCGGTGGCGAAGGTTGCCTCGGTATCCGGATCGAATACCACCTGCACGCGGCCTTCCCGGTCGCGCAGATCGATAAAAATAACGCCGCCGTGGTCCCGGCGGCGGTGCGCCCAGCCGACCAGCATGACTTCCTGGTCAAGCTGGCTTGTATTCAATTCACCGCAATAATGTGTACGCATGAGTATTCTGGTAACTCCGGGTAAGGACAGCGGGCGCGCTAGCCGGTCTTTTTGCCACTCGTTGAAGAAGGTTTGGAATCAGGCTTGCTCTTGGTTTCTTCCTTTCTTTTGGAATCCGCCTTGGCGATATTTTTCTTGTTCCCGCTCTTGAAATCGGTTTCGTACCAGCCACCGCCCTTGAGACGGAAACCGGCGGCAGAGACCAGTTTCTGCAAGGCGGGTTTGCCACAGGCAGGGCAATCGCTCAGCGGGGCATCGCTGAGTTTCTGCAATTTTTCCATCTCATGCCCGCATTCTGTACAGCGGTATTCGTAGATCGGCATATTCCAGGTGTCCGGCACGGTTCGCAAAGCGCGCGATTATAGCAGCCACACCCGGCTTTGCCGATATTTTGACCCGTTAAACCCCCTTCCCCGCAGGTGATCGAGAGTATCGTCACCCGGCAGGGTACAATTCCATCCATGCACGTACGCCAGACCGAACTGCCTGAAAAAGGCGGCACCGACGTTAAAACCCTGAAATCATTGGTGCCTTTTCTCTGGGAATACCGTGGCAGAGTGGTCTTTGCGCTGGGTTCCCTGATCCTGGCCAAGGTCGCCAATGTCGGTATCCCGCTGTTGCTGAAAGGCATTGTCGATGCCCTGGACAAGGAAAACGGGGTACTGGTGCTGCCGCTGGCCCTGCTGCTCGGCTACGGGGCACTGCGGCTGGCCAGCTCGCTGTTCAATGAGTTGCGCGATTCGATATTTGCCCGGGTCAGGCACGGGGCCATGCGCAAGGTATCGATCCGGGTGCTGGAACATCTGCACCGTCTGTCGCTGCGCTATCACCTGGAACGCAGGACCGGCGGCATTTCCCGCGACATCGAGCGCGGCACGCGCAGTGTCAGTTCGCTGCTCAATTACATGGTGTTCAGCATCCTGCCGATTATTGTCGAGGTGGCGCTGATCGCCGGCATTCTGCTCGACCGCTACAGCGTGTGGTTCGCCGTCATTACCTTTGGCTCGGTGGTCGTGTATATCTTCATCACTTTCAAGATCACCGAATGGCGCATGCAATACCGGGTCAGGATGAATGCCGCGGACTCCAGGGCCAATACCCAGGCCATCGACAGTCTTATCAACTACGAAACCGTGAAGTACTTCTCCAATGAACAGCACGAGCTGACGAGGTATAACGAGTCGCTGGCGGAGTGGGAGGATGCGGCGGTCAAAAGTCAGACCTCGCTGTCTGCGTTGAACATTGGCCAGGCGACGATTATTGCTATCGGTGTTACATCGATCATGGTGCTTGCCGCCAACGGCGTGGTGGTTGGTTCACTGACGCTGGGCGACCTGGTGCTGATCAATGCCTTCCTGCTGCAGCTGTTTATCCCGCTCAACTTTCTCGGCATCGTCTACAGCCAGCTGAAACACTCGATTACCGATATGCAGCTGATGTTCGACGTGCTGGAGCGCACCCCGGAAATCGAGGACCGGGAAGACGCTATCGAACTGGATGTGGGTGCCGGTGAGGTACGCTTTGACCGGGTCAGGTTCGCCTATGATGCGGAGCGCCCTATCCTGCACGATGTCAGCTTTGTTATCCCGGCCGGCAGGAAGGTGGCCATAGTCGGTCCGAGTGGCGCCGGTAAATCCACACTGGCGCGCCTGCTGTTTCGTTTCTACGACGTGGACTCAGGCTGCATCCTGATTAACGGCCAGGATGTGCGTGCCGTCACGCAGCACAGCCTGCGCGCTGCGGTCGGTATTGTTCCACAGGACACTGTGTTGTTTAACGACACGCTGAGGTACAACATCGGCTATGCGCGTCCCGGAGCCGGTCAGGATGAGATTGAACAGGCCGCCCGCCTGGCCAATATCCACGACTTTATCGTCAAGCTGCCCAAGGGGTACGATTCGGTAGTCGGGGAACGCGGACTCAAGTTATCGGGGGGTGAAAAACAGCGCGTCGCCATCGCCCGCGCTATTCTGAAGAATCCAAAAGTCCTGGTCTTCGACGAAGCCACGTCAAGTCTTGACAGCCATTCGGAGCAAACGATTCTGGACAGCCTGCGCACTGCCGCACAAAACCATACAACGCTGGCAATTGCGCATCGCCTGTCCACGATAATCGATGCTGACAGCATCCTGGTTATGGAAGATGGACGCATTGTGGAACAAGGCAACCATCAGGAACTATTGGGACAGGACGGCCTGTATGCCCGGCTGTGGGAACTGCAACAGCAGGAAGAGGAAGAACAGGCGGTCAGCTAGCAGTCCACAGGTTTAGCCTCGTAGGAGCGGTCTCCTGACCGCGACAGCATACCGTAGCAATCGCGCCGAAGGCCGGCGCTCCTACAGCAGGTATCCGGCACCGCGACGGGTGCAGCAAAGGGATGAAAGATGTGAAGGTATTTTCCGTATGATCCACCGGCGCGCACTTCCCACCGGGTTCCGAAACGAGGCGGTGAGAAATGCTGGCTAGTTTCCCCCGGAATGCTCACCGCGTAATTGCTGGGTTTCCTTGGCCATAATGTGGCGCACCAGATGTTCACGGTCTGTCTCACGCAGATGTTCATAGACTACCGCGACCTGCCAGGGGAATTGCCGGTTGTTGTCGTCGACCCGTTCACAGTGAATCACGCGACTCACCGTCAGGATACCTACCAGTGACGGAAACAACACCATACGCAGCTCAAGCGGGCAATCCATCGCGATTTCGTGTTGCGCGCGAAAAGCGACGCCGCCGGCACTCAGATTGACTTCGCGGCTTGGCTGTTCGTTGAGTGCTATCTCCTCGCTCACAAACATCTGCGCGATCATGTTCAGCTTCTGATCAATCGCCTGCAGGCAACGCGCCAGTTCCGGTGACTGTGTCTGGACCTTATGCATCACATGCGTGATCTGCCGGGTGGTCGCCGCAAAACTGGATGCAGCGGTAAAGCGGTCCACCTGTCGTGACTGTATTTTTTCCTGCAACTGATCGGCCTCGTCCTCGTTTATCAGTCGATAATCGAGAGCGATTTCATCTTCGATGCGAAAATATTCCCTGCGTTCGTCGTCCATAATACTCCCTGAAACTATTTTCTACCGCCGGCCTTGATACCCAGACCCGTCTTGGCTTTCTGTTTGGACCTGGCCACCGCCGGCTTGCGGCTACCGGAATGACCGGCCTTAATACCCGCCGGTTTTGCAGGGGGCTGTTTAACCAGGCCGGTTCGTTTGCCTGCCGGAGCGACAGCCTTCGCGGAAACAGCGACCGGTTTTGATACAGTTTGCCGCGATCCTGACCCTACTGGCAAGTCGGCCGCTTTTCCTGTGGCCGGATTCTTGCCACTGATTGATTTGTCCGCCGACTCCTTGTCATCACCCTGCTGCAGGATAATCTCGACACGGCGGTTTTTGGCGCGGTTCGCCGCAGAATCATTCTTTACCATCGGCGCAGTATCAGCATAGCCCTGAATCAGGAACCGGTTGGGCGGAATATTGGTGGCCTGCATCATCGCATGCGCCACGGAGACAGCACGCGCCGAAGACAACTCCCAGTTGGAACGGAAACGCTCCGTGTAGATCGGCACGTTGTCGGTATGCCCGGCGACAATGATTTTGCCCTCCGAGCCTTTGAGGATCTTTGCCACCCTTGCCAGTATAGGCCGAAATGCGCTTTTCAGTTCTGCGCGCCCGGAGCTGAACGATGCCTTCTCGCGCACCCGGATGATGATTTTCTGGCCGGCTGTTTCTACATCAATCGAACCGTCCTTGATTTCGCGGCCCAGCGCATCGCTGATAAGTTTAGCGCTTTGTTCCAGCTTCTTGCGCCGCTTCTCCGCCATCCTGGCTTCGATCAGCTTTTCCAGGTCCTCGCGGTCAACGGCGACACCCTTGTTTTGCTGCGATCCGGGTCCAGCCAGCTGCTGCTCGGCTTTCAGTTTCTCTTCGAGCCGGGTCACGGCCAGCGCTTTGGCCTCCGCGAGTTCTTTTTTCTGGGCTTCCGTCAGACCGTCGGCCTGGGTGTGTTGCTTGGCCGCCATGCTGAGTGCGTTGTCTTCCGCTTTAAGGGTCTTGTCCCGATCCGGTTCATGATCCGCCCTGGGTGTCGGAGCCGGCCGGTGGCGCTCCTTGCCAAGATCCAGATTGACGCGCAGGTCATTGGTTGTCATTTGCCGGACAACATTCATAACGGTAGGTTCAGGACGCCCCGGACTGAATTCGCGGGCGATGATATTGATACCCTTGGGCGGTTCCCTGACTTTGATAGCGCGCTGTACACCAAAGGCGTTCTTCATGGAGCCGGCCATCTCCTTGTACTTTGAGACGTCCATTTCAGAAAATGACAACAACAATACGAAGAAACACATCAGCAACGACATCAGGTCGGCGAATGTCATTACCCAGGGGGGAAGGCCCTCTTCTATGACTACAGCTGCAGCGTTGTCAGACATTGCCGGTTAATCCGTTCGGACAATCGTCAGGCCGCGTCCTGCTCACCGATGGCATCGCGCTTGCTTTCGGGCAGGTAGGTCTTGAGCAGTTCTTCCATAACGCGCGGGTTCAGGCCTTCCTGGATGGAACTGATGGTTTCCAGGATCAGCGCCCTGTTGAGGCGTTCTTCCTTGCTGCGCAAAGCCAGCTTGTCGGCAATCGGTAAGGCAAAAACCGTAGCAATAATGGCGCCGTACAGCGTTGTCAGCAGTGCGACCGCCATGGCAGGGCCAATGGATTTGGGGTCGTCCATGGCCGATAGCATCTGTACCAGGCCGATCAGGGTACCGATCATACCCATGGCGGGTGCGGTATCGCCCATGGATTTGAAAATGGCCTGGCCGCGTTCATGGCGTTCGATAGTAAAGTTGATATCCTTGCCAAGCATGGAACGCACAAATTCGGGTTCGTGCCCGTCCACGCACAGCTGGATGCCGCGTTTCAGGAACTCATTCTCAATGTCCTGCCCTTCCAGGCCCAATACGCCTTCCTTACGGGCGATGTTGGCCAGCTGAACGCCTTCCTCGATCAACTTGATGGGATTTTCCGCTTTATTGACGAATGCCTTCGCAGCAATCTTGAATGCGGCCAGAAAATGCCCCATGGGGAACTTGATCAGCACTGCAAATATAGTGCCACCCACCACAATCAGCAGTGAGGGGACATTGATAAAGATAATGGCGCTGCCGCCAAGTATCATGGCCACAAGGATAATACCGAAGGCACCCAGCAGCCCGATGAGGGTAGCGAGATCCATTTATTTTTACTCCATACTTATGCTGGCTACAATTTCATACAGGCTATAGCGCCGATTTAGACAGATTCTTGAGTGTATGGGCAGCTGTACCTGGAGAAGATTCTGAAGTATTTTCTCTTTTAGCCAGAATGGGTTACAAATGCCTGACAACACAACTACAGGGCCAACGGTATTCGTTACCGGCTGTTCGACCGGCATCGGCTACTGCGTGGCGCACGGCTTGAAGGCGAACGGCTACCGGGTCATAGCCAGCGCCCGGCAGGCCGTTGACGTTGACCGCCTGCAGCAGGAGGGTCTGGAATGTCTCCAGCTGGACCTTGATCACCCGGAATCCATACAACAGGCCGTGCAGGAACTGGCTGACCGGAGCGGGCGTAAAATCTATGGATTGTTCAACAATGCCGGTTTTGGACAACCCGGCGCGGTAGAGGATTTAACACGCGATGTACTCCGTGCCCAGTTTGAAACCAACGTGTTCGGCACTATCGAACTGACCAACCGGATTCTGCCGTGGATGCGGGAGGCCGGGGAGGGCCGCATTATCCAGAACAGCTCGGTGCTGGGTTTTGTGTCGCTGGCCTACCGCGGCGCCTACAATGCCAGCAAATACGCACTCGAGGGTTTGTACGATACGCTGCG
>CAJXFW010000100.1 GCA_913053655.1 uncultured Thiogranum sp. | reverse complement strand
AGCTTACCTCGGCCTTGTAGGAGCGGTCTCCTGACCGCGACAGCCTGTCGTAACCGTCGCGCCGGAGGGCGGCGCTCCTACAGGTGCAGGGGCAGACCTTCAGGGATTGATATACCCCGCTACCAGTCGGGCGAGTTGAACAGCGGCTGTTCCGACCCCGTCGGTGGCGGTACCGGCAGCTCTTCTGGTACGGATTCTGAATCCAGCAAATGCCCCCAGTCGGTTCGATCCTTCATCCTGCCCTGGCGGTCAGGTGAAACAAAGGACTGACCCGCGCGCATTTCCCAACCACCACCCAGTGCCCGGTAGGTCGCGATCAACCCGCGTACCACATCACCGCGTACCGATGTGTAGGTATCCTGGACAAGTAATAGCGTCTGCTGGGTATCGAGTACGCGCTGGTAATCAACCGCCCCTTCCCGGTATTGAACCAGCGCCAGGTCTACTGAACGTTGCGCAGCTTTCACACTGTCCTTCAGATAGCCGCTCTGCTCACGTGCGCCTACAAAGGCACTGATGCCGTCCTCGACTTCCCGCGCAGCCCTCAACACAGAATCCTGATAGTTCACCAGCAAGGCTTCCAGGCGCGCATCCTGCACCCTGACCTGGTTTTTCAGACGCCCGTAATTGAGTATCTGCCAGGATGCCGAAGGACCATAGCTATACCCGACACTGTCTGACTTGAACAGATCGCTGTTGCCGTTTGATCCTGTATCGCCGTTCAACAGGCCGATAGAACCCACCAGTCCAAAGCGTGGATAGAGGTCGGACCTGGCCACACCAATCAGTGCGCTTTGCCTGGCTGCCTGTAGTTCAGCACTGCGAATATCAGGACGTCGGCGCAACAGATCGGCAGGTACACCGACATTCACCTGCGCCGGTGGCTCGGGTATTTTGCCTTCACCGTGCAGGATTTCGCGCAGATCGTTCGGCGGCATACCCATCAGAATGCTCAGCGCATTTTTTGCCTGCCGGACCTGGCTCACAAGCAGTGGCACGGTCGATTGCGTCGATTTCAGCAGGCTTAGTGCCTGGGAGGGATCCAGTTCACTGACAGCGCCATTCCGGAAACGCACGTCGGCAATCTTGTAACTGCGCCGCTGGGTAACGCTATTGTCCCGGGCAATAGCCAGGCGTTCTTCAAAAGTGCGTAGTGAGACATAGACGCGCGCCACTTCTGCGGTCAGCGATACCAGGGCATTATCATAATCCGCAATCGAGGCGCCCAGATTAGCGTCCGCAGATTCGACACCGCGCCGGAAGCGGCCCCAGAAATCCAGTTCCCATGCCGCATCAAGGCCGATATTGGACTGCGTAAAGGTGTCATCAGCGAAAGCACCGTTAAAGTTAGGCGAGTTTTTACTCAGGCCTACCCGGGTGAGGGCGCCATTGACCTGCTGATCCTGTGGATATTGCTGACCGATGGCAATGCCCAGTTGAGCCCGAGCCTCGAATATACGCAGGCCGGCCACCTGCAAGGGCAGGTTCTGCTGGTAGGACAGCTCGACCAGCTGATCCAGCACCGGATCATTAAACACGGCCCACCATGTTTCCGTCTCATGGGCTGTAGCCAGTATTGCGCTCTGCTTTTTCCAGGTTTCCGACAGATCGGCCTCGGGCGTTTCGAAATCAGGGCCCAGTGTGGTACAGGCTGAAAATGCGAGGCAGGCAGCGCCGAGCAGATTGCGCGCAGTAAATTCTGATGGTGTCACGTGACGCCCCTCTACGTTCCGGTGGTCCCGATGAGATCGGATAACGTGCGCAAATATACACTATCTCCCGGTGCAATCTAACCCGCAGACGGCTCAGAAATACCGGGACACACGCAAGGTTACATAGCTGTCATTCCGAAAAGTCGACACCAGACCACTATTCCCCGAATTAATGAACCAGCGGCTCTCCAGCTCCAGCTTCCAGTTATTATCCAGCCTGCGCTCGGCTTCAACCGACAACTGCGAAGCACGGGTGCCGCGATCAACCACAATACCGACCAGCAGCTCTGAATCCTGAACATCGTTCAGCGTCAGGCGCGTGCCCATGAATATATCGTCGTCGAATATCACCGGCGGCGCTTCAGCCGGATTACTGCTACGACCATCCCAGGAATATTCCAGCAACAGGCCCAGGTCCGCTGTCGATTCTACAAGCTGGTACAGGGTATATTCAAAACCACCCACCGTGGCCAGGAAATGGTCACCGTGCTCTGCCCGCCACAGCCCCTCAAATTTCCATAGCCAGCCTTCATACGTAAACTGGATATCGGTCCCGACCTGCTTGATCAGGTCATAATAAGGCACCAGGCGGGTGGCGTTACTGTTGAGCAGAAATCTTGGCTCACGGCCGGTGCCGTTGAAATAGGAAACACCGAAATCCCATGCACCGATATAGTGAGAATAGCGCAAGGCGACATCCACACGACGCTGTTTGTCACTCGACTGATATTGCGGATCACCGTCCGTCACCAGCGGGAAACGCAGACGTCCGTTCCTGCCGGGAAAGGTCCGTTCCCGAAACCAGGGCATGACAAACAGACTGAGCGCACCCCAGTCGCGCTGGGTGCTGAGATTGATCATCGGTTGCCCCAGCTTGTCTTCTACATCGATATCCTCGACCAGGTCGGTCTGGTTGATGATATCCACCAGGTGGTTCGACTCGGCCACACCCCAGAACACCCGGTTTACACCGGCCAGCAACTCCCACTCGTCGCTCACATGCAGCCAGTACGCCTCGCGGACGTCGAAATGGGTACGGCGACTGTCGCGGCTGTCCAGTCTGAGAAAAGGGATGAAGTTGAACTGATCGTCGCTGTTTTCCGGAAACAGCGTGATCTCGGGTTGCACGATCAGGGAAGGCTGGAACCCGTTAAACTGGCTGTCAAACTGCGCATCGTCAACAAACCCCCTGAGCTCTGCACCGACAAATCCCGCCAGGCGGGTATCGTACGCCTCCGCGATCAACGGGAGTACAGCTAACAGGTACACGAATCTGCGCATGGTTTCCCTGACTATCAAATTCCCGGATTACAAACCAGGCTCTATATTACGCCACACGATCCAGCTGGCCAGTATGGCAATGACAGCGGCTGCGATATACATCCACTGGGCGCCCACACCTTCCCAGAGATAACCCGCCAGCAAACTGCCAAGCGCCCCACCGGCGCCAAAACTTATACTGCTGTACAACGCCTGTCCACGACCCTGGTGACGACCGGTGAAGAGTTGATGGGTAAGATAGATAGCGACCGCATGAAACACACCAAAACTGGCGGCGTGCAGCGTTTGCGCCAAAGCCAGTACCCACAGTTGCCCAACAAACAGCGCGATCAGAATCCAGCGCACCGCTGTCAGGAGCGTAGCAACTATTAGCAGGCGGCGTGCGCCAAAACGCGGCAACCAGGCGTGCATCTTCAGAAATACCGCGATCTCGGCCAGCACACCCCAGGCCCACAATTGACCGATTACCGTCTCGCTATAACCATAGCCGGACAGATACAGACTGTAAAAAGCGTAGTACGGCCCATGGCTGGCCTGTATCAGAAAACTGGCCAGCAGAAAAGATATGACCACCGGGCGTTTCAACACCTGGCGCAACGGCGTGCGATCAACGACCGGGTGCTGGCTCACGTGCTCCGGCACCAGCAGGCTGGCAAGCCAGATACCCGCAAACAGGACGATCAGAATACCGGGCAACAAACCGGTACCGGTCTTGTCAAACACACGACCCAATACAGCAACCGTAACCATAAAACCGATTGAGCCCCATAAACGGATACTGCTGTAGCGGTGGGTTTGGTCACCAAGATGGTTAAGTGTCGTGGCTTCGAACTGGGGCAGCGCAGCGTTCCAGAAAAAACTGAACAGCGACATCACCAGCGCCAGCATCCAGTAGCCCTTGACCAGGAACACACCGGCAAAGCTGAGCGTCGCCAGCAGGCAGGCGATACGCACAATACGCATGCGGCGACCACTGTGGTCAGCGATCCAGCCCCAGATGTTCGGTGCAATGATCTTGGTAGCCATGATGATGGCCACCAGCTCGCCAATTTCCACCACACTGAAACCGAGTGACTTCAGGTACAGTCCCCAGTAGGGAATCAGCGCGCCGAGTGAGGCGAAGTAGAAAAAATAAAATCCGGACAGGCGCCAGTAGTACATCGTCGAGCATCAGCAGCAGTTAAAAGCTGTATAGCGAGGTACGGGCGGCACAGTTTTTAACTGCCGCTGTATGCTTTTGTTAGATTTCTGTTTTAAAGAACTCATTCCATCCTGCTTTTGTTTTCATTGAGATATGCATGTCGTTTACAAAATCACCAACGTTTTTCAAGATAATGGGAAATTCCTCGTCATTCAATAGAGCGCATAAAGAACAACAAAATGATTTATAATCGATAAAGTCGAAACGTTTTCCATTATAGATATAGCTACCATCTATAACATCAAGCTCCACAACATCGGTTGGTATTCTGCATATAAAAGTTACAGAATGATTCAGGTGGCCTGTGGAATTTAGTGCATCAAGGCTATCATCCAGCCTCTTTTTTGATACTGGTTTAACTGTGATTTCATATAAATTTGTTTCGTTACCATCAATTTCCAGCCAAATATCAGCAGGCTTCTTTGATGTCGTATTTGTACCAAAAACACTCTCGTCCCCACCAATAACATAAATTGCTGAAGTTCTAAATACTCCAGCCAGAAGCTGCGAAACAAAATACTGAGGAAGATTACCTGACTCTGGGTATTTGAGCGTAAACTCCACCAACCGATTTCCTAGCATTTGTCTTGATTCGGTCGATTGTTTTATTTCAGTAAGCTGGTAGCCAGTTACACTTTCAGCATACTTCCATAGACGAAAAAAGAAGTAGTCAATTAGTCTAGCTCTTTTAGATTTTCCAGAATTCATAACAATTCTAAGAAATTTCACCGCTGCCATAGCTGCTGATTGTGGTCTTCGTCCTTTCGCCCAATCTTCATTCAATTGATCGACATTCTTAGCTACATTAAGCGGGTCAGATTTTCCACAAGGGACGCCATTTTCTTGTAGCGCGTACCAGATTCCGCCCTCAAAGATGGAGCGCGGATTACAACCATAAAAATTATTTAATGGGTCGTAACTTTCGTTTAGATGCAACCCAGTTAATACAGTAACAACAACGCCACGAAAGCCCTTTGCATTTACTTCGATGAGTTCTGTTAGTAGTTTGTGAACTTCTGTTGAAGAATCGAACTCTTGAAAATCTTCAACTCTCTTCGTTTTTGCAACACCAAGACGGGTGTTTACATAGTATTGACCTGAACTATTCCTTTCAGCGATCTCGTTCATTCAGGAATTCCTGTAAATTCTTTAACAACTTTCTGAAGTCTTGTATTTTCTTCGATGCGTAATGCTTTCAAAAGCATTGAGAGTTCGAGCACGTCTAGACGCTTCTCATATTTTTCTATTTTGGAAATATCAGATTGATTCAACCCAACCTGCGCCGCTAGTTCATCTTGAGAAATACTCAGACGAATACGCTCTTTAGCGAGTTCGGATATGAGTCTCTGGTAGCGTTGATCGAATATTGTTTTGGCTTTTTTCATAGCGCGCATGATGCTATAATCGCCAAAATATTCGAAATAGGAATATATTAATGAAAGCAATCTCGTTGTTTAGTGGTGCTGGAGGGATGGATGTTGGCTTTAGAAATGCCGGATTCCAGATCATTGCAGCAAATGAAATGGATAAACATGCTTGCGGTACCTTTCGTGCCAATCATCCTGATGCGGTTCTTTATGAAGGTGATATTGATGACATCAAACATAAACTCTCAAAATTCAAGGGTGTTGATGTCGTTTTTGGGGGGCCTCCTTGCCAAGGGTTTTCGGTAGCTGGAAAGATGAATCCCGATGACCCGAGAAGTAAACTAATATTTAGTTTTTGCTCGGTAATCGAGGATATTCAGCCAAACGCATTTGTTATGGAAAACGTTAAATCACTTGGTTCACTAACTAAATTTGAAGATGTCCGTACTTTACTAATTTCACGTTTCCAAAAAGCTGGGTACGCCGTCAATATACACATTCTGAATGCTAGAGAGTTTGGGGTTCCACAATCTCGCGAAAGAGTGTTCTTTATTGGTGTGAAGAAGGGGTTTAGTCCGGTTTTATTGTCTAGTTTTTATGGCTACAAGAAACCAGCGCCAACTCTACGTGATGTGCTTATACCTTTAGGCAAGCCTGGCACAAAAGGAAATGACCGCATCTGCAATGCAAAAGTGACGCTTGCCGCAAAACCTGTACTTAGAAAATCTCCATATGCGGGAATGCTATTTAATGGTCAAGGTAGACCATTAAATCCTGATGGGTGGGCAAGCACTTTACCTGCAAGTATGGGGGGCAATAGAACGCCGATAATTGATGATAATCATTTATATAACGATGCAGCATCCTGGGTTGAGGATTATCATCAGCATTTAATGGCAGGAGGCAACCCACAAGGTATGCATGATTCCCCTTCATATTTAAGACGACTCACTATCGACGAAGCCGCATTACTTCAAACATTCCCTAGAGACTATGTATTTTGCGGTCCAAGCAGCAGGGTATTCTCACAGATTGGCAATGCCGTTCCGTGTGGACTAGCGCATGTAGTTGCTAAGTGTGTAAGGAATTCACTGTCTGGAATTAAAAAGGCTGGTAACGCTACAGCTGAATCTGGTAAAAATTTTGAACTTGCACTGGCGTAAAGAAATCTAACGGCTGGCTGTCAGTCCTGTATCAGGTGAAAATCAGGCATCCGGGCTGGACGGAATAACCGGTGTCCGGGACTCCACATCCGCATTCTGCCCGCGGTGGCGCAGGTAGTGATCCATCAGCACAATGGCCAGCATCGCTTCGGCTATTGGTGTCGCACGAATGCCGACACAGGGGTCATGACGGCCGGTAGTGATCACTTCAACAGGCTCGCCATCGAGATTCACCGAGCGCCCCGGCAGGCGCAGGCTGGAGGTCGGTTTGAGCGCGATACTGACCAGAATATCCTGCCCGGATGATATACCACCCAGCACGCCTCCGGCGTGGTTACTTAAAAACCCCTGCGGGGTCATTTCATCGCGGTGTTCCGTACCCTTCTGGGCGATACAATCAAAACCGGCGCCGATCTCGACGCCCTTGACGGCATTTATACTGACCATGGCGTGCGCAATCTCAGCATCCAGTCGATCAAATACTGGTTCTCCGAGACCGGGCGGGATGCCGGAAGCCACCACGTTGATACGCGCGCCGACCGAGTTGCCCTCCTTGCGCAGGGCATCCATATAGGACTCCAGCTCGGCCACCCGGTCAGGGTCCGGACAGAAAAACGGATTGTCTTCCACAGCGGACCAGTCTTTCAGTTCCAGCTTGAGGGGACCCAGTTGGGACAGGTAACCACGGATGACTACACCGCACTTTTCACGCAGATACTTGCGGGCAATACCGCCGGCCGCCACCCGCATCGCCGTCTCGCGCGCCGAAGACCGGCCGCCGCCCCGGTAGTCCCGGAAACCGAATTTCTGCTGGTAGGTATAGTCCGCGTGCCCGGGCCGGAAGCGGTCCAGGATACTGGAATAGTCTTTGGAACGCTGATCGGTATTCTCGATTATCAACCCGATCGGGCTGCCTGTCGTCTTGCCTTCGAAAACGCCGGACAGAATCCGCACCGCATCGGCCTCGCGGCGCTGGGTGGTATGGCGCGATTTACCGGGCTTGCGCCGGTCCAGATCACCCTGAAGATCCGCCTCGGACAACGCCATACCGGGTGGACAGCCGTCCACGATACAGCCGATAGCCGGGCCGTGGCTTTCACCGAAGCTGGTGACTGTAAAGAGTTTTCCGATACTGTTTCCTGACATACGACACTATTGTACAGGAGTTTGCGAGATGTGGAATGCACCGCAGTTAAAGCCTTTTCAACCAGCGCCGTTAGTTATTATGTACGTATGTCACTCCATCCAAACCAACCACTAAAGGGGGATTGCCGTGAGTCAAAATGGTCACGCAATCGGTAACTATCTGGGCAAACCGATTTTTGAATCCATCGAGGTGCAGGACGACACCTATGTATTCGACCGTATCGCAACTTATGTAGATGACGAGTTTCCGCTCGACCGCCTGAGCGAGAATGAGGTACTGGTTGAGCCAGGACTGATCTACCGGCACAAGGACTGATGCCGACTGCCAGGGACGGTGGCCCACCCGGGCCCTATAACATTTTCGAAAAACTCTCTTCCTTCTCGACCCGGTAGCGGTCAAACACTTTACACAGATTACGAATCAGCAGACGGCCTTTCGCCGTCACTTCAAGACGGTGATCACCGATCCGGATCAGCTGGTCCTGAACCATGGGTTCCAGCTGCTCCAGCTCGGATTTGAAGTAGTCGCTGAAATCAATTCCAAACGCTGTTTCGATAGACCGCGTGTCCAGCGTGTCATTGCAGATCAGCTGCTGAATCACTTCACCACGCAAGCGGTCGTCATCGCAGAGTGCGACACCACGTACGATGGGCAGGCGCGGCACTTCAAGCGCATTCACGTATTCCTCAACGGTCAGGCAGTTTTGACTGAAC
The DNA here is from genome assembly GCA_913053655.1 of uncultured Thiogranum sp. GTDB lineage: Bacteria > Pseudomonadota > Gammaproteobacteria > DSM-19610 > DSM-19610 > Thiogranum. The sequence continues at coordinate 1,394 of CAJXFW010000100.1, read as the reverse complement.
CCACCCGGCATGGCGCTGATGGCGCTCACACCCATAGCGATCAGGTCTGAATCCGAGTGTGTGGAATAGCCCTGGAAATTCCGGTGCAGAGTGCCGGTACGCTGGGCTTCGGCGAGTTCATCGCCCAGCAATGCAAAATGATCCATGCCGATATACTGGTAACCGGCGGCGCCCAGTTTCTCGATCGTCAGGGCGAGAATGGCGAGCTTTTCATCGGCGCCGGGCAGGTCTTCGCGATTGATGCGGCGCTGGGGTTTGAAGCGTTCCGGCAGGTGCGCATAGTTGAACACGGACAGGCGGTCCGGCCGCGCCTCGATCACCTTGTCCAGGGTGGCCGAAAAACTGTCGAGCGTCTGTAACGGCAAGCCGTACATCAGATCGATATTGATGGAGCGAAAACCCAGTTCGCGCGCCTGGCGCAACGCACCCAGCGTCTGCTCATCCGACTGCACCCGGTGCACTGCCGCCTGCACTTGCGGATCGAAATCCTGTACGCCAAAGCTGACACGATTGAAGCCGATGTCACGAAGCATGGGCAGTGTATCCGGGCGCAGTTCACGTGGATCGATCTCTATGGAATACTCACCGCCATCGTCTTCGCGCAGATTGAAGCTCTCACCCAGCACCCGCATCAGGTCGCGCATCTGTTGTTCACTGAGGAAGGTCGGTGTACCACCGCCCCAGTGCAACTGTTCCACGCGCCGCCCGGGGTCAACCAGCGCCGCCTGCAAACGAACCTCGCGGTACAGGCCGTCCAGATAAGGTTGCGCCCTGCTGCGATCGGCAGTGACAATCTTGTTGCAGGCGCAGTAATAACAGACATGGGCACAGAACGGGATATGCACATACAGGGACAACGGGCGTCCGCTGCTGTTACTTTCCTTTACCCACTGGGTGTAGTCCTGCTCGTCCACCGCAGGAGAAAACTCCATCGCCGTAGGATACGAGGTATAACGCGGCCCGCTGCCGGCGTAGCGACGGATCAGGTCTGCATCAAATTCGACGGTATTCGACATTCATAACTCCGTACACCAAACTTAGAGAAGTCCTGATTACTTCCTTGATTGTCATGCCGGCGCATGCCGGTATCCGGCGCATTGAAAACTCTAGATACCGGCATACGCCGGCATGACGAACTAATCAGAGTGTCTGCAAAGGTTAGCAGCGTCCCGCGCCACACACTTTGATACGTGTCAACCCTCGGCATCCAGTCCATTGATATGGGTTTCATTAATTTTCAGCAGCAGTTGCCGGAACGGCAAAATCCGCTCGTCCTGGTGCTCGGCAATCTTGAAAAATGGCAAATTCTCCTTGCCAAACATATAGCTGCCGTCCGCCATCGAATCCCTGAGCCTGCGCATATCCCGCTCCAGCTGTTCCAGAAAATCTGTCGC
>CAJXFW010000099.1 GCA_913053655.1 uncultured Thiogranum sp. | reverse complement strand
ATGACGCTGTCCTCTGTCAGTGATTTGTGTAAGCCTCAATAAACGCCGCTTTGGTGAATATCGGAATTCAGGAAAATACTATGCAAACAGCAGCTGCTACAGGTGGTAGGGGAAAGCAGAAGAATCGATGGGCATTGCTTATCCGGAAAGCAGCGATACTCTTCCCGCTTCTGTTCTGCGTGCCGGCATACGCAAGTTGTGTCGACGAACCCGGTCTCAACCCCGTTCAAGTCATAGAAGCGGTGAACAAACAGCAGATCAGGATTTTAAAAGCAATCAAATCGAAGGAATCAGTTAAGAAGATGATCCCGCTACTCAAGGAATGCAAGGATCAAAAACACAAGGTCAATCTCGATATGATCTATGACCCGAGGATCTGGGCCAGGACCGCCGCAAAAGGCAACAGAGAAAAGGAAAAAACTTTTCTTGGGCAGATAGATGCCATGAAAAAAAGTTATCCCAGGGTTTATGAGCAAATCAGCCGCATCAGGAAAGAAATTCCTGGAGTAGATGCGGCCCCATTGCTAAAAAATATAGAGTCCCCGATTGTTGCTGAACAAATTAAAAACCCGGATCACCTGTTGGTTGGGCGCTGGTTTTTGCTGGAAGATCGGCCGGCGCGTGGTTACAAAATTATAGCTTCTGAACTGAATTTTATGGGTAACGGACTGGCTGTTATTGATCGGTACGCATTGGGCGAATCGGTGCGAGCTACGCAAAGCGGCAATCCGGGTATACAAATCATGAAGTGGGCGATTACGGATGCTACCAGGCGTATTCCTTTTGAAGTGAGTATGAAAAAGACGATTGACGAGCTGAAAGACTATATCTATGTTCGTGTCCTGGTCTGGTATGTCGATGGTAAGCCGAAGCAGTTCAAGTACGGAAAAACCGATATTGCCCGCTATCTCGGGAAAGCCAAACAAATGCGGTTCCTGTTGAAGGCGGATGGCACTGCCATGGTGCTACCGAATCCTCATTCACGCATGAGGGATGAAGCACCGTTCTTTGCGCGCTATATTTCAGGCGCAGAATTGCCGGAGAAGACGGCAGGATATATGAAGCAGTGGAAAGAGAACATACAACATTATGTTGATACCGAAAAGAAAAATGTCTCGGGTCTGTGTAAAAAATGGGATGACGCGTCTATTGTTAATCCTTACTGCAAAAAGTTTCTGTCTGTACTCAATGGTATAAGTGTAAAAATAAAAAAACGTGCGCTTAACTCCGAGCAGAAAATACTGGGCGATGTGGCCAGTCAGTATTTGTTTCAGCCGATCAAGGATTATTCTGACGCATCGCCTGTCCCGACAAGTCTGTCGTATGAACCATTACCGGCGCATGTATGTAAAGCGGATAAGGAAGCCTGGCATAAAGAGCGGCAGGCAGAAGGTTTTTCAAACACACTTTGGTCGATGTGGGTTCAGCGGAGAAAAATAAAAGCCGGTCCCGATGACAATAAGCGTGAATTTTTACGCTATGCAAAAGCACTCGCTGTATGGAACGGCAGTACGATAACCCTTGACGGAGACGTTTTGACTACGAAAGATCTCCGACAGATTATCCATTTAAGAAAGGACGGAGTTTTCGGCCTAAGCTGGAGTCCATCCTATGGAACAGTGGAAGAACCCATTATCGGCGGTCCGACCGGCAGGATGGATGTAATCAGGTTTGACGCCGGGAAAGATAAGCCGCGCATGTACTATGACCCGGCCAACCACTGGCGTTATGACGGAAAGCGCGTCAATCTGTTCTGGAATAACGGCAAACAGCCCTATCCCATGCGTGGCACGGCAAAATATGAAGCTCTGAGAGGGAGTATTATCAAGAATTATGAAGAGCTTTACCACGCCGTCTTACAGTATGCCCCGGAAACGGACCGGAAAACGTGGAAGACGCCCGCCTACGCCGGGTTGTCGAAAGCGTATGCGGCCGAGTCGAAGGCGTATCAGGAAGCCAAAAAAACCGGCCGTTGTGGCCGTTTAGGTAAGGAGTCCCCCGGGAAAGCAGCGGCACTTCCCACGGCTCCCCCGGGTTCAGGCCCTGATGCAGCCCCTTCTGGAAAGAGGGAGAACGGCGTTGTACAAAACGCCCTTCAACCCGGGGCACCGAAAATCAGTGCGAAGGCCGCCGCGTGGCAGACTGTGGGACTCTGGGATTATGACGGAGTCGACGCCCAGCACCTGGCCCAGGGGTTTGTGCTTCGGGAAAAACCTGGCAGTGGCCTGGGCCAAACGTGGAAGGCTCACCTGGAACTTAAAAACCATAAGGCACTCACGCCACGGCAACGTACGTTATGGCCGGTAATGATGAACACAGGAATAAAAAAAGTCTGCGCCAATTATCCAGGCTACCCTACGTACCCGGTATTCATTGACATGCCCGGGGAAAAGAATGACGGCATTTATCTGGTGTCCTATTGTAATGGCGGTGCTTCGAAGTAGTTTTTTAAACCGATGACGTGGCGAATACATACTGGACTCGAATACTCACCAGCACTATTTTAGCAACGGTTTTTTCGACAGCCCTGTCCGGCAGCTGGCGGGACAACGAGGGTTCATCCGGTACCTTTACAGGCAGGCGCGTCATCTCGCCAACTTTCAACAACACGAGGCTGGCCGTCGACGACGATAGCGATAACAAGGCGACGGGCTTTATCGTATTAAATGGTACATTGAACTGGTAAGGTCATGGTGTTATGGAACGATCACCACAATTTTCCCCTTTTGCTGATTGGACTCCATATATTGGTAGACTTTGGAAATATCGCTGAACGCGAAGCTGCCGGCCGCTTTATTTGAAGAGGCTGATGCGCTAAAATCAGCGCGGTGACCAGGATCCTGCACATATTCAATTCCAAACCCGATACAGCAGCTTCTGCTGCTGTAGCCCCGTAACCCAGCCGCTGCGCGCCTGCCTATGTCCACGTCGTTTCTGTTGACCACAGTGCTGGTGTTGCCGTTGCTGTCCGCTGTGGCCTCGTTTACCACCGACCGTCAACCGGCACTGATGCGCTGGCTGGTGTTTCCGTTGCTCGGGCTGTCGGGGTTGGCCGCCGTATGGCTCGGCGGACAGACCTTGCTACAGAGCACCACCGAGACATTGATCTATTCACCGGGTCTGCCCTGGTTACACTGGCACTTTCGGCTGGATCCGTTGGCCGGTTTTTTCCTCGCCCTGATCGGTATTGTCACAACGGCGGTAAGCCTGTTCGGGCCGGGTTATGTGCGCGAATTTGAACACGGCAAGCAACCCCTGTCAGTGCTGGGATTTTTCACCGGCCTGTTTGTCACCGGCATGTTGATGGTGGTCGTGGCCGCCGACGCCTTCTCCTTCATGGTGGCCTGGGAGCTGATGTCACTGACCAGTTATTTCCTGGTCGTCTACCAGCACCAGAACGCCGCCAACCGGCGCGCCGGTTTTCTCTACCTGCTCATGGCCGAAGTGGGCGCACTGTCTATCATGCTGAGCTTCGGGGTGCTGGCCGGTTTCGGTGACGGGTTCTCCTTCGAAGCTATGCGCGCCGCGCCACTGAGCCTGACCTGGGCGTCAATCGCCTTTGCGCTGGGTGTATTCGGGTTCGGTATGAAAGCGGGCCTGGTACCCCTCCACGCGTGGTTGCCGGAAGCCCACCCGGTGGCGCCATCACATGTCTCGGCGCTGATGTCGGGCGTTATGCTCAAGGTCGCGGTATACGGTTTCATCCGTCTGAGTTTTGACCTGATCGGCGATGTGCACTGGGCCTGGGGTGTGGCGTTGCTGATCATCGCCAGCATCACTGCCCTGTTCGGCGTGCTTTATGCGTTGATGCAACACGACCTGAAACGCCTGCTGGCCTATCACTCGGTCGAGAATATAGGCATCATTTTTATTGGCCTGGGCCTGTCGATGATTTTCTACGGCACCGGCTACCCGCTGCTGGGTACGCTGGGACTGGTGGCGGCACTTTATCACACGCTCAATCACGCCCTGTTCAAGAGCCTGCTGTTTCTGGGCGCCGGGGCGGTACTGCAACGCAGTCACGAACGTGACCTCGAACGTATGGGGGGCCTGCTGAAGCGCATGCCCTGGACCGGACTGTTTTTCCTCATCGGTTGCATCAGTATCTCGGCACTGCCGCCGTTCAATGGCTTTGTCTCCGAGTGGCTGACGTTCCAGACCGCCTTGCAGGTACCCAACCTGAGTAGCGGTGTGTTACGCGCGGTGATCCCGATTGCCGCTGCTACGCTGGCGCTGACCGGTGCGCTGGCGGCGGCCTGTTTCGTCAAGGTGTATGGCATCGCCTTTCTCGGCCAGGCACGCACGCGGCGGGTGCGACGCAGCAGTGAAGCCAGTCGCGGCATGGTGCTGGCGCAGGCATTACTGGCGGTGTTATGCCTGCTGTTCGGTATTTTCCCGACCGCTGTGGTTAACGCGCTGAACCATGTTACCCAGTCACTGACCGGGCAGACGCTCAGCACGGCAACAGCCCACGGCTGGCTGTGGCTGACACCGGTATCAGCAGATGCCGCATCCTACAGTGCACCGCTGGTATTCGTGGGCATGTTACTGGCCCTGCTCGCCTGGGCCCTGGTGTTTTACGTACTGCGTCCCGCCGGCCGCGCGCAGACCAGACGGGGCGACACCTGGGACTGTGGATTCGGACCGCTGAGCCCCCGCATGCAATACACTTCCACGGCATTCACCATGCCGATCCGGCAGATTTTTGCACCGGCGTGGCGTATTCATGAAGAGCAGGAACGCGAAATGCAACCGGGCCTGCCGCTGGAACCGGCGCAGATCCGCTACCAGGTACACGCCGAAGATATCACCTGGAAGTGGTTCTACCTGCCCATTGTACAACTGCTGCACGCCACGACGCGCCGCGTGAGCCGTATCCAGACGGGTAACCTGCGTCATTACCTGGCTTACAGTTTTGTGACGCTGCTGCTGCTGCTGTGGTTGATCACATGAACGACTGGCTGCTGGCGCTCATTGAAATGGCCCTGTTCGTGGCGCTGGCGCCGCTGTTCTCGGCCTGGGTCAAGCGTGTGAAATGCTGGCTGCAAAATCGCCGCGCGCCGTCTCTGTTACAGCCGTATCGCGATCTGCGTCGTCTGTTTGCCAAGCAGGTCGTACTGTCGCACAACGCCTCGCCGGTTTTTCGTGCCACACCTTATATTATCGCCGGGGCGACGCTGCTGGCGGCGGCGGTGGTACCGTTTATTTCTGTGAACCTGCCGACTGCGGCCATCGCTGATGTCATTGTGCTGGCGGGGTTTTTTGCTCTGGCGCGATTTTTCCAGGCGCTGGCGGGTATGGATGTCGGTACCGCTTTCGGCGGCATGGGGTCGTCGCGCGAGATGACGATTTCCGCCCTGGCCGAACCGGCCATGCTGATGGCAGTGTTCACGCTGGCCATGGTGGCACACAGCACTAACCTGTCGACCGTGATCGATTATCTGCTGGCGCAAGGCCTGGTGTTGCGTCCGTCGCTTTTGTTTGCGCTGCTGAGTCTGCTGCTGGTGGGTATTGCGGAGACCGGCCGCATCCCGGTTGACAACCCGGCCACCCACCTGGAACTGACCATGATCCACGAAGCCATGATCCTGGAGTACAGCGGCCGCCACCTGGCGCTGATCGAGTGGGCGGTACAGTTGAAACTGCTCATCTACGGCGTACTGATCGTGAATATCTTTTTTCCCTGGGGCATCGCCACGCATAACAGTCTCCACGCGCTGGCCGTCGCCGCCGGCGTGGTGTTTTTCAAACTGATGGTGCTGGGTGTGCTGCTGGCGGTCGGTGAAACCGTACTGGCCAAGATGCGCCTGTTCCGGGTGCCGGCATTCCTGGTGCTGGCACTGACGCTGGCGTTGATCGGCCTGTTGAGCCACATCATCCTGGAGGTTGGCTGAACCATGCTGGAACAGTTACCCCTTTATGAGCAGGCCATCCTGACCCTGGCGGCGATGGTGATGTTTACCTCGTTTGCGTTGCTGGCGCAGAACCGGGTCGTGCCGATGATTCATATCTTTGCCTGGCAGGGTCTGCTGGTAGCGGTCACCACCGCGCTGGTGGCGTTCGACAGTGGCAAGCACGACCTGTATCTGTCTGCCATCATGACGATTGCGCTGAAGGCCCTGTTTATCCCCTGGCTGTTGCACCGACTGGTGAAGCGACTCGGTATCGATCGCGAAGAGCACGGCGCGGAACACCCGGCGACAGTCCTGATGATCGGTGCAGGGCTGGTGATTTTCTGTTACTACGTTGCCCAGCCGATTGAACAATTATCGGCCTCGGTAACGCGCAACACGATTGCCATCAGCATGGCAGTGGTGCTGCTGGGTATGCTGATGCTGATCAGCCGCGGCAAGGCCGTGGCCCAGGTGGTGGGTTTCATGTCGCTGGAAAACGGCCTGTTCTTCGCCGCGGTCGCGGCGACCCACGGCATGCCCATGGTGGTGGAACTGGGCGTGGCTTTTGACGTACTGGTGGGGGCGGTAATTTTCGGCGTGTTCTTCTTCCAGATCCGCGACAGTATTGATTCACTGGACGTGGATCAGCTCAACCGGCTGTCGGAGCAGGATGAATGACCGCCCTGTACCTGACGCTGCTGATCCCTTTGTTTGCCAGTATTCTGCTCGGGGTATTCGGCAACCATCGTGGTGCCGCCACGTTCAATGTACTGGCGACACTGGCCGGCTTTGTCGCCAGCGTCTGGCTGGCCCTGATCGTATTGAAGCACGGCCCACTGGGCGGCGAAGCCGGTCAGTTCCATATTGATTCATTCAACGTTTATCTGATCGCGCTGACCGCGCTGGTCGGCGCCACGACTTCATTTTTCTCCGCACCCTACATGGCGCAGGAGGAAGCCAACGGCCGTCTCGGGCCGGGGCGTCTACGTTTGTACCACGCCAGCTACCAGGGTTTTTTGTTCACCATGCAGCTGGCGCTGACCACCAATAACCTGGGGGTGCTGTGGGTCGCGATGGAAGGCGCGACACTGGCAACGGTGTTACTGGTCAGCCTGTACCGCACACCCGAGTCGGTCGAGGCGGCCTGGAAATATTTTATTATCTGTGGCGTCGGCATTGCACTGGCACTATTCGGTACCGTGTTGTTGTATTTCGCCGCTGCTCGCGTAATTCCGGATGCCGAGCATGCGCTGTTGTGGAGTGTGCTGGCAGCAAACTCCGGCAGCCTGGAACCGGTGGTCATGGCGATTGCTTTCGTGTTTCTGCTGGTCGGCTACGGTACCAAGGTCGGGCTGGTACCCATGCACACCTGGCTGCCCGACGCCCACTCGGAAGGTCCCACGCCGATGTCGGCGGTGCTGTCCGGCTTGCTGCTGAATGTCGCCCTGTATGCGCTGGTGAGGGTGAAGATACTCACTGACGGCGCACTGGCTGCCGGCGGTACGCATTCGCCGCACCTGGCGGGTAACCTGATGATGGGTTTCGGCATCGTGTCCTTTACGGTGGCCGGCCTGTTCCTGCACCGGCAGCGCGATATCAAACGCCTGTTCAGTTATTCCTCGATTGAACACATGGGCTTGATGACCTTTGCTTTTGGCCTTGGTGGTCCGCTGGCAACCTTTGGCGGCCTGCTGCACATGACCGTGCATTCACTCACCAAGTCCGCCATTTTTGTCGCCGTGGGCCACGCCAGCCATATCGCACGCACCCAGGCTATCGAGGGCATTCGTGGACTGATCCAGACCCAGCCCGCCGTAGGCTGGGGCCTGTTGATCGGCACCGTCGCCATTGCCGGTTTCCCGCCCTTTGGTGTGTTCACCAGCGAATTCCTGCTGTTGTCGGCGACCATGAAAACCCACCCCTGGCTGACCCTGCCGTTACTGTCCGGCCTGGGTGTGGCGTTTGCCGGGCTGTTTCGGCACCTGCACCCCATGGTGTACGGTGAGCGGCCCGAGGGCCAGGTTGCGGTACCGGCCAATATGTGGCCGGTGGTGTTACACCTGGTGCTGGTGTTGTGGCTGGGTATTTCCATCCCGGCATTTCTGGCCGACTGGTTCAACCAGGCCGCCATACTGATTACCGGCGAGGGCTTGTTATGAGCCGCTTTGACTGGTTATCGGAACTGCTGGCACGCTGCGAAGATGAGCATGTGCTGGTACAGCATGGCTCGGCAATCCAGCTGGCGCTGGTGCACCTGCTGGACATCGACCACGAGGACTGGGGACGGTTTGCCGAAGTGGCGCACCGGCAGGGTTGCCGCTGGGTGGCGCTGTGGGCGGACCAGATCGATGCGGACGACTTCAACATCAACGTCTGCTTTGAATACCATGGCGACTACCTGGTGGTGCGTGCGCCGCTGGCGATCCGTCAACCGGTGTTACCGTCGCACACACCCTGGTTCCCGGCCGCCAACCGGCCGGAACGCCACTTGCAGGACATGTTCGGCATCGTTTTCAGCGATCATCCCGATGCACGTCGCTGGACGCGCCACCAGGCCTGGCCGGAAGGACAGTATCCGCTGCGCAAGGATTTCCCGGCCGCCGGTGAAGCCGAAGACGATACGCCACCCGATTCCGACTACCCGTTTTTCCAGGCGCAGGGCGCGGGCGTTTACGAAATCCCGGTTGGCCCTGTACACGCCGGCATTATCGAACCCGGACATTTTCGTTTTCAGGCCGTCGGCGAAACCGTATTGAACCTGGAGGAACGGCTGGGTTATGTCCACAAGGGCATAGAAAAAATCGCGGAGGACCGCGATGCCGCCGGCGTCGTGCGCCTGGCGGGCCGTGTGTCCGGCGACAGCACGGTGGCGCATAGCTGGGCGGCGTGCATGGCCATGGAGCGCGCCGCCCGGATTGTCGTGCCGGCGCGCGCCCTGTCGTTACGCGCTGTACTGGCGGAGCGCGAGCGTATCGCCAATCACCTTGGCGACATCGGCGCCATCTGCAACGACGTCGGCTTTGCCTTTGCCCAGTACCAGTTCAGCCGCTTGCGCGAAGACTGGCAACGACTGAACCTCAGCGTGTTCGGTCATCGCTTGTTGATGGATTGTGTGATTCCGGGCGGCGTGGTCGGCGATATCGATAGCGCGCAGGTGGACAAGCTGAAAACCCGGCAGGCCGCGCTGCGCGCGGAACTCGACGAACTGCTGCCGATTATAAACGACAACCCCTCGCTGGAAGATCGCCTGCTGGGTACCGGGGTATTGTCACCGGAGACCGCAACGATGATTGGCGCGGTAGGCTATGTCGGTAAAGCCAGCGGTATCGACTACGACCTGCGTCGCGACCACGCCTACGCACCGTATCACCGCCTGAAGGTTGAATCGCCCGTGTACCGGAACGGCGATGTGGCCACCCGCGTCAAGGTACGGGCCGACGAAATCAGCCACGCGCTGGACCTGCTGGATCAACTGTTGGCCGATTTTCCGGATGGTGAGATCAGTGTCACCTGGCAGGCGCCTGCAGCCAACGCTGAAGGCCTGGGCCTGGTGGAAGGCTGGCGCGGTGAAATCCTCTGTTATGTCCGTTTCGGTGAAGCGGGCCGCATCGCCCGTTTCTTCCCGCGCGATCCCAGCTGGCTCAACTGGCCGGCGCTGGAACAGTTAATCCACGGCAACATTGTGCCGGATTTTCCGGTGTGCAATAAATCTGTCAACGGCTCCTATTCGGGCCACGATCTCTAGTACACCAGACCATGCTGAGACTACTCAACAAAATTCGCAAAACCGGCATCATCACCGAAGCGGTGAACAAAGATGCGGATCTCGACGCCCTTGGCGTTAAACTCAAACGCATTGTCGATCAACGCATGCGCGGCAGCTTCGCGATCCGTTGTGTCGATAGTGGTTCCTGTAATGCCTGCGAACTCGAAATCCACGCGCTCAACAATGCCTACTATGATATTGAACGTTTCGGCGTCCACTTCGTAGCCTCGCCACGCCACGCCGATGCGCTGCTGGTCACCGGCCCGGTGTCGCGCCACATGGCCGCCGCCCTGAAGCGCACCTATGACGCCATGCCCGCTCCCAAATGGGTGATCGCCATGGGCGACTGCACCATCAACGGTGGCGAGTT
>CAJXFW010000098.1 GCA_913053655.1 uncultured Thiogranum sp. | reverse complement strand
AATGCAGATTTTCAGTTCACCACGGATATTCACCAGCCCTTTCACCAGCGAGTTGCCCCGGTGTGGCAGGCTGTGAATAGCCCGTATCGGGGTGATTTCATTGATGAACATGCTGTCTAACGCAAGCCATTCGTCACCCAGCCGGAACAGCAGCACCGATCTGGATGAGTCCTGGTGATTATGTTTGACGTGTGCAAAACGTTCGGTCCATTCCTGGCGATACGCGGCAGGCACCGGACGTTCCAGCATCCGGCGGCCGGCTGCCGAGTAACGGTCGCAGTTACGGCAGTGAACAAAGCGCTTCAGTTCCGTGCAGCTGGCCGTCTCCGGACTCCATACGCCAATGCGGTTCCAGCAATCGTCCAGCGTCACAGCACTGTTCCGGGCCTCGTCGGTCATCCGCTGGTCCCCTGGTTGCGGTGCTGCGCGCGTGTTGCCCGTTCGTGAAAGCGTTGTGCGTCGTCTGTGTCACCCTGTTGCTTGCAGATAACACTCAGATGCGCCAGTGCCTCGTAGTGATCGGGGTTCAGATAAATGACTTTGCGGAACATCCGTTCCGCCGCCGCCGGATTGCCTGCGGCCTCACGTATCAAACCCAGCAAATAGTGTGCGTCGGCCTGTCCGGTCTGCTGTCTCAGCAGGACCTCACAAAGGTTTGCAGCCTCATCGAGGTGTCCCTGATCAGCAAGCTGGAAGGCTCGCTGCAGCAGGTCATCATCCTGCGCAGCCACGGTATTCCGGTCTGGTTGTCTGCTCTTTCCGGTGTTATCGGCGAAGGGTAGCGGACTTGCCGGCGCCGGTTTGTCCGGCTTTCGTACCTGGGCCTGTTTGCGCGAGGAATGCGGGGTCGTTGTAGTTATTTTGTGCTCTGTGTTTTCGACATTTCGAAAGCCGAAGCTGCGGGAAAAGTCCAGTGCCACAAAAGGTCTTTCCCGCAGGAGACTGGTTTCCGAGTGACCAAGGAACAGAATACCGTTACGGGTTAACAGCTGTTCCAGCCGGTCGATGGCCCGGTGCTGGGTAGGCCGGTCGAAATAAATCAGCAGGTTGCGGCAGAAAATGACATGGTAGTTCGCGCGGTTTTCGATGAAGGATGGGTCCAGAATATTAAGCTTCTCGAAACGTACACGGTCGCGAATGTCATCCTTTAGCTGAAAGTGTGTGCCGTCGGGATCAAAATAGCGGTCACGAAACCGGAGGTCGGTGCCGCGAAAGGAATTGCTGCTGTAGCAGGCGGTACCTGCCTTCTGGATATTGATACTGCTGATGTCGATAGCATCGATTTGCGCATCGCTGGCAGCGACACCGCAGTCGGCCAGGCACATGGCGAGTGTGTAGGGTTCCTCGCCGGTTGAACAGGGTACGCTCAGAATACGCAGTGGCAGGGTCGGGTTGCCGGCCAGCCATTCACACCGCACCCAGTCGCTGAACGCGGCAAACGGATGGGCATCGCGAAAGAACCAGGTTTCAGGAATCACCACAGTGTCAATGAGTGCGCCCAGCTCGGTCGTGGACTGACCGATGATATTCCGGTAGTCGTTGATATCCGTAACGCTGCAGTCGCGCATGCGCTGCTTCACAGCCTGGCTGATCGTGCCTGAGCCCACCGTAGAGCTGTGCAGGCCCATCTTCTGCTTTAACAGGTGCTCAATGGCCCGCAGCGACATCTAGCCTGCCTCTGCCGGGAATAGCTGTGACTGGATAGCCTCGGGTAGTAGTTCGCTGACAGTAATACGTTGCACCAGTCCAGCTTCGCAACGCGCAGCGTCGCCGAGAAAGGGTGTCTGTTCCATGTTTACCCCGGTACTGGTAAAGACGTCCTCATCGATGTTGATGGTTTCAGTAACGCGCTCTGCCAGCAGGCCAAGAACACGTTGAGTGCCATCTGCCAGCAGATGGTCCACCAGAATGATGCGGGTGGTGAAGGAGTCGCTACAGGGACGGTTGTTGACCAGCTTGCACAGGTCAATGACCGGTACATGGAGACCGCGGTAATTAAACAGTCCACAGATACACTCGGGTGCCATGACAATAGGTTCCAGCTCCACTTGTGGCGCAATTTCCAGCACTTCCACAGCAGGGATGGCGTACTGGCCATCGCCCAGCTGAAACAGCAGCATCAGCATGGTTCGTTATCCCCGGGAACTGACCTGGAAGTGGGATGCGCCTTCCTGAAGACGGCTGGCCGCTTCATTCAGCTGCATGATGGCACCGTTGGACTGGCGCAGTGAGTCAGCCGTTTGCTGGGCTGACTCACTGAGTTGAACAATGGCATCACGAATCTGGTTGCCGCCCTGGGCTTGCGACGACATGCCTTCGTTGACCTCTTCAAAGCGTGGGATCAGGGTGTCCACCTGTTCGATGATCTGCGCGAGCTGGGAACCGACCTGGCGTACGTCTTTGACGCCATGGCGTACTTCTTCGGAGAATTTCTCCATACCCATAACACCTGCTGATACAGCGGACTGCATCTCTTTGACCATCTGCTCAATGTCCCAGGTAGCGACTGCGGTCTGGTCAGCGAGACGGCGGATTTCTGTGGCAACGACCGCAAAACCGACGCCGTACTCACCGGCCTTTTCAGCCTCAATAGCAGCGTTCAGTGACAGCAGATTGGTTTGATCGGCTACCCGGTTGATGGTGGTGACCACGGTATTGATGTTGCCTGCTTTTTCGCTCAGAACGGCCAGTTTGGAGCCGATGGAATCCGTTGCTTCCATCATCTGGTGCATGGTCTTTTCCATACTATGCAGGGAAGACCGCCCGGCGTTGGCACCTTCGGACGTTTTCCAGGCGACTTCGGTCACTTCGTTCATGGTGTTGAGCAGCTCTTTTGAGGTGGCGGTGATTTCCGTCACGGTAGCCTTGATCTCATTGGTGGTGGCGGCCTGTTCGGTCACGGTGGCTTCCTGCTGTTTGGCAGTAGCGGCGATCTCGGTAGCCGACGAAGTCACCTGTACACCGGACTGCTGAATGCGGAATACCAGTGAGTTCAGGCTTTCCAGCATTTGCTGGATGCCGGCGGCCAGCTCGGAAATAATGTCCTGATCCCGGTACACCATGATTTGTCCGGTCAGGTTCCCCTCGGCTGCCATGGCGACGACATCCTGTATAAGTTCGACTTTACCTTTCACATCTTCCGAAGCCTGCCGCTCGCGTTCGATGGTATCCTGGACCTGTTGGGTCATGGTATTGAATGCGTTTGCCAATGTGTGAAATTCTTTCAGCGCGCGGCTACCCAGCCGGGCATTGGTTTCACCCTTCGCTACCTGCTCCATATCATGGATCATGGTTTTCACCGGCTCGAACAGAAAACGGTTCAGGAGCATGATAGCAATCAGCAGAACCACGCCCAGGAGTGCGACAAAGGCGGCCGTCGTTGTATCGCGCGTCTGTCGGGTGGCCTCGTAGAGTGAGGAAAAATCATCCAGCGCAAACAGCTGTGCGACAGGAATATTCTGGCTGCCCATGACCCAGTGCTGTATTTCGTGTTTGTTTCCGGTTGCGGTTTCCCAACCCTCGGATTCAAACCGGGTGTCCCCCGGCGCTGATTGAATACGCAGGGGAAGGCCTGTCAGATCGGCAACACGTTGCAGTGTGAAGATCGGGTCAAAGCTGATTTCCAGGTAACCCCGTCCTGTTTTATCGCCAACCGGTCGTACCACCGAATAGCGGGCACCTTTATCCGATAGCCAGAAAGCCGCGCTGGTCTGCCGCTTGTTTGCGCTCTCGAGCGCGTTGTTTTCCCCGGTTTCGGTTTCGCCTGCCAGCATCAGTTGTTGCTTGTTGCTGTTGAACAGTCGCACCGAGACCGGTTTTAACGAGGGTAGATTGGACCTGAGCGGTGCCGCCAGCAGTTTTTCCAGTACCGGGTTCCGTGTGCCTGCCGGCGCTTCTGCCAGATAAGCCCCCAGCTCCGGTTGTCGGGACAGCGCTTTGGTTGCCGCTGCGCTCAACTGCCCACTCTCGGAAACCAGCTGGCTGAGCGCGGCGTCGCTGGCCACCCCCAGAATTCGGGAAACTGTTTTGGTCTGGGCCTGTACAGCAGCATCGCGGTATTCGGTTTCCGAGACGAAGGCCATCACGATCGCAACAATCCCCACGATCAGCAACATGCTGATCGTTAATGCTTTCACTGAAAATTTTTCGATTTGCATAATTTGGGTTCTCACTTTCCCCGGGCAGCCCGACGCGCGGGCAATGTAATCAATCACTAAGGCTGCAAATTGCTTGCCACGATTGGCGGGCATGTCTGCGCCCCTGGAGAATGGGCTGGCGGCGGCGGTTGCAGGTCTTTCAACGAGCAGGAAGCGCCGGTCCGGCTTCAAGCTTCATACTGTGGCAACCCGTCAAAATTCATATAACATGATGTAAAATATATAAATAATATTTCTTCCCCAACCAGGAGAGAAAGCATTCCGGTGCCGGTCGGATTTTTGTGAGGTAAATCCCGATGACGAATTCAGTTTGGGGTCAGATATGCCGTTAGGTCTGGTAACGACGGAAATTTGTCACTATTGCCGGATAAATATGAAACACCCTCTTCTGAAATCTGTGTTCTGGTTACTCGCCTTGCTGACAACCAGCGCAGTGGTAGCCGATTCCTTTCACATCATTCCCATGAACCAGAAACAGCTGGCGACCTACTACATACAGGCCAGCATGCAGGGTAGTGGCAACGTGGAATTTATGGTTGATACCGGGGCTGGGTATACGACGATCAACGAGCATACGTTGCAGCAGCTCTTACAGGCCGACAACGCCGTGTATGTCGGCGAACTAACGGGTGTGATGGCAGATGGCACTCAGCATCAATTACCGGTCTATCGCATAAAACGCCTGGTACTGGGTGAGGGCTGTGTGCTTGAGAACATTGAAGCTGCTGTTTTTCCAGACAAAACCCGTATGTTGCTGGGTCTTACCGCATTGGAGAAAGCCGCACCCTTCACTTTTTCCACCAATCCTCCCAGTCTTGGCCTGAGCAACTGCGGTGCAGTCACCGGCTAGACCTGTAAAACCGTTCGAACACATTGAACATCCCCCTGAAATGGCAGAGAATAGCCATAGCAGGGGCGTTTGTGTCGGCCGCTGGTTTGCGCAGTAGCGAGGGGTTTCGAAAATGAAAAAAAATCATATGTCCAAAGTACTGGTGCTGGCTGTTCTGGGTGTGTCCAGCGGCTGGGTTCAGGCGTCAGACGGTTACGTTGACGATAGTAGTAAATTTATTGTCCGCACCGGATACGGCGATTGTATGCACACCAAACGCTGGTCCGTCCCCAACGCAATTGTGCAGTGTGATCCCGAAATCGTTGCTGCACGCGACGGCGTTGACGTGGCAGCCGTGGAAGTTATTCTCAGAATGCAGCGTAACCCGGTACATTTGCAGGCAGACGCACTGTTCGGGTTTGACAGCGACGCGATTTCCGACACCGGCGCTGTGCTGCTCGATGACCTGGTGGGTAATCTGACAGCGGCCATCCTGCTGGAACAGAAAATCGAAATTACCGGACACACAGACCGTATCGGTAACGATGTTTACAACCTGGCGCTGTCGCAACGTCGTGCAGAGTCGGTGCGCAGCTACCTGGTAGCTAAAGGTGTGGTGCCCCGCTACATAGAAACCAAAGGCGTGGGTTCCGCCGAACCGGTGGTGGAGTGCCCGGGAATACGTGGCCGGGCGTTGATTGATTGCCTGGCCCCGAACCGGCGCACCGAGGTTGAAGTCTCGGCGATTGAAGAGGTCGAGATGCGGGAAGAAGTGCCGGTGGAGAAGGCGCCAATACCCGCCTTGTAGTTAGTGTCCGTCCGTAAACAATAAACTCTCGCAAAGACGCAAAGCGCGCCAAGTATTAACTGATTGTTTTAGTGATAGTTTATATTTTTTCCTGGCGCGCTTTGCGTCTTTGCGAGAAAAATTACAGCGTTTAATGAGCGGGCACCGGTTAACAGGTACGGATAGCCTGACAAGCGGACTCTTTTACGGCGTCCGTTTTCATTGTGCGGTGTCTTCCGCCATCTGTTTCAGCTTGTACAACAGTTCATGCGCCTGTCGAGGTGTCAGGTCATCCGGTTTTATGCCCTGGAACGCATCCACCAGCGGAGATTCTTCCGGGCGTTTGAACAGGTCAATTTGTGTTTCTGCGCTGTTGTTATCAGGGGCTGCGTGCAACGCATCGGTTTCCAGTTTGTGGAGAATAGAACGCCCCTCCTGCAGCACCTTCTCCGGTACGCCCGCCAGAGCGGCGACCTGCAAGCCGTAACTGCGACTGGCCGGGCCATCCTTGACGGTATGCAGGAACACAATCCGTTCGTCGTGTTCGATAGCATCCAGATGCACGTTCGCGGTAGCCGGCATTTCATCGGGTAGACCGGTGAGCTCGAAATAGTGCGTCGCGAACAGGGTGCAGGCTCTCCGTTCACCGAGCTCCCTGGCAACCGCCCAGGCCAGCGCCAGGCCGTCGTAGGTGCTGGTGCCACGGCCGATCTCATCCATCAGTACCAGGCTCTGGTTGCTGGCGTTGTTGAGAATATTGGCTGTCTCGGTCATTTCCACCATAAATGTCGAACGGCCGCCGGCGAGGTCGTCAGAGGCGCCGATGCGGGTAAATATCCGGTCGATCGGCCCGATGCTGGCCTGGTCGGCAGGGACAAAACTGCCCATGCAGGCGAGCAGTACGATCAGTGCGGTCTGGCGCATGTAAGTGGATTTACCGCCCATATTGGGGCCGGTAATGATCAGCATGCGGCGCGCATCGGTCAGTTCAATATCATTGGGTACAAACGGGTCTTCGCTGACCTGTTCGATGACCGGGTGTCTGCCGCCTTGTATGCGAATGCCGGGTTCCTCGACCAGTATGGGCCGGGACCAGTTCAGGGTATCGGCACGCGCTGCCAGCGTGGTCAGTACATCGAGTTCGGCGAGGCCTTCCGCACAGGTGGATAAAGGCTTTAGATGTTCGAGCAGTTTGTCCAGAAGCTCGGCGTAAAGTGCTTTCTCACGTTCCAGCGCCTTGCTGCGTGCGCTTAACACCCGGTCCTCGTGCGCTTTCAGGTCGGGTGTAATGAAGCGTTCGGCACCTTTCAGTGTCTGCCTGCGCTGGTAGTTGTCCGGCACCTGGTCTGACTGGCTGCGGCTGATTTCGATGTAATAACCGTGTACCCGGTTATAGCGGATTTTCAGATTTTTAATGCCAGAGCGTTCGCGCTCCCGTGTTTCCATTTCCAGTAACACCTGGTCGCCCTGTTCACTGAGGCGTTTCAGTTCATCCAGTTCCGCATCGTAGCCCACCGCAATAACGCCGCCGTCGCGTACCAGGGCGGGAGGAATATCCGGCAAGGCCTTGCGCAGCAATTTGACAATCCTGGGTTGCTCCTGAATGCGGGCAGATACATCGCCCAGTAGTGGATCGGAGTCGCTGCGTAACAGCGCCTGTATATCGGGTAAGCGCGCCAGCGTATCGCGCAACGCGCTCAGATCGCGTGGCCGCGCGGACTTCAGCGCGACGCGTGACAGAATGCGTTCCAGGTCGCAGCTGCCGCGCAGTTTTTCACGCAGCGAGTCAAACAGGCGTGCCTGCAACAGAGACTCCAGGCACTGATGCCGTTTGGCCAGGACCCCGCGATCACGCAGCGGGCGGTGCAGCCAGCGGCGCAGCATGCGTCCGCCCATGGCGCTGACGCTTTTATCCAGCACCGCGATCAGGCTGTGTTCCTTGTGCCCGGACTGCGCCCGATCCAGCTCCAGGTTACGGCGTGTGGCGGCGTCCATCACCACGCTGTCTTCGTGCTGTTCGGTACTCAGACCGCGCAAGTGGGGCAGGGCAGCGCGCTGCGTATCCTTGACATAGTGCAACAAGGCGCCGGCCGCAGCGACCGCGACAGGCATGTCCTGGCAGCCGAAACCGCTGAGATCATGGGTGCCGAACTGCTGGTTGAGCTGGCGAGCCGCGCTTTCGGTATCGAAATGCCAGGGTGCCAGCCGGTACAGCCCACCCTTGCGTTGTATTTCCTGCGGTACAGACAGGTTTTCGCTGATCAGCAATTCGGCCGGCTGCAGGCGTTCGATTTCACCCAGCAGGGTATCTTCTCCGCTGAACTCCTGTACCACGAAGCGCCCTGCTGACAGATCCAGGGCCGCCAGGCCAAAATAGCCTTCCTCGTCCTGGTGCAACGCAACCAGCAGGTTGTCACGGCACTCCTGTAACAGCGCTTCTTCAGTCAGCGTGCCTGGCGTAACAACGCGCACCACCTGGCGCTCCACCGGCCCCTTGCTGGTGGCGGGATCGCCAATCTGTTCGCATACCGCGACGGACTCACCCTGACGCACCAGTTTGGCCATATATTGATCGACCGCGTGCACCGGAATACCGGCCATGGGGATCGGTTCGCCCGCAGACTGGCCACGACTGGTGAGTGTAATACCCATGAGTTCCGAGGCCTTACGCGCATCTTCGTAGAACAGTTCGTAGAAGTCGCCCATGCGGTAGAACACCAGGATATCCGGGTGTTCCGCCTTGATGCGCAAGTACTGCTGCATCATCGGGGTGTGTTTGCATGAGTTGGGTACAGCCGACATAGCGGGGGAGTCTAGCCCAATTATCTGTTGCGCTACAGCTTGCTAAACGGCGCGCGCTTTGGTACTCCTGTATTTCTTTTGGTGAAGACAGTCGGAGGCACAACGTATGAGCCTTGATCAACGGCGTTACGATGAAAAGAGGGATTTCATTCGCGTTTCTGTGGATTGTGATGTTGAGTTACAACACGAAGACGGTGGCAGGTGTTTTCAGGGTTCAGGCAGGAATCTGAGTGCCTGCGGCGTCCTGTTTCACACAGACGAGCAACTCAAGCCCGGTGACCGGCTGGAAATGCATATCGAATCCAGCCAGGCATTGGTTTCCGTACTGGACGCGAGCATAGAGGTGGTGCGCGTGGATCCGGCCGATGATGGGCTGTCTTACGCGGTCGCCAGCGCCATCCGTTCTATTAACAGCGAGTGATTCGTTGTGGAGCAGACGGTTGTTGCACTTTCCAGGGCACTACTGACGCGTCACGAGTCACTTGCCACGGCTGAATCCTGTACCGGTGGCTGGGTGGCCAAGGTCTGCACCGACCTGGCCGGCAGTTCCGGCTGGTTTGAACGCGGCCTGGTGACCTACAGCAATGCCTCTAAACAGGAATTGCTCGATGTCTCTGCGCAAACCCTGGATCAGTACGGTGCCGTCAGTGAGCAGACGGTGCATGAGATGGTGCGCGGTATCCTGCACCATAGCCATGCACAGTGGGGGCTGGCCATCAGCGGAATTGCAGGTCCCGACGGGGGTAGCGCCAGCAAGCCGATAGGGACTGTCTGGATTGCCTGGGCCGGGCCTGGAGGCTGGCTTGTAAAGCGCAGTTACTGGTTCGACGGGGAACGCGATGAAGTGCGATGGCAGGCGGTGGAAACTGCGCTACGCGTACTGTGTGACCGATTAAGAGAACCTGCGTAACTCTGGTTGCTGATTCCGTCGTCTGGTTTTTGCTCTGAGGCCGGCCCCGGGGTGGCTCAACCGGGCTGGAACAGCCGGCGAAAGTAAGTGGCCGGGAGGCTGGATTCAATAATTTCACAGGCACTGTTTATTTTTACAGTAGTGTGGTGCATACTCACTCGCAATCGGCAGTGAAGCCGCCTGGTTGTGCATTGCCGCCAACCCGCGGGGCAGGGAGTGTCCCCAGCTAACGAGGTCAACGGAGGAGTCTATGGACGACAACAAACGCAAGGCGCTCAGTGCAGCGCTGGGTCAGATTGAGAAGCAGTTCGGCAAGGGTTCGGTGATGCGCATGGGCGATGTCAGCAACGCGCGGGATATAGACGTAGTGTCCACCGGCTCACTGGCGCTGGATGTGGCACTCGGTATCGGTGGTCTGCCGCGTGGCCGCGTGGTCGAGATCTATGGACCCGAATCTTCCGGTAAAACAACGCTGACCCTGCAAGTGATTGCCGAGGCGCAGAAAGCGGGAGGTACGGCGGCCTTCATTGACGCCGAACACGCACTGGACCCCTCGTATGCCGAAA
>CAJXFW010000097.1 GCA_913053655.1 uncultured Thiogranum sp. | reverse complement strand
AGGTGTTTCGGGGCATCGGACCATCCTCATGACCAGTGTATTAAATATTAATACAAGGGTTGCCGAATGACAAGGGGATGGTCAGCTGTGACCGAGGGTTGTAATTCGGACATTATCAACTTGTTGTTTTGTTGTGATAAATGGAAACTCTTGAGGATTGCTTCAACCGCGGAATAAGGTCGACTCCCCTAAAATCAATAACCTGAAAATTATACGTTAGAAATATAAAATAAACGTATAAAATACTGTAAGTTACTAAATATATGATATATATTTAGTATTATACGTTATACCTCTATTAACAACGTATAATCACAGGGGGTGTTTTTATGCGCCGACAAAATGATACAACCACACTCCTTTACGCTGAACTGCTATCGCTGTGCGCGAACAAGCTGCCTTCAGAACGAGGGGTGTCGATTGTCTCCAAAATGGTGAGCGGTCGACGCTACTGGTACGCACAACTGACCGTTGGCAGCAAACAAAAACAATATTCTATTGGTCCTGACACCGCTGAGATACGTGATCGCATTGAGGCTCACAAGGCTTTGATTGAGGAGGGTAGTGAGCGGGCGGAAACAGGGCAGCGCCTGGTGGCGATGCTGGCCAAGGGTGGCGCAATCACGCCGGTGAACGCTGAGGCGCGTGTGCTGGAAGTGCTTGAGCGTGCCGGTGTCTTTCTGGCCGGTGGCGTTCTCGTCGGTTCGCACGCCTTTTCGGTCTACGGCAATATGCTGGGGGTGCGATGGGAGCGCGAAGCCTTCATGACGCAAGACATCGATATCGCCAGCGATCACCGCATCGAAGTGGCGATACCGGAGCATGTTGCCGACCTTAAAACGGCACTCACGGAATCGGGAATGGGTTTTGTGGAAGTGCCTGCCTTCGATCGCAAAAATCCATCCACGAGTTTCATCGTTCAGGGCCAGTCGCTTAAAGTCGATTTATTGATTCCCATGCAAGGCAAAGAGAGCCATAAGCCGGTGCAAATCAGGAAGCTCAAAACCTTTGCAGCACCTGTCCGGTTTATGGACTACCTGTTGGAAGATGTTCAACCGGCCGCCGTGGTCGCTAAGGCTGGTATGTTGGTCAATGTGGCAGATCCCGCCCGTTTCGTGCTTCATAAACTGGTGGTGGCGCATCGACGCCCCGTGGCGATGCAGACCAAAGCATTAAAAGATATTCAGCAGGCGGGTGTGTTACTGGAAGTATTGCTGGAGGATCGCCCCGGCGATATTCTGCTAGCTGCCGAGGCAGCAAATTCCATGCCCCAAAAGTTTCAGAGTGAGCTTTTACTTGGCGCTAAGAAGTTGGATGCGAGTTTGCGAAAGGGAATCACAAAGATACTCGGTTCCGCGCTAGAAGTGTCGCCGTCTATTTAGACGCACTGAAACGTCATGAACTCCGGGAGGGTTAGGGTAATACGCTGCGCCAGATTTATCCAGATAGACGGTAAGGCGGATAACAACAGCAGAGTTGTACAGATTTTACCGAATGAAGCGCCAGATGATTGGTCTTTGGTCATGAGAATACACACTTGCAGGGCAGCCGTTCAATGCGAACGTTTAAAGTATCGTGGTGGTGGGACGGTATAACGACGTGAATTACGCCCACTTATTCACATGCTGTCAACGGCAACCGAAAACTGACCCATCCAAAGGATACGACGGTGCTGTCGCTGAGAGCGATGTTGGAGAAGCTGCAAGCACCAGGTTAAAATTGCCGCCGAGGTTCGGGCGGGTGGCTGTTCGTGCGCGGCCAGCTGGTCGGCGAACGCGGGGTAGTACTCGTCGACGAGCTGGCATCCTTGCCGGCCTGAGCCATGATCGCTTCCTTGCGTGGTGGTAGTTTGGAGTCAGCTTAGCAGACGGGCGTGAGGGTTGTCTGCCGGTTGCTTGATCGAATCCAGAGCACCAATATCACTTTTGTAATTGGCATATTCCCGGAACTCCAGGAGCCTGTCGGACTTATGGCTCGGGATGCGTTACTACTATTCCGAGTTCAATTTTTACACGATTTTTGGCGTTTTATACCCACAAATTCTGCTGAAAAGCCAAAATAAATTTCACGGCGAATGGAATTACACGATCAAGCTGCGGAAGCTTTAGCCATCAAAAATCTCAAGTTATTTTGTGACAGGCCCTTATACTTCCTATGATCTATAAACACAGTAGCCAGCGTTAGAATGTTTTGCACTATACATTGCGACATCAGCGCACTTAAGCAGAGATGCATTATCGGCCCCATTTTCCGGAAAAGTAGATAAGCCTAAACTAACGCCAATACTCAGCTCATGACCTGAAATATTTAATGTGCAGTTCATAGCATTTAAAATGTTTTTTGCTACAACTGCGGCTTCGCTGCTGTTTTTATTCGGTAGAACCAGTACAAACTCATCACCACCCAGCCGACCGATAGTATCCCCATCAGTGAGTATTTTTTGAATGATCATGGAAGTCTGTTTAAGTACTTCATCTCCAGCATCGTGGCCTATTGTGTCGTTTATGTTTTTGAATTTATTCAGGTCCATCATAATCACAGACAGCGATCTGTTTTCGTTTTTAGAATTTTTAAGGCCGAGTTCCAGCCTGTTAAGTATCAGCGACCGGTTAGCCAGGCCGGTGAGTGAGTCAAAGAGCGCAATTTGCTCCAGCTTTTTATTCATTATTTCCAATTCATGCGTTCTTTTTTCGATACATTTTTCAAGCCCCCTGTTTAATGTGCTGAGTTCCTGCTGGTAGGTTTCTGCCTGTTTTTTTGCAGCACTTAAATTTTCGAATAATCGTGCATTTTCAATAGTGATAGCCGATTTATGTGCGAACAGAACCAGAATATCCAGGTCTCTTTTATCGAACTCGCCACCGCCGATTTTATTGATGCCTGACAAGCCACCCAGAAAATGATTTTTCCCTTCCAGTGGCACCATGATTATGGTACCGGCCTCTTTTTCCCAGCGATTTCTTTCATTCTCTTCCAGCTCATCCAGCACTCCTTTCCACCAGGGACGCTTGTTTTTCCACACCCAGCCACAGACACCATAATCCAGTGGCAGACTTTCACCCACTATTTCTTCAGAGTTTTTCCCACACCCGGCCTGGTAGGTATATGTCTCGCAGTTCTCATCCAGAACAGGTATTAATAATGTCTCTGATTGAATCAGTTTCTGGGCGTGATGCACGGTAAGATCCATGATTTTTTGCAGACTCAGTCCACTGTTAACGGCTTCTGCAACCTCAATCATCATAGCGCTCTCTATTTCACGATCGAGGAGAGACCTTTCAAGTGTTTTTACTTTGTTTTCGAGTTCCTGAATACGATCCTCTGGTGCAATATTCTTAGAATTTACATACATAGCAACAATCATATACTCCCTGGATTTATTTAACCTGAATATTTTGACCTGAAATATTCGGGTGAATACTCCACCGGCTAAAACCGGATTGATCGGCCATTTGGCCGATTACCGTCACTACACGACGGTAAAATTATCGTCAGGCTCCGGCGGCTTCTGATACTTCGTCGTCCAGACCAGATGGTATTTGCAACCCCAGACGGTATGGCCACGGTGAAACCGTTCGAAAAGTGTTACGTCCCCCCTTCCTTTAGGCCAACCGGCCTAAGATATTTCCCGGCGGGTGAGGTTGACCCTGGGTTTTGGCACGAGGGCGGCGATCTCCTCCAGGGGCGGGTAATCAGCCCTCGCTAAACGGGTAAATTTCCCAGTTCAGTAAGAAAGTCCCCATAAGGAAGCGCTAGCCCGGCCTCGAATTTCTGGCGTACATCACCCTGATAGACCAGAATCTTATGTACAGGTCTTTTGGCAAAACCTTCAAATCGCGCCAGACTTTTAAACATACGCTCGTGAACTCTCGTTGCCGATTTTATCTCTATTGCATAGAGACTGGAATCTTGTTCAATGATTAAGTCCACCTCCAGGCTGTTGGCGTCTTTGTAAGTCGTAATGTGCCAGCCCTTGTGATGCATTTTGTTGTAATAGATGACTTGTAAAATAAGCCATTGCTCAAACAATGTACCCATTTCTTCCCTGGAAAAGGTGCCTGCCCTTCGTCCACAAATACTGTTTCTTACCCCCAGGTCGAAAAAGATAAATTTATCTTTTTGCCTGGCGCGTCGATTTTTGTCGACCCGCGTAAAGCTTGGAACCCTCTCCACCAGCAAGGTGTCGACAAGAATATCAATGTAACGACGGATGGTTTCCTTGTTGATTTCACTGTCTGATGCCAGTTTCGAATAGTTTAAATATTGCCCGGAAAACCCGGCAGCCAAATCCAGAAACCTTGCGTAGGCCCCTAGATCTTTCGTTAATGCTTCAGCTTGAATCTCTTCACGCAAATAGCCCGTCACGTAGGATTCCAGCAGTTCAGGTCCATACGGCTGCAAATAAATTTCGGGCAGGCAACCCGTGGTAAGCGCCTTTTCCAGATTAAATTGATCGCCCAATTCCCAGAAAACCAATGGCGGGAGATGTTCAATGAAAACTCGCCCTGGCAGCAGGTTTGCCTTACCGCGCTTCAGCTTCCGGGCAGAGGAGCCGGTCAAGATGAACTTGTAGCCGTTGTCCTGATCCAATATCGCCTGCACCGTATTGAGCAGGCTGGGTATTCTCTGTACCTCATCAATCATGATGCATCGTTTTTCCGGCTCGGCTGCCAACCTTCGGCCCAACAGAGAAGGATCTCTAAGATACTGGGTGTAAAGTGACTCATCTGCCAGATTAATGAGGAGGTCAGGGTTCAACGCATTGCAAAGCGTGCTCTTCCCAACCTGCCTGGGGCCGAGCAATAGAAGGCTCTTTGGTAGGGACGCCAACCTGGTTTTCAGAAATCTTTCCAGCATGAGTGTCATTTTCAGTGAATATGGCACGCATTCTAGCATATTTCATGGATTTGCGAAATTTTCCCTTTTGTCGCATCTGTGGATCGACATGGTGAACTTCCGTAAACGACCCGCTCTTGCCCTCCCTTCCAACAGACCGAACAACCGCCATACAGCGTAAACCGGATATTGCGCACTCACCCCACGGGTTCTTGAGGGAGTAGCGCACTTGGCCGTGCTCGGTCAGTGACAGGCGTTTTTCGGAGATTGTTAAGGTTAATAAAATAAATAGTGGGTTTAACGCAAAAATACAAGGTCCCATAAGCTGTTGGTTTAAGCGGTAATAAAGCAGGGGTTCGCGTACCCCTCCTGACGCCACAGTATTCTCGGGCTTGAGATTATTTCCGTGACCATGCCCGCGTGAGCGCCTCCAGTGTACGCTTCTGAAGTTTGAGTTTTCCGCGCCTGCTTTCCCAGTTTGCGACTGTCGCTGGGCTTACGCTAATCAGATCAGCGAACTGAGAGCGTGTCATTTCGAACTGCTTGCGCAGTCGGGCAATTGCCGCACCGGTAGGGATAAAAGTCTTCTTGCCTTTAGTTGGGTGGTGCGCGGTTTTACGCTGTAATGATGCTCTCTTTTTTGTCGGCGGAGTCGCGTCCTCGATATCGATACCAAATAGTTTCGAGAGATCCTGGTCTGCGAGCCGCCGCCGTTTTCCTTCCCCACGGGTCGCCGTCTGAATGTCCAGTTCTGCCGAGATGAGTTCTTCATGATCGACCTTGCGAAGCATGAAGAGCAGTTCCGGTCTTTCATCCAGACGGGCGCCGACACCGTACAGCACGGCGGCGACATGTTTGCACATGTCGGCCCAGTCCGGGCAGTCGCAGTGGAGCTTGATATCCCCGGGCTGTGGAAACAGCCCCCTGGCAGGGTCAGTCACGATATCCATTACCTGGCTGGAGAGTTGTCCCTGTAATAGTTCCAGTATAGAGCCGATGTGACCGGCGCATTGCTTGCGTACGGTTTTCCATTTGTCCGATGACAGGGGGGCGATGTGGATGTCGACTTTGTATAGTGCTGAACCGGAAACGATGGCCTCGATTTTTCCCTTCCTGATCGCCAGGTGACAGACCGATCCGTTACGCACATAGGTTCGGCCGCGTGGCAGGCGGTTGGCGAAATCACTGAACCGTTCCAGGTGTTTGCACCAGGCCTCGCCCCAGAAGGTGTGGGCAATGTTGCGGCCCTGGATCTCGATAGGTTCGACAGCCATGCCTTTTTTGCGCAGTTTGTTCATTTCCCGGGCTGCCTTGGCACGCCGCTGCGCGACCGATACATAGGGGCGCCATTCACCATAAGACATCGTCTGTTATCTCCTCAGGCTTGTACCTTGTTAACGTCGAGCGAAACCAGCGCCAGTAATGCCTCGTTGTTCATTTCAGTCAACAGGGTTTCGGCGCCGCCTTCCAGAATATCACCGGCCAATGCCGTCTTTTCTGTTATCAGTGCGTCTATTTTCTCTTCTACCGTGCCCTGGCAGACGAACTTGTGGACCAGTACATTGTTCTGTTGACCGATACGAAATGCCCGATCGGTAGCCTGGTTTTCCACGGCTGGATTCCACCAGCGATCGAAGTGGATGACGTGGCAGGCTTCAGTCAGATTCAATCCGGTGCCGCCGGCCTTGAGTGACAGCACGAAAAACGGTGGCCCGTCTTCTCGCTGAAAATCGTCCACCAGCCGCTTGCGTTGTTTGACCGGGGTACCACCATGCAGAACCAGCCCGGGTCGGCCAAACTGCTCTGCCAGAAATGCAATCAACGGGCCGGTTATTTCGCGAAACTGGGTGAAGACCAGCAGTTTCTCCTGGCGCAAGACGATTTCCTCACACAACTCGGCCAGCCGGGCGAATTTGCCGCTGTTGACAGGATCATAGCGACCATCGCCCAGCAGTTGTGATGGATGATTGCATATCTGCTTGAGGCGCATAAGGGTGGCAAGTACCAGGCCGCGCCGCTGCATGCCGTCCAGTGTCTCAAGGGCTGTGGCCAGTTTTTTGACTTCCTTCCGGTACAACACGGCCTGGGCTTTGGCCAGCGCGCACCACGCATGAACCTCGGTTTTTTCCGGTAGATCGGTGATGATACTCTTGTCGGTCTTGAGTCGGCGCAGGATGTAGGGACGCACCAGCTTACGCAAGGGGGCGTATTGATCACCTTCTCCGCCGGACAACGATTTGGCGAAGGTCTTGAATCGCGTCGCCGACCCGAGCAGACCCGGGCACAGAAAATCGAACAGCGACCAGAGGTCGCCGAGCCGGTTTTCTATAGGGGTTCCGGTCAACGCGATGCGGGTGGCGGCCTTTATTTTTTTGACCGCACGGGTTTGTCGGCTGGCGGGGTTTTTTATCGCCTGTGCTTCGTCAAGGATCAGCAAGCGCCAGTCTCGCGCCTGCAGCCAGGATTGCCTCAACAACATACCGTAGGTGGTCAGCACCAGATCGATCCCTGTCAGGCTGTCCCCGGCCAGCGCTTCAATGTCCTGCTTGTTCATCTGTGATGGATGCACGAACAGGCAGCGCAGCGAGGGCCCATAGTGTTCCAGTTCAGTTTTCCAGTTGGCCAGCAGCGATGCGGGTAACACCAGCAAGGAGGGCTGCTTGCAGCGTCGTTTTTTCAGTATCAGCAGTAGCGCAATGATCTGCATGGTCTTGCCCAGACCCATGTCGTCGGCCAGGCAGGCGCCGAGTCCCAGTTGCGATAGCAGCCACAGCCAGTTGACGCCGATTTCTTGATACGGGCGCAGGTTGGCCTTGAGGCTGTTGCCGGGGTTGATGGTCTTGAGCGTTTCCGGTGCCCTCAGTTCGTCAAGCAAGGATTTCAGCCACGGGCCTGCTTGTATAAAGGCCCATTGCTGATCATCGGCCAGCGTATCTGTTCGGCCCAGGTCAGCCGGTGCGCCGGCCAGTAAGCGCATACCTTCGGCAAAGGTCAGCCCATCACCACCCACGTTGGCTTCAACTTTTTTCCAGTGGGCCAGCGCCTCGGCCAGCTTCTTGCGGTCTACTTCGACCCACTGTCCCTTGATGAATGCGAGATCCTCTTGTGCCGCCAGCAGCGCTTGTAACTCGTGCTCGGTCAGGGTCTCATCACCCAGGGCGATCCCCAGCTTGAAATCCAGTAGCGCATCGGCGCCGAGTTTCTTCTGTTTAACGTTGCCGATAGTGACGCTAACCTGCGGCCGGGCACGCTTTCGCCACCAGTCAGGCAGGCGTACGGTGACACCGCACTGCTCGAATAGCGGCGTCTCCTTGAGGAAGGCGTAGGCTTCGGCCGGCGTCCATGCAAGTGGATGGTATAGATCTCCACTCTCGACCAGCTCCCTGATCAGAACACTGGATTCGGATACACGCTGTACCGGCGACAGTAGACGGATCAAGGCAGGCTTGTTGCGGGCGCCCGCATATTCCTGCAAGGCCCTGGCCAGAGGTTGATGGCGGATTTTACCGTGGCTGCGGCTGGAGAGTTCCGGCGCATAGGTCACCATAAACGCGAACGGGTAGTCCCGATCCAGCCGGTTTTCCGCCAGGTGAAAGCAGACACGACCGACCTGATGCCAGCGTGGTGCGTGTTCTTCAAGGACTGCACCGAGGTCTCCATGCTGGCGGATTTGCATGCACACCCAGTCGTCGAGCCAGAACCAGATTTCATTCAATCCTTGAGGGGAGAGATACTCTGCACCACGCATCGGTGGTGTGCTTTCCAGTAGCGATGCGGTTTGCTGTGCGTCGAGTACACCGATTTGATCGGGACGCGCCGGGTTGGCTGGTGTCATCTGGCATCGCTCGGCCAGATACCGGCAGGTGAAAGCACGCCAATAACCAAAGGCAGGGGAGAGGTCCGCAGCGTTATCCCTTGCCGCCAGTGCAATCAGGCCTTCGGCGATACCGGGTGCAAACGCGTTGGCAGTCACGGTTTGCCCGGGTTTCTGGCCGTTACCGCTGTCGTCCTCCATCGAAAACAATTGCAGGTGTCCCGAGGGCAATACGCCAAGTTCAAGTTGGGTCATTGAAAGGCCTGGTGTGATGTTTTAATAAAGGCACTGACGAGCAAGCATTTGTCAGGCTATGGTCTCAGGCCACTTCCTGGAGGGATGGAGAACTCTGGGTATCACAACAGTGTCTTCCTCCACGCGCCAGGTAATGATGCAGGGGACATCGACCAGCACCCTTTCACGGGTGCCGGGTATTCGCCCGGGTCTGCCCATGCCAGGCTGAACGGCGAGTTCGGGAACGGCGCTGCGGATGCGATCAGCAACTCTGGCGGCGGCTGAAGGATTATCGATGGCGATGAAGCGCCGGACCTGAACCGAATCGTTGATGGCGTCATCCTGCCATCTTATTGGCATTCCGGAGCATCCCCTTCCTCATCCGTACCCCAGCTGGCCAGCCAGTGGTCGACGGCATCATGGCCGGCATATTTTGCTGTTCCACCGTCAGCTCTTTCTACAGCGGTTCGCGCCGCCTGCGTCTGCCATTCCTCTTGGTCAAGGTAGCGGCGCAGGGCGTCGAGGGCCAGGAATGAACGGGTCCGGCCGGTAGCTTCCGCCAGTTTTTCCAGCTGCTCACCGATCTCTTCGGGTACGCGTATACTCAGGGTCGCCATTGAGGGATGCCTCTTTAGTATGCAATGTAGCGCGAATAGCCGATTTCTGCACCCGAACGATATTCCTGGATAAACAGAGTCCAGGAGATAGTCGTTCGCCTGATCACGGACGCTAAATAGGCAGCATGGCTATCCGGTTGTTTTATCGCTATAAATTGACACTTAACCTTGGGGACGTCATATTCATCTATAACTCATTGAGTCGTCAGAATAAAATCCACAGGTTCGTATCGCCCCGGCGCCGCCACCCTGTTCCGGAATAATCTATTGCAAGGCCCACAGCCAGGCAGGTACCACGTTAATGACTCCGGCATCGGTCTCAATCCGCTCTTCAGTATCAAGACTCACAATCGTTGCACCTGTTATTCCGGTTTCCTGCATGGCGGTGGTCAGTGCCCTGACTTCGCGTTTACGTGTTTGTACATCGCGGAGTTCCAGAGACGCCTGGTAGAGAGTTCGTGCATCACGATGATCGGTGGCGATGAAATCCACTTCTAATCCATTTCCGGTCCGGTAGTATTCGATAGCCAGTCCTTTTCTTCTCAATTCCATAAAGACAAAGT
>CAJXFW010000096.1 GCA_913053655.1 uncultured Thiogranum sp. | reverse complement strand
ATCAGCCAGGAGATCCGTGAAAAACGTGGTCTTTCCTACAGCGCTTACAGCTATTTTACACCGATGAAACGCAAAGGTCCGTATACGCTCGGTTTCCAGACACGTAATGACCAGCGCCAGGAGACCCTGTCCGTGCTGCGTGAAACCTTGCAGACTTTTATCGACAAGGGACCGACAGAAAAAGAACTGCAATCATCGAAGAACAATATTGTCGGTGGTTTTCCGCTGCGCGTGTCGAGTAACGGAAAAATTTCGCAGTACCTGGCAGTCATCGGGTTTTATGACCTGCCGCTCGACTACCTGTCGCAGTTCACGGCGAAGGTCAAGGCGGTTAGCACCGCACAGATCCGGGATGCCTACCAGCGTCGCGTGCACCCCGATCGTATGGTGACGATAATCGTTGGCGGACCCGATTCAGGGTCCTGACGCAGCGTCCTGCCGGGCGGATAGTTGACCTTGTCTTCCAGGCTGCGCACCATGCGTGGTCATGAGTTCAAGGTCCAATCAGGTGCGGATCATCGCCGGTCAGTGGCGCGGTAGAACGTTATCATTTCCGGATGTGCCCGGATTGCGCCCCACGTCCGACCGGACAAGGGAAACACTGTTTAACTGGTTGCAGCCGGTGTTGCCGGGGGCCAGATGCCTGGATCTTTTTGCCGGCAGCGGTGTGCTGGGATTTGAGGCGGCTTCGCGTGGTGCGGCGGAAGTGGTCCTGGTGGACAATGCGTACCCTGTGGTTCGTGTGTTGCGGGAGAATGCGAACCTGTTGTCGGCATCTTCGGTGCAGATATGCCAGCAGGATGTAGAGAACTACCTCGCAGCCGCTTCCGGGTTATTTGATGTGGTGTTTCTGGACCCCCCTTTTGGTAGTCCGGAACTGTTGATGTTTTCGATTAATGGCCTGTCTGCGCCCGGTTTTCTGGCTGAGGGTGCGAGGGTTTACATCGAAACCCCGTCTACGGCTTGTGAGCCTGTGGTGCCGGAAAACTGGGTGCTGGAGAAACAGAAAGAGGCAGGGCAGGTGGCCTATCGGTTGTATCGTTATACGGTGGCCGTCTGAACCTGCTTGAGAAATTGCCCGAATATGCTTAGATTGGCCGGATGCAAATAGCCGTTTATCCAGGTACTTTTGATCCCATCACCAACGGGCACACCGATCTTATCGAACGTGCCGCGAAACGGTTCGGGCGCGTTATTGTCGCTATCCACCGCAGTACCCCCAAGAAACCCGCTTTCAGCTGGGAGGAAAGAGTGGAACTTGCGCAGATCGTTCTCGCCAATCACAAAAATGTGACGGTTGAAGCGTTTGACGGTCTTCTGGTGGATTTTGCCCGTTCGCACCAGTCCGGTGTGATCCTGCGCGGCTTGCGTGCCGTGTCGGATTTTGAGTATGAATTTCAACTGGCTAGCATGAATCGCCATCTGGCGCCTGAGATCGAAACGCTGTTTATGACGCCCGACGAGCACTACGCCTACGTTTCTTCCAGCCTGGTCCGGGAAATTGCTGCACTGGGTGGCGATGTGACCGGTTTTGTCCATGATAATGTAGTGGCTGCATTGAAGCAGCGATTGGGATAATATTAATCTACTCTTATATGGTGGTTTTATGTCCTGGAGTTCGTAATGGCGCTGATTATCACCGACGAATGCATCAACTGCGATGTGTGCGAACCGGAATGCCCGAATGGTGCTATCAGCCAGGGCGAAGAAATTTATGTGATCGACCCGAATCTGTGTACTGAATGTGTCGGCCATTACGAGACTTCGCAGTGCGTCGATGTGTGTCCTGTGGACTGTATTCCGCTGGACCCGGACCACAAGGAAACAAAGGACGAGTTGATGGACAAGTACCGACGTCTTTCCGGAGAGACCGCTTGATAACACATTGCAGGACGCACAAGGCGAGGCCCCTGACCGGGGCCTTTTTGGTTTTCGGTCTGTTGTTGTTTGCCTCCCTGGCGGTTGCCGTCCCGCCTTCAAATCCACCGGCCCAGGCAGTTGCCAGTGCGCATCCGCTGGCAACACGGGCCGGTCTTGATGTTCTCGATGCAGGCGGTAACGCGTTTGATGCTGCAGTGGCGGTCAGTGCCGCGCTTGCCGTTGTCGAACCTTACAGCTCCGGTATCGGTGGTGGTGGTTTCTGGTTGTTGCATCGCGCCAGAGATGGCAAGCAGGTGATGGTGGACGGACGCGAGCGCGCGCCGCTGGCGGCATACCGGGACATGTACCTGGATAAACAGGGCAGTGTGGTACACGGTTTGTCCATGGACGGTGCGCTGGCGGCGGGCATTCCGGGAGAGCCGGCGGCACTGGCACATCTTGCTGAGCACTATGGTCGTTTACCGCTGGCGAAAACGCTGGCAGCCGCTATTCGGTTGGCCGAAGGGGGGTTTGAAGTTGATGAGCACTACCGGAGTATGGCGCGTTTCCGGCTTAAGCTGATGCAGCGATACCCGTCGACTGCGCAGATTTTCCTGCACAAAGGAGAGGTGCCGCCGGTCGGATCGGTCATTAGACAGCCAGAGCTTGCAACGACGCTACGTGCCATGGCCGGCGCGGGCAGGCAGGGGTTTTATGCAGGTGAAGTAGCCGCGAAGCTGGTGGCAGGCGTACGCAAAGCCGGGGGTATCTGGACGCTGGAGGACCTGCAACAGTACAAGGTTGTTGAACGTGATCCGGTCAGGTTCCGGTACCGAGACTTTCAGGTCGTAGCGGCTTCACCACCTTCGTCCGGTGGTGTAGCGCTGGCCACTATGCTGCATATTCTGGAAGCCTGGGATCTGGCGCAACTCGATGCTGCAGACCGGGTGCATCTGGTTGTCGAGGCCATGCGCCGTGCTTACCGCGACCGGGCGCAGTACATGGGTGATCCCGATTTTGTCGGCATGCCCCTGCAACAGCTGGTTGATCCTGAGTATGCTGCGGGGTTGCGTGCCTCGATTCGGACTGACCGCGCGACCCCCAGTGCTGCGTTGCCAGGGAGTGTCAGTACCATCGAAGGTACAGATACTACGCACTTTTCCATTCTCGACCGCGAAGGTAACCGGGTTGCGGCGACCCTGAGTATCAATTATCCATTTGGTTCCGGGCTGGTGATCCCGGGCACAGGTGTTTTACTCAATGACGAAATGGATGATTTTTCAGCCAAGCCGGGTGTGCCAAACGCCTACGGCCTGGTGGGTGCCGAGGCTAATGCCATTGCACCGGGTAAGCGGCCGTTGTCCAGTATGACGCCGACCTTTGTAGAGAGCGATACCGGTGTGGCGATCCTGGGTACGCCGGGTGGCAGCCGCATCATCACCATGGTGCTGCTGGGTATCCTGGATATTGAGGCCGGTAATCCGCCCCGGTCCTGGGTGTCGGTGCCGCGCTTCCACCACCAGTACCTGCCCGATGTGATTCAGTATGAGCCGGATGCGTTTTCACCGTCTGTTATCAAGTCACTTAAGGCGAAGGGTCACCAACTGAAACCCTTGAAAAGCCGCTACGGAAACATGCAGGCAATTTACTGGGACTACAAGGATAACCGTGTGGAGGCCGCTTCGGATCCGCGCGGTATCGGCCGCGCCAGCGTGCGCCCGTAGGAGCGCCGGCCTTCGGCGCGATTGGCGGTAACGTAACCTGTCGCGCCGAAGGGCGGCGCTCCTACAGGTAAATCATCGCTGGCAGTGTGGGCAATAGAAGGTTGAGCGCTGGCCGGTGCGGGTTTCGCGTATGGGTGTTTTGCAGACCGGGCAGGGTTCGCCCGTCTTGCCGTAAACATTCAGTGACCGCTGAAAATAACCGGGTTTGCCCTCCCCGTTGCTGAAATCGCGCAGTGTGGTGCCGCCCTGGCGGATGGCTTCGGACAGAACCTGTTTTACTGCGTCTGCCAGCTTCGTATAGCGCTGCCGGCTGATACGTCCGGCGGCACGCGAAGGATGAATCCCGGCACGGAACAGCGCTTCGCTGGCGTAGATATTACCGATCCCTGCCACAACATGGCTGTCCATCAGGAAGGACTTGATGGCAAGCTTGCGGCCGCGCGAGCGATTGAAAAAATAGCTACCGCTGAAGTTATCACTTAGTGGTTCCGGACCCAGCTTGCAAAGCAGCGGGTGTGACTCGAGCTTGTCTTCTGTCCACAACCAGGCTCCGAATCGTCTGGGATCTCTGTAGCGCAGCGTTGTATTGTCACCTACCAGCATATCGATATGGTCGTGAGGCCCTGGCGGCGCATTATCTCTAACGATGCGCAGGCTGCCTGACATGCCCAGATGGATAACAAGCGTTCCGCTGTTCGTGCAAATCAGCAGGTACTTGGCGCGGCGCGAGACCTGTTCGATGTGAGCGTGTTTGATGCGTCGGACAAGTGTTGCAGAGACCGGCCAGCGCAGACTGGCCTGTCGTACGATGAGTTTTTGTATGGTCCGGCCACGCAGATGCGGCTCGATGCCGCGGCGGGTGGTTTCTACTTCGGGAAGCTCCGGCATAAAGAAATTTCCTGGCTGCTATCGACGCCCTGCCTCCAGCAATACTTGCACGTCCCTGTGCGGCGTAGGAGCGGGCAAGCCCGCTCCTACTGTTTGGTTTTGGTTGCAGGCGGGGCGAGTGTCAGAAGCTTGCTGCCGGCGTTACCCATACGGTACTGAATGCCCAGATCGGGGCGTACCAGCACCAGTTCGGGTTCACGCGACGCGATCAAAAATTTGATACGGTTTTTGCTATCTTTAAATTTGATCTCAACGGTTTCGCTGCCTTTCGCTGCGGCGGCTGTTTGTATATTAAAACTGGTTGCGTTCTGCCAGCGGTCGATAAACGCTTGTAGCTCATCGGCGGAGACCTCCTGCGCAGGCTCGACGTTCCATTTCTGGTCAGTTTTACGTAGCGAGATTCCGGGCAACGTGATCGCTTCGATGCGTGCGCCTTTTTCAAAAAGGGCCCGGCGTACAAACTGCGTATAGTTCAGCTCGATGAGTTGCATGTAGTTATCAGGGATCAGGTGTACACGGTCCCCAACGCGTACATAGCGTAACCCCTCGATCGGTTCAAGATTTCCGAACTCTACGGCGGTATCGTTCAGAAAGACAGTGGCATACGGTGGAGCGAGTTGCAGTTGGGAAAGTTGCAGCTCAGCGGCAGGATAGCTGCGCACAGCCGGCTGCTCCGCCAGGTTAAGCAGCGCGTTCATCTGCAGTCTGTCAGCGGGCAGGACGGGAGAGCGATCTATATCCCAACTCCCCGCAGCATTTTTCAGCAGTACCAGGTCTTCCCTTATCGGCCGGTTGATATGAATGCGCCGCAACTGGTCTTTGCCCAGACTGGTAATGGGGACGGCTTCCGGTTGCTCGTTGGTGCCGGGCATGAAGTGTGCGATCAGGCTAAGTGCTCCAATCGCTACCAGTAGCAGAATATTTATAATCCAGCGTGATTTCATAGCGAGCACCTCACCCCGCTGCACGGTGACAAATCGGGGAAGAACGACCCCGTCATTCCGGCGAAGGCCGGAATCCATAAGGTCTGGTTAAGCCGCCTGGATTCCGGCCTTCGCCGGAATGACGGAGTAAGTTCTTCAAGAGAGTAAATACATCATTAACGATTACGCCGCCGCCACCAGATACCCAGTCCTGTGCCGAGCAACAGCAGGGGCAGCCCGAACAGGAAACCGAAGCCGATGATGA
Organism: uncultured Thiogranum sp.; assembly: GCA_913053655.1. GTDB lineage: Bacteria > Pseudomonadota > Gammaproteobacteria > DSM-19610 > DSM-19610 > Thiogranum. The sequence goes on along the minus strand of CAJXFW010000096.1, from coordinate 4,468 downwards.
ACTGCGCTGTTTTCCCCAGTTCCAGGTTAGTGTCGCCGGTGGTACGCGCGGTTATGGTAATGAACTGGTCATCATGATTCAGCCAGTTGAACAGGTTGAGGCCGAGTTCGACGTTGCCGCCATTGCCAAGGTAGGCGTTGGACAGAAAGTCACTGTCGCCAATGACCACGATTCGTTGTTCGCTATCGGCTTCGTCATCGGCGCCTTCTTTTTTCTTTGTGCGTGAGAAGACGTAAGCAATATCCAGTGGACCCATACGCTCGTCGCTGTCTTGGTCAAATCGAATGGTACCACTGATGGGCCCTATCTCTGTCCAGGCTCGATCCAGGGTGGTCAGCAAAGGTTCGGCCTGCCAGTCATCCGGTGCGGAAACTTCCAGTGCCACAGCTTGTGGAAACAGTGTAAGACTGGTCAGCTCCCGGGTAATCGGGTGCATCGGGTAGTTCGGGATCAGCGCGAATGCCGGGTTATCGATACCAAACAGTTGTGTGGTTGCATCCACGACGGTGCCCGGTAGAAACTCTATTCCAAGGGTCTCGGCTAATGGATCAAGCGCGGTATTACTGTCAGGTTCTGCCAGCCATAACAGGTTGCCGCCGTCCTGTACGTAACGGTGGATCAACTGGACCTCACCGGTGAGCAACGGGGTGCGTGGGTCGGCGATAACCAGCAGGTTGGTGTCTGCGGGAATTTCCGGGGTTTCGGCCAGCTTCAGGTTTTCCAGCTCGATGCCTTTTTGTTTCAGTAATTTTCCAAAATTGCCCAGGTCATGGTTTGCCTGGCCGAGCGGGTCGCGTTCGCCGTGGCCACTTAGAAATACCACCTTGCGCTGCTGCTGGTGTGCGATTCGCAACAGGGCATTGGTCACACTCTGCTCTGAGAGTGATTGCAGTTTTTCGCTACGGCCCTGATAGGCGAGTAGCAGTTCGCCGTCCAGGGTGATACCGAGTTCGCGAACCCGTTCGGGTTCGGCGTCGGGATTCACAAATTTCAGTTCGACATTCGGCTTGTAACGCTGGTAGCGCGCAACCAGGTCGCGGATATGCGAGCGCACCAGCGGGTTTTCTGTTGCAAACGCCGTGACATGAATGCTATCGGGCATTTCATCGAGCACTTGACGGCTGTCAACTGACAGGGTGTTACGGCCACTGCTGGTCCAGTCGGCTTCATAGTTGTAACGCAGGCTTAGCGAGGCCAGCAGTCCCATAAAAACCAGCAGGCCGCCCAGGAAAATCAGGTTCTGGATCTGTAGCTGGCGTCTTGATGAACGGGTTATCTGCATGGCTTAACCGGTCAGCCTTTGCTGGTCGAGGCGTCTGATGCCAAGAATCAGGAAGGTGCTTGTCAATAACAGGAAATAACCCGCGTCGGCTGTGCTGAACAGCCCTTTCAGGAATGACTCAAAATGTGTTTTTATGGACAGGTACTGGAACAGGGTGGATATTTGCGCCTGGCTGGTGCCGCTCCAGTCGATGATCCATAACAGAATGAGCAGGCCCAGGGTGCTGATGAAAGCGACTACCGGCTGTTCGGTCAGTGAGGACATGAATACGCCGATAGCAGCAAAGGTCGACAGAACCAGTGCCAGCCCCAGTACCCCCGATGCCAGCTTGCCGGCATCCAGGGTGGTTCCCGCATACAGGGACAGGGGCATGGCCAACAGCATGGCCAGCAGCAACAGGAAGAACAACGTGACACCCAGAAATTTGCCGAGCACGATTTCGGTCATTGATATGGGTGCAGATAGCAGCAGGGTCAGAGTACGGTTACGCTTTTCGTCGCTGAATACGCGCATGGTGATGGCGGGAGCGATCAGCAATAGTAGAAAACCGGTGGTTTGCAGTAGTGGTGCAACAATAATATCGGTGACACCCGGCGCGCCTTCGATACCGGCCAGGCGCGGTTGCAGCAGGGTGAATTCGTCCAGCTGGATCAGAAAAAGGTAAGCCACGATAAGTTGCATGACTGCCAGAATGGCCCAGGCCAGTGGTGACAGGAACAGGTTTTTTATTTCACGCAGAGCAATGGTCAGAATCATACGGCGGCGACTCCATCGGGTGCCGGTGCGTCACTGCAGGTCAGGTCGACAAACACCTGCTCCAGCGTCTGCCGGTCGAGAGACAGTTCGACCAGCCCCCAGCCCTGACTGGCGACACAGGCTGCGACAGCATCGGCCGGATTGTCTTCTTCGAACTGCAGCCGTGCGCGGGTTTCGCCCAGTGGTTCCACGCGCTGGATTCCGGGGACGGCTTCCAGGTGCTGCGCCGAACACGGTTTGCGTGTTTCCAGCACCAGCGCATGGCTGGTCAGGCGTTGTTCCAGTTCCTGCATGGTTTCGCTGAACACCAGTTTGCCGCGATGGATTATCTGCACACGAGAGCAGGTTGCCTGAACTTCCGGCAGGATATGCGTCGAAAGGATAATACCGTGATTTTCCCCCAGTTCGCGGATCAGGGTGCGAATATCGCGTATCTGGTTGGGGTCCAGGCCCACGGTGGGTTCATCCAGGATGACCACCGGAGGGCTGTGCAAAATAGCCTGTGCAATACCCACCCGCTGCTGGAAGCCTTTGGACAGGTTGCCAATCAGGCGCCGACCGGTACCTCCCAGACCACAACGATCCCGGGCCCGTTTCACCGCCTGACTGCGCCGGCCTTTGCTGACACGGTGCAGTCTGGCACAGTAGTAAAGATACTCGTCTACCGTGAGGTCTTGATAAAGTGGCGGTTGTTCGGGCAAATAACCGATTTCTGCCTTGGCACGTTTGGGTTCATCGAGTAGATCGATGCCATTGATCCGCACCCGGCCGGAACTGGGTGCCAGGTTACCGGTGATCATCTGCATGGTGGTGGATTTGCCGGCACCGTTAGGTCCCAGGAAACCCAGTACCTCGCCCTGTGCCAGTTCGAAACTGATCGCTTCGACAGCCAGGATGTGCCCATAGTGCCGGTGCAGCTGTTCGACGCTGATGAGAATTTTGGTATCCATGTATTCTGTGATTAAATGCCTGAAGGTTATACAAGCATAACTGAAAGCATCGAGGATTTGGATAGCCCCCTATGGCAGACCGAAAACCCGCGACGCCCTTGTGCGATCAATTTGGATTCGATGCCGAATGGCGGGAGGCTCAGCTGACCCTGATCGGTCTGGACAGCCATTCGCGCGACGATGTGCGTATGCTGCACGAGAAATTGCTTACCCGTGAGGCCGCTGAGCGGATTATCGATCAATTCTGTTCCCAGTTACTTAAAAACCGGCAGGTAGCTGATCTTTTGTCCAGTTTTGATCTCCGGCATCTGAAGGCAAGGCAGGTCGATTATTTCAGTGAGTTCGGGGTCCGGTTCAGGGACGCCCGGTATTTCGAGAGTCGCGCACAGGTCGGTGTGGCGCACGCGCGGGTCGGTGTGCCGCTGAGTCTCTATCTGGAGTCCTTCGGTATGTTGCAATGCCTGATTCTGGAGTCTCTGCCAGGTCACATCGAGGACCGGTCGCAGCGGCAGACTATGATGCGCCTGGTTCTGAAATTGACCACCCTGGATATAGCGTTGGCCACCGAGGTCTATCACCGCTCCCGGATCCAGGATCTGGACCGTTCCGTCAAAAGCCGGAGGCTGGAGCAGAATCTGCTGCGTACCCGGCTTGAGCAGGACGCGTTAACCGGTGCGTCCAGCCGTACCAGCCTGTTGCGCGAGTTACAGAACGCTATTGCCCGCTGTGAAAAGACGGGTCAGCCACTGGCTGTGATCATGGCGGATCTGGACCATTTCAAGGTGGTGAATGATACCGAGGGGCATCTGGTCGGTGACCGGGTGCTCGCCGAGGTGGCCGCCCGCATCAAGGCAGCACTGCGGGAGTTCGATCTTGTGGGTCGTTATGGCGGTGAAGAATTTGTCGTTTTGCTGGAAAATACCTCGCCCCATACCGCACACCAGATTGCCGAGCGTATTCGCCAGCGTATCGGTTCACAGCCTGTGCACGCTGCCGGTCAGCAGGTCGAGATCACCGTCAGCCAGGGTATCGGGATGTGGGTGGAAGGTGATGACAGGCAGTCGTTGCTCAAGCGTGCCGACGAGGCTATGTATGCCGCCAAGAATGCGGGCCGCGACTGCATTGTCGAAGTGTAGGGTTGTCGTTTCACATGCTGCTCGGGGTTGATACCGGCGGCCCGACATGAAAGTGGCTGTGTTTTGCTGGAACGGCAATGATATTCGAAACTAACTATCACTATTTCCGCTTTGCGTCCGCTAAACTACCCACCTATGGACAGTATTAACCTCTCACAGCCGGAACTTTATATTAACCGTGAGCTGAGCTCGCTGCAGTTCAACCGGCGCGTACTGGAACAGGCCCGGGAACCCAGCGTGCCTTTGCTCGAGCGGCTCAAATTCCTGTGTATTTCCAGCACTAATCTCGACGAGTTTTTCGAGATTCGCGTGGCGGGCCTGAAACAGAAGATTGCTTCCGGTTC
>CAJXFW010000095.1 GCA_913053655.1 uncultured Thiogranum sp. | reverse complement strand
AGGAATCACCCTATGGCCGGAACGCGAAGGTGTATGCCGGCAAGGACCTGTGGCATATGCGCTCGCTGGTGTTCACCGACCAGCCGGATTTCATGATCGGCAATTCATACGGCAAGTTCATCCAGCGGGATACGCTTGCCAGGGGCAAGGAATACGAGGTGCCACTGGTGCGCATCGGCTTCCCGATCTTCGACCGTCACCACCTGCACCGCATGACGACCCTGGGTTATGAGGGTGCCATGTACATCCTCACCACCCTGGTCAACGCGGTACTGGAACGCCTGGACCAGGAGACCATGGTCATGGGGGTGACGGACTATAACTACGATCTCATCCGTTAAGGAGTGTGAGTCATGGCCATGTATATCGTTACCGACGAATGTATTTCCTGCGGCGACTGTGTGCCGGGATGTCCCACAGAGTCGATCAGGGAGGGCATGATCGTATTCGAGATCGACGCCGGAACCTGTAAAGAATGCGAGGGCGAGTACGACGCGCCAAGATGTGTGGAACTGTGCCCCATCGATAACTGCATCCTTCCAGTAGAGGCGGCCTAGGTCGTGTCTATTCATAAATCCGCACTTCCGTCATTCCGGCGCAAGCCGGAATCCAGTAAGCCATCGAAACCGCTGGATCCCGGCCTGCGCCGGGATGACGGGATCCGGGGGAATCATATGTTTATGGACGGAGATTGGTATGTCGGCTAAAGGCGGGAAAGCACCCGAACCCCTTTCCTATGTAGAAGGCGATATGCCCGGTTCCATCCGCGTGGCCTGCGCTTCTCTGGGCGGTGAGCAGGTGGATGGACATTTTGGTTCCTGTCCCCGCTTTCTGGTCTATCAGGTTTCCGCCGACGAGATTCGCTGCATCGATCTGCGCGCGACCGAAAGCGCGGATCGGGCAGAGGACGGAAGTGCCTATCGCACCGGTTTGATCGAAGATTGTCACCTGCTTTATATCCACTCTATCGGTGGTCCCGCCGCGGCCAGAGTGGTCAAGGCCGGGGTCCATCCGATCAAGTTTCGCGAAGGCGGTGAGGCACCGGAATTATTGACCCGACTGCAAAAGGTGCTGGCTGGATCGCCGCCGCCGTGGCTGGCCAAGGTCATGGGTGCGACTCCGGAAGAACGCATCCGTTACCAACGGCCGGAGGTACCATGAAGGCCAATGATATTGTCGAGCTGCTCGACGAGCCGGCGTGCGTCCACAACAAGAAGTCCAAGTCGGGCTGCGCCCGACCCACGCCCGGCGCCACTGCAGGCGGTTGCGCCTTTGACGGTGCCCAGATCGCCCTGTTACCCATCGCCGATGTGGCCCACATCGTTCACGGGTCCATCGCCTGTGCCGGCAGCTCCTGGGATAACCGCGGCACGCGTTCCTCCGGACCCACCCTGTACCGGCTCGGTATGACCACGGACTTGACCGAGCAGGACATTATCATGGGGCGTGGCGAAAAACGCCTGTTCCATTCCATCAAACAGGCCATCGACGATTACCGGCCGGCGGCGGTATTCGTCTACAACACCTGCGTACCGGCGCTGATCGGCGACGATATCGAGGCAGTATGCAAAGCGGCCGGGGAGCGCTGGGGCGTGCCCGTGGTGCCGGTGGATGCAGCCGGTTTCTACGGCACCAAGAACCTGGGCAACCGCATCGCCGGTGAGACCATGGTGAAGTACGTAGTGGGTCGCCGTGAGCCGGACCCCCTGCCACCGGAGGCGCAACGCCCCGGCATCAAGGTGCACGACATCAATTTAATCGCCGAGTACAACATCGCCGGTGAATTCTGGCATGTGCTGCCGTTGCTGGATGAACTGGGGCTGCGCGTGCTGTGTACGCTATCCGGTGACGCCCGCTTCCGCGAGGTGCAGACCATGCACCGTGCCGAGGCGAACATGATGGTTTGTTCCAAGGCCATGATCAACGTGGCGCGCAAGCTTCAGGAGCAATACGGCACCCCCTGGTTCGAGGGCAGCTTCTACGGGGTCGCCGACACGTCCCGGGCATTACGTAACTTTGCTCGCGTTATTGGCGACCCCGATTTAATCGAACGCACCGATACCCTCATCCTCCGGGAAGAGGCGCTTATTCAGGCCAGGTTAGAACCCTGGTGTAAGCGTTTGCAAGGTAAACGTGCGCTGCTCTATACCGGCGGCGTGAAATCGTGGTCGGTGATCTCGGCGCTGCAGGACCTCGGTATGGAGGTGGTGGCCACCGGCACCAGGAAGTCCACCGAGGAGGACAAGGCGCGCATCCGTGAACTCATGGGTGAGCATGTCAGGATGATCGAAGACGGTAACCCGCGGGCGTTGCTGGATGCCGTAAAAGAATACCGGGCGGATATCCTCATTGCCGGTGGACGCAATATGTATACCGCTTTGAAGGCCAGGCTCCCGTTCCTGGATATCAACCAGGAACGGGAATTCGGTTATGCCGGTTATCAGGGCATGCTGGAACTGGCCCGCCAGCTCACACTGACCCTGGAAAGTCCGATATGGGACGCCGTGCGCCGACCCGCCCCGTGGTTTGTACCGCACGGGCCGGGTCGGCGGCCGGTGGCCGGTGGAGGCTGATATGGCCCGGGTTATCAAACGCAGCAAGGCTCTTTCCGTCAGCCCGTTAAAGTCCGGTCAACCGGTAGGGGCGTCTTTGGCCTTCATGGGGATACACCGGGCTATGCCGATGCTGCATGGCGCTCAGGGTTGTAGCGCTTTTGGCAAGATATTCCTGGTGCGCCATTTTCGTGAGCCCATCCCGCTACAGACTACCGCCATGGACTATCAGAGCAGCATCATGGGGGCCGACGATAATATCATCGAAGGGTTGAAGGTGATTTGCGAGAAGCACAAACCGGATCTCATCGGTCTGCCTGTCACCGGCTTGCCCGAAACCCAGGGTGCGGACGTAAAGGAAGCGATTAAACGTTTTCGTGAACGGTATCCAGAATATAACGGGGTTAAAGTCGTGCCCGTAAGTACGCCGGATTTTAAAGGGTGCATGGAGACCGGTTTTGCGGCGGCGGTGGAGGCTATGGTCACACAGCTTGTGCCCGAGTGTGCCGCGCGGGATAGCCGTTCCGGCAGACGTCCGCAACAGATCAATGTGCTGGCCGCATCTTTTCTGACGCCGGGGGATGTGGCGTGGTTAAAAGAGACGCTTGCACTTTTCGATTTATATCCGGTTGTCATTCCTGACCTCGCCGACTCTCTCGACGGACATTTGGTCGATGAGGATTTCAGTCCTCTCCCCGTGGGCGGTACGCCCGTGTCCGGATTCACCCGTCTGGGCGATGCAGCGGCGAGCCTGGTGATAGGACCCTCGTTGTTCAGGGCGGCGGATATGTTAAAGGAACGTACCGGTGTGCCGGACTACCGCTTCGACCACCTGATGGGGCTGGAGGCGGTGGATGAATTGCTCGTAACACTGGCGGCAATCAGCGGCAACCCGGTGCCGGAATGTTTGCAGCGCCGGCGTGCCCAGCTTCAGGACGCCATGCTGGATACCCATTTTATGTTGGGCCAGGCGCGCTTCGCTATCGCCGCGGATCCTGATCTACTGAATGCGCTGGGTCAATTTTTAATCGGTATGGGAGCCGAGTTAGTGGCGGCTGTGGCACCAGATCATACGCCGGTGCTGGAACATGTGCCGGCCAAAGAAGTAAAAATCGGCGACCTGGAAGACCTGGAACATATAGCCCGGGATCGGAGTGCAAACATCTTGATGGGTAATTCACATGTCGCGGCGTCAGCGGCACGCCTGGGGTTACCGCTGATGCGTGCCGGTTTCCCGCAGTACGATCGGGTAGGCGGTTATCAACGCAACTGGATCGGTTACCGCGGCGCGCGTCAGACACTGTTCGACCTGGCCAACATCCTTCTCAAAAGCAATCGTCATGAGATTAAACCCTACCGGTCAATTTACGCACAGAAAAGTCGGGAGGCATCCGGCAATGAGTTTGCAGCGGTGTTTGAAAGTGGTTAACGGTGGCCCCGGCGGGGATACCGGCGATAAGGTATTGAAGCTCGCGTTTGCCAGCACGGACATGAAACATGTGGACCAGCACTTCGGGTCGGCGCGGGTGTTTGCCATCTATGCAGTGGGCGTGGAGCATGCCAGGTTGTTCGAGGCAGTCCAGTTCGACAGCGTGGAACAAGACGGTGATGAGGACAAACTGGTTGCCAGGATCGCCATGCTGGAAGGTTGCGCCGCCGTCTATTGTCAGGCGGTCGGGTCATCCGCTATCCGCCAGTTACTGGCGCACGGCGTCCAGCCGGTCAAGGTCACCGCAGGAGCCGATATCGCCGCTCTGACCGAGTCCGTCCAGGACCTGTTGCGCAGCGGTGCACCGGCCTGGCTGGCGAAGGCCGTCACCCGCCGGCCGGGGCAAAGTTCGGGCCGGTTCGATGCAATGGAGGCGGAAGGGTGGGAGGAATAAGTATTGCGTATTATTTGCGGTTCCAAATTAGTGCCAGGATGGAGTGGCACTTACTTAAGACCGTAGGTCATACGTTAAAACCTTTCGAACCGCCAAGACGCAAAGACCGCAAAGAAAAACAAATTCTTTCTTGGCGATCTTTGCGTCTTGGCGGTTATAGCTTGTTCTTTGAGCCTATAGAGGCTTAAGTAAGCACCATTCGTGTCAGGACGTTAAATCAACAGGGTAGGAACTTATGTGGGATTACTCGGAAAAGGTAAAAGAACATTTTTTTAACCCAAGAAATGCGGGTGCGATTACCGATGCCAATGCCGTGGGCGAAGTAGGCTCCATTAGCTGTGGCGATGCGTTGCGTCTCACTCTAAAAGTGGATTCCGGGACCGGGATTATCCGGGGTGCGGGTTTCGAGACCTTTGGTTGTGGCTCGGCTATCGCTTCTTCATCGGCCCTCACCGAGATGGTTAAGGGTAAAAGCCTGGATGAGGCACTTGAGATAAGTAATCAGGATATCGCCGATTTTCTCGATGGACTGCCACCGGAAAAGATGCATTGCTCGGTAATGGGCCGTGAGGCGCTACAGGCCGCTATTGCCAATTACCGCGGTGAGGTGTGGCAGGACAAGCACGAAGAAGGTGCGCTGGTGTGCAAGTGCTTTGCCATTTGCGACGCGACGATTGAAGAGACGGTTCGTAGCAACGATCTGCGCACGGTAGAGGATGTAACGAACTATACCAAGGCGGGCGGTGGGTGTTCCTCCTGTCACGAAGCCATCGAGGAAATTCTTACCCGGGTGCTGGCTGAGCAATATGGAGCAGAGCGGGAGCGTGGGCATGGCTGATATCTATCTGGACAACAACGCCACCACCAGGGTGGACCCGTTGGTGGTGGAGGCCATGTTGCCGTATTTCACCGAACAGTTCGGTAACCCCTCGTCCATGCACAGTTTCGGCGACAAGGTCGGCCGTGCCATTAAGCAGGCGCGTGCACAGGTACAGACCTTACTTGGCGCCGAACACGATTCGGAGATTGTGTTTACCTCTTGTGGTACGGAATCCGATTCCACCGCCATACTTTCAGCGCTGAAGGCGCAACCTGAACGCAAGGAAATCATCATCACCCGGGTCGAACATCCCGCCGTACTGACCTTGTGTGAATACCTCGAAAAGGATGGTTACACCCTTCATCGCCTGGAGGTCGACAGCAAGGGCCGTCTGGATCTGGACGTGTATCGGCGACTGCTGTCTGACCGGGTGGCGATTGTTTCCATCATGTGGGCCAATAATGAGACGGGGACTTTGTTTCCGGTGCTTGAGATGGCGGAACTGGCCCGGGCCGCCGGTGTGATGTTCCACACAGATGCGGTGCAAGCAATAGGCAAGGTGGCCATTGACCTGAAGAACAGTGCCATTGATATGCTGTCTGTTTCCGGACACAAACTGCATGCGCCCAAAGGCATCGGCGTGTTGTACCTGCGGCGGGGTACGCGTTTCCGGCCATTGCTGCGTGGTGGCCACCAGGAACGTGGGCGCCGTGCCGGTACGGAAAATGCCGCGTCTATCGTCGGCCTGGGCAGGGCTGCGGAACTGGCTATGGAAAACCTGGCGTATGAGAACAGCGCGGTCAAGATCCTGCGCGATCGTCTTGAAACAGGGATTCTCGATGTGGTGCCCAATGCCTTTGTCACCGGTGACCTGGATAATCGCCTGCCCAATACCAGCAACATCGCTTTTGAGTACATCGAGGGCGAGGCCATTCTTATGTTGCTCAACAGGGACGGTATCGCCGCCTCCAGCGGTTCGGCCTGTACCTCGGGTTCTCTGGAACCCTCTCACGTCATGCAGGCCATGGGTATCCCCTATACCGCCGCCCATGGCACGGTGCGGTTCTCCCTGTCGCGCTACAACACCCGGGAAGAAATCGAGCGTGTCATCCAGGCCGTTCCTCCTGTGATGACGAAATTGCGTAAGTTGTCACCCTACTGGGGTGAGGACGGCCCGGTAGCGGATCCGGAAAAGGTATTCGCACCGGCTTATACCTAAGGAGCCTCTGATTAATCCGTTATCCGTCATTCTGGCGTATGCCAGAATCCAGTGATTTCAACGTGTTGGATACCGGCCTTCGCCGGTATGACGAATTAATCAGACCTTCCCCAACCCGGACATTCAAGATGATGACTGTTGAACAACGTACTCTGGTTATCAATGACACGACATTGCGCGACGGTGAGCAGTCGGCGGGCGTGGCCTTTACCCTGGATGAGAAATTAGCTATCGCCCGTGGCCTCGATGCCATCGGCGTGCCCGAAATGGAGATCGGCATCCCCGCCATGGGCGGGGAAGAGCGTGATGGTATCCGCGCCGTGGCTGCCCTCGGGCTCGGTGCCCGGCTTCTGGTGTGGAGCCGAATGTGCGCTGAAGATCTATTTCTTTGTCGTGGTTTGGGCGCCCACATGGTTAATTTGTCAATTCCCGTGTCCGACCAGCAGATTGTCAACAAGCTGGGCATGGATCGCCGGGGCGTCCTCGCTGCCATCCACCGCCATGTTCCCCAGGTGCGGGAGTTGGGCCTTGAAGTATGCGTGGGCGGCGAGGATGCTTCGCGTGCCGACCCCGATTTTCTGTTGCAGGTGCTGGAGGCTGCCCAGACCGCCGGGGCACGGCGTTTCCGTTTTGCCGATACCGTGGGCGTGATGGAGCCCTTCGGTGTGTTGGAAAACATCCGCCGTCTTCGCGCCGCCACCGATCTGGAACTCGAGATGCACGCCCACGATGACCTGGGCCTGGCCACGGCCAATACGCTGGCCGCCGCCCTGGCCGGCGTCACCCACGTCAATACCACGGTTAACGGTCTCGGCGAACGTGCCGGCAATGCCGCCCTGGAAGAAGTGGTGGTCTGTTTGCAGCAGCTTTACCGATTCGAGCTGGCGATAGATCTGCAGCGACTTCCGGTCCTTTCCCGGCAAGTTGAACATGCCTCGGGCCGCACAGTGTCCTGGCAAAAAAGCCTGGTGGGCGAAGGGGCGTTTACCCACGAGGCGGGCATTCATGTAGACGGGCTATTGAAGGATCCCTTGAACTACCAGGGGGTGAACCCGAAAGAGCTGGGACGCCAGCACCGCCTGGTGCTGGGCAAGCATTCGGGCACGCGCGCGGTAGTGGAGGCTTATAGCCGGCTCGGCCTGCCCCTCACGCGCCGCGAGGCGGGTTTGGTTTTGCGTCGGCTGCGCAAGTTTGTGGCCCGCACCAAACGGCCTCCGGCGTGCCGTGATCTGCGCATGTTGTACCGGGAGCTGTATTCGTAAGAAGGCCCGCCAAATACTCTTTAAAACCATTCATGGACGGACGCTGAAAACCGGCTGACAGAACTCTCTCTCACCCTCTCTCCAGACTCATTTATGGATTGGAATATACTGTCTGTCTGATGACACTGTATCCTGAGCAAAAGCGTCCCATGGCATGTTGATTTGCACTCGCGGATTCAACAGTTAACGAGGTCCTGGTTTTGAAGAAGACTTCGCAGGGTGTCCGAAAGCCCAATGATTTTCTCGGACGGGAATATAGAAAACATTAAAGAAGTGACCTTGCTCCATCCGGTGGACTGCCCTTCCTGTAACCATATTATCTGGTAGAGACACCTCAATGCCTGGTTTATTGCGGAAGGTCTCCGGTTGAACAGACCGTAAACACAAGCTTGCCCCGGCGAACCCGGTATGGCGCTTTCACGGCAGGACTGACGAGGTAATTCTTGCCTTCCGGATACAGATCGCGGAACGCTTTCACCGGTTTCGCATCCAGTTTATCCGGATTGATCTTGCACTCCAGTACATCAACGCGATCACGACCGCGCCGGATAACAAAATCCACTTCGCGGCGTGACTTGTCCTGCCAGTAGAAAATGTCCTGGTCGGCGAAGCGGAAACGTAATGCATCCAGCACCAGGTGTTCCCACAACAGGCCGCGGTCATCGTCACGAATCGTATCCCAACCTTTTTCGAACGTGACAAAACCGGTATCGAACGCATAGCACTTGGGCCGACTGACAATCTCACGCTTGCCACCACCATGAAACGGGCGCAACAGATGTACCGCATGAGCGATCTGCATCGCCTCAATGTGCGCTTTTACCGTGGGGCGGCTCAACTCGCTCAGATTCGCCAGTTGACTGTAGTCCAGCTGACCACCACTCTGGCGCAGCAACAGCCGGAACAGCGCGAGAAAGCCCTGACGGTTGCGGATACCGAACAGCTCCAGAATATCGCGCGCATAGAAGCTGTCGATCCATTCGTTAAAAAAGCCGGCATCCTTGCGCGTGACCAGTAACAACTCAGGCAACCCCCCGTGCAACAGGCGGCGATCCAGATCACGCACGCCGAAGGGATCTGCGCACTCCTCCCAGAGCACAGGACACAAATGAATCGCCTGCTTGCGTCCAGTAAGCGAATCGCGGAACTTGCGAGTCGCCGCCAGCGTGGAGGAGCCGGTGGCCAGCACGTTCAATTGCGGATATGCATCGGCGGCAATCTTCAGCAATCGGCTGGGATCATCGAGATGGTGTATCTCATCAAAGACCAATACACGGTCAGGCACCTGGGCATCAAGGAGCAGTTCCGGATCCTCCAGCGCCCGCAGGGTGGAAGGCAGATCGCAGTTCATATACACCGCATCCGGCAGCATCCGCGCCAGTGTCGTCTTACCCACCCGGCGCACACCGGACAGCCAGACGATGGACCGCCGGGTCCAGGCCTGCTGTATTCGCTCCAGCCAGAGGGATCGTTTAATCATGCTATCTTATTTTACATATAGACGACTATTTGTAAAGTAAGGATATCAGGAGTTCAATCTTGTGTGGAAAGAGATCATTACACCGTTCAACTCTGAATCGGGGTACCCTGATCATCGAACCACTCAATGTAGATTCCACTGGCGGTAGCTTCACCCAGGTAGAAATCGCGTTGCCAGTCAAGATTGGTGTGTTGTTCGGCAAGATACCCGTCGTTGGCTTGCATCAGTGCCGACAAACGGTACGTGGTACCGGCAGTGACGCCAATCGATTTGCTTGCCAGCATGACAGTATCTTTGCTGCCCCCGTCCACATCGAACAGAATGCTGAGATTGCCTTCGCTGTGTTGTGATGACAAGCCAACACTCAGGGTGTTGTTGGACGGAAACTGAGTCCAGTCATCGGGCATATTGTTGTTATCGACATCGAGTTCAAAGCCTGCGTTGCTCAGGTCGCGAATCCGGATAGCGGGCGAGGGTTGGACGACCAGGTTGTCGCCCGCCACCACGACGGCTGAAACACGGCCATCGGCTGTCGTTGATGTCTTACTGGCGATCAAGAAGGCAACCCTGCACTGTCCAGCTGGCGATCCGTGAGGCACGCAAGCACGCTGACGTACCCAATGAATTGCCTTTACCGGCATCAACGATCCATCGTCTATTCACCCGCCATGGATTGATGGAGAAACCCAAAGGCGAGCACGGCGATACGGATCGGCGGCGTTTTGCTTTCCAGCAGGCTGGGGAAATGTGGACGAGCGACGTCATGCATGGCCCCAGTGTGTTGCTTGACACTCGCCGCAAGCGAAAGACCTATCTGATCGCCTTTATCGACAAGGTGAGAGCCGGAACGGGTCGAGAGGGTGCCCTGGGGCATGATGCTACTCGGGTCATTCCGCATTGCGCCTTCACCCTTTCAGAGAATACCCAGACCTTTTTGCCGGTACTAAAGCACGCTCTGCAGCGTCGTGGGCTGCCGAAAAGATTATAGGTTGATTATGTGGCGTGCCACATAATCAACCACAAGTTTCTTCGGCAAACCGCGTTTCAAGATAGCCTGCTTGAGCACGCCTTCAA
>CAJXFW010000094.1 GCA_913053655.1 uncultured Thiogranum sp. | reverse complement strand
CCGGCGCTGTCTGCGCCTGTGGCCAGCAGACGCGCGGCGCCGTCACGGTCGAAAATAAACACCGCACTGCTGTGTGAGACTTCATACTGACCGTTGGCGTCCGGCTTGCCGAACCCGTAGCTGACACGGTAGCGTTTGGTCAGCGTGCGCAGCTGCTCCTGTGTGCCACTCAAGGCCGTTACCCGTGGACCGAATGCCTGCTCATAAGCCTGCAGGACGTCCACCGTGTCGCGTGCCGGATCCACTGACACAAAAAGAATCCGGATCTGATCAGCTTTATCTTCCAGTTTGTGCGTGGCATTGACCAGGTTTGCAAGTGTCGTCGGACAGATATCCGGACAGTGGGTATAACCAAAATACAACAACACAATTTTGCCACGGAAATCATCCGCGTGCCGGGTCTGGCCCGCGCTGTCGTGCAGCTCGAACTGGAGCGCCGGCATGAGACCACTGATATCGTGCAGGCCCCACGGCGACTGTGAGTGACCGCAGGCCGATAACAACACCAGCAGCAGGGTCGCCAGCATCAGGCGTATGCGTGGCATTTCAGGACACCACCGGCGCCGGCAGCGAGGCTTCCCGCTCCGCGGATATCCAGTGTCGTAATACCAGCAGCACGCCGATTACGCTCATCATGCTTGCGGGTATCCAGGTTATCAGGCCGGCAATCTGCTGGTCGACCAGCGGACTGATTGGCCAGGCCCGGCCACAAACATTGTACACCGGGTAAAGCGAAACTTTTGCGAGCGCCATATGCGCGCCGATAAGGACTTGTGGCGGTACGATCAGGGTCAGGATGACAATGCGGGTACCATAACCGAGCCGGCCCGCCACGTGACGGGGGCGAAAATCAAGGATCAGCCACCAGAATAGCAGCGCATCAATCAACATGCTCCAGTTCATCAACTGATAGCGGCTGGCACTCAGCATAGCGTCGAAATGAACCCCCGGCTGCAACCAGAAATAGATCAACCCGACAAACAACAACGGGGCAACCAGTACATTCTGCAATAGACGGTACAACATCTGGATCGGTACCGAACGCCAGAGTGGCATCAGAACAGACGCGCTGAACCGTGCAGGAATACCCTGCGGCAGGACATTCCAGGGTGCGCCCAGCATCATCAGAAAAGGACCGAGATGGTGTAGAACCAGGTGCTGTAACCGGTGTATCCACAACATGTGCTGCGATAGATAATCGAATCGGGTCTGCATCACCAGGTAAATAATCACAATACCGGTCAGGTAAGACAGCAATGGCCAGTAACCGACCGCATGTTCAGTGTGCCGGCAACGGCGCCAGCCACGCAGGTAGACACCACTCGCCAGCAGGCAGAACACGACAACGGCGGGAGAAAACTCCCAGGGCTGGAGATAATGAAGAAAAGGTGTCATCCGGTTCGGCTATCAGCAACTTTGCTGATGTGTATGTTAACCACTATCCCGCAGCAGGGCTAATTTCCCCAACCGGGACAGCCTGAGCTGAATTGCCCCGACTTTACCGGCTTTAACCGGTGAAATCTGCACGTTACGCGATTCACAAGGAAGCCACGCCCGCTTCGCGATAATTTAACAAACGCAGCGCATTAAACACCACGAGCAGGGTCGACCCCTCGTGAATAATCACCGCCGGGCCGATGCCGGCCAGCCCAAAGAAAGTCGCCGGTATCAGCACTGCGATCACACCCAGTGAAATCCACAGGTTCTGCTGGATGATACGCCGCGAGGCGCGCGACAAGCCCACCGCAAAGGGTAACTTGTCGAGATCATCCGCCATCAGGACCACGTCGGCGGTCTCCAGGGCCACGTCGGTACCGGCGCCGCCCATGGCGATGCCAACGCTGGCACGGGCCATGGCCGGCGCGTCGTTGACCCCGTCGCCGACCATGGCCACCCGGCCGTGACGTTGCAACAAGGTCGCGACCGCGGCGACTTTTTCCTCGGGCAGCAGACCTGCCTGTACCTCGTCCAGCCCCACTGCGTTACCGATGGCGCGGCCGACGCGCTCGTTGTCACCAGTGAGCATGATGGTTTTACGAACGCCAAGCAGATGCAGCCGGTGCAGCATGGCGGCGGCGTTGTCACGCGGGGTGTCGGACAGTGCCAGCACACCCAGAAAGCGTTCGCCGGCCTGCACCACCATAGTGGTCTTACCTGCCGCTTCCAGCTGCGTGACCTCGGCGCGCACCGTCGCGGGAACCGCATCGGCCGGGAACAGCTTCAGGTTGCCGATGCTGACAGTTTGTCCGGCCAGTTGGGCGCGTATCCCCTTGCCGGTGACCGACGCCAGTTTGCCTGCTTCCTGCCAATCGAGTCCGCGCGCCTTCGCGGCGGCGACGACTGCCTGCGCCAGAGGGTGACCGCTGCGACTCTCCAGTGCTGCAGCGGTAGAGAGCAGTTCCGTGGCATCGCCGTCCATCGCCACCACATCGGTCACTTCGGGTTCACCGCGGGTAATAGTGCCGGTCTTGTCAAAGGCGATGGCACTGACCCGGCCGAGGTTTTCCAGATGCACCCCGCCCTTGATCAACACGCCAACATGCGCAGCGCGGGCCACGCCGGAGAGCACGGCTGCCGGTGTGCCAATAGCCAGCGCACAGGGTGAGGCCGCCACCAACACCGCCATGGCCCGGTAAAAAGCCTCGGCAAAGGGAAAGCCCAGCAGCGGCGGCACAGCGATCAGCAACCCGGCCCCGACCAGCACCAGCGGCACGAACACGCGTTCGAAACGCCGGGTGAACTGCTGTGTCGGCGAGCGCTGGGTTTCAGCTTCAGCCACCAGTTCGACCATGCGCGCCAGGGTGCTTTCGTTGGCGAGCCGGGTGACCTCGACGACGAGCGCTCCTTCGCCATTGATGGTGCCGGTAAAGACACCGTCACCAGACTGTTTATCCACCGGCATGGATTCACCGGTGACCGGCGACTGATCCACGGCGGAAGCACCGGAACACACCACGCCGTCGGCCGGGATGCGCTGACCCGGCTTGACGATCACCCGTTCGCCACGCGCCAACGCTTCGACCGGCACCTCGATTTCCTCGCCATCGCGTTGCACTAATGCGGTCTTTGGAGCGAGTTCGGCCAGCGCCTCGATGGCCCTGCGTGCCCGGTCCATCGCGCGGTGTTCCAACGCGTGGCCAAGACTGAACAGGAACAGCAGCAGTGCGCCCTCGGCCCAGGCGCCCAGCGCTGCCGCACCGATGGCTGCGACAACCATCAGGGTATCGATATCGAATTCGCCACTACGCAACCCTTTCCATGCATCGCGCAGGGCATGGAAGCCGCCGGCCGCATAGGCGCCGACGAACAGGCCCAGCGGCACAACGGCGGGCACCGCACTGAAACCGAGCAGCCAGCCGGCCAGTAACAGCGTGCCCGCTACCAGGCTCAGAACAAGTTCACCGTACTCCGCCCACCCGCTGACCGCCTCGCCCACTTCGATAACGCCATAGCCCAGCGCCTCGATCCGTTCGACGATTGCGCTGTGCGAGACCCGTTCGCTGTCATATTCCAGCCGCAGACGTTCCGTGGCGTAACTCACCACCGCCTCCAGTACGCCGTCCATGCGGCCCAGCGCGTGTTCGATCACGGTGGCGCAGACGCTACAGTCCATGCCCTCGATACGCAGACTCTCGTGCTGGTAGCGACTACCGATCTCGCCGCCGGCCGCCCGCACCAGCCCACGCAACTGACCAACGGTGAAGTGTTCAGGATCGTAATGCAGGCATAAACGCGCCGCATCGTCTTCCCGTATCAGGTGTACCTTGTCCAGTCCCCTGGCTTCGAGCAATTCGGTCAGGCGTGTGACGCAGGTATCCCGCTCATCCGGGATGTCCGGCAGAGCCAGCGCCAGATCAAGGGTCAGTTTGTCGGTCATCACGATCTCCCGTGCTCGTCAGGATTCACCACAGGATTCACCAATCGGTAGCGCCGCCTGAACCTCGCTGATGTAAATCCAGCCCGCCTCGGACTGGCCGGTCTGACCGTGTTCCTGGATGATACGCACGGCCTCGGCGGTACAGTCCTCGCCCACACAAACCAGTTCCAGCTTCATCTCGGAAATCACTCCCGTGCCAATTTCAATGGAGTAATCCTGCTCCTGCGCACCCAGCGCCTTGAGCATTCCTTTAACGTCAATCACGGACAGGTTACGAAAACCCGCCGCACCCAGGGCGCGGACTACATCCGCGATCCGGTTGCGATGGATGAAGGCCTTGATCTCTTTCATGTTTGTTTCTCCTTTCGGGTTTCCATCCACTCATAAATAACAGGTAACAGGATCAATGTCAGCAGGGTTGAGGTAATCAGGCCACCGACCACCACCGAGGCGAGTGGTCGTTGGGTTTCAGCCCCTACACCGCTGGACAATAGCATAGGAATCAACCCGAGAATGGCCACGCTGGCGGTCATCATCACCGGGCGCAGCCTGAGCTCCGCGCCCTGGCGTACCGCCTCGCCGACGGAAAGCCCTTTTTCTCGCAGCTCGTTAATGAAACTTACCAGTACGATGCCGTTGAGCATCGCCACACCGAACACCGCAATAAAGCCGATAGCCGAAGGCACCGACAGGTACTGCCCGGAGATCCACAACGATACCAGTCCACCGATCGTTGCAAAAGGCACGTTGGCGATAATCAGAGTAGCGTATTTCACCGAGTTGAAGGCGGTGTAGAGCAGCACAAAGATAAAAAATATCGTCAACGGCACAATAATCGACAGCCGCTTCAACGCACGCTGCTGGTTCTCGAACGCACCCCCCCACTCAATCCAGTAACCGGGCGGTAACTTCACCTGCTGCGCAATCGCTGCGTTGGCATCTTTCACGAACCCGTCCACATCGCGGCCACGGACATCCATCTGGATCACTGCATAGCGTTGCAACTGCTCGCGGCGCACGAAGGAGTAACCCTCCGCCGTGGTGATCTCCGCGACTCGCTCCAACGGCACAATAGCGCCGCTCGCTGAACGTAACGGGATGTTGCGGATCGCTTCCACAGAAGCCTTGGAGGCGTCGTTCAGGCGCGCGGTGATATCAAAGCGTTTGACCCCATCGATCAAAGTAGAGACCGGCTGGTTACCGATACCGGTTCTGACCACCGTGAGCACATCATCGGCATTGAGTCCATAACGGGCGAGCGCCTCGCGGTCAACCTTGATGCGGATCTGTGGCTTGCCGATATTCGCTTCCAGCGACAGATCCGCCACCCCGGGCACATTGGCGACTGCGTTCTTGATCTCATTACTCAGGCGATCGAGTTCACCCAGATCCTCACCGTACAGCTTGGCGGCCAGTGTGGCGCGCACACCGGATATCAGCTCCTCGACGCGCATTTGAATGGGCTGGGTAAACGCAATAACAGAAGTCGGTACGGTTTTCTCCAGTTCCTCACGCATGGCATCGGCCAGATCCTCAATCGAACGCGTCCACTCATCCTTGGGTTTAAGTCCGGTATAGATTTCCATGTAGTTCACATCGGCGGTCTCACCTTTTTCCGCCCGCCCGATCATGGCCAGGGTGGTTTCCACTTCCGGAAATTTAGCGAGTGCCATCTCGATTTTCTTGGAAATCTTGATGGACTGTTCCAGCGAGGTGGACGGGATCGAGGTAACGCGCCACATGATCGAGCCTTCCTGCAACGTGGGCATAAACTCCTTGCCCAGTAACGGAAACAGCGCCAGACTCGCGACCAGTAGCACAACGGCGGAAACCACAACGGTCTTTTTATTCACCAGCGACCAGGCCAGCAGGGGTAAATACCCGCGCTTGATCCACCTCACCAGTAACGTATCCCGCTCTTCTTTCGGTTTGAGGATCAAGGATGCCAGTACCGGGATCAGCGTGAGTGTCAACAGCAGCGAACCGGCCATGGCGAAGCTGATGTTAAACGCCATCGGCTTGAACAGCTTGCCTTCCAGTCCTTGCAGACTGAACAGAGGCATGAACACCACGATGATAATGATAATGGCGAAGGTAACGGGGTTGGCTACTTCGCGCGCCGCCGTCAATACCGCAGCGGTACGGTTGACCTTCTCGCCCTTCTCACGCCACTCGGCCATGATGCGGAACGCGTTTTCGGTCATCACCACCGCCCCGTCCACCATCATACCGATACCGATGGCCAGACCCGCCAGTGACATCAGGTTAGCCGACAGCCCCACTTCATTCATGAAGATGAAAGCGATCAACATCGCCAATGGCAGGGCGGCAATGACGACGATGGCCGAACGCAATTCGCCGAGGAACAGGAACAGCACAATCGCCACCAGGATGGAACCTTCGATTAACGCCCGTTCGGCGGTTTCCACCGCCTTCTCCACCAGCTCGGTGCGTTCGTAAATGGTTTTGATCTTCACGTTGTCGGGTAAGACCGACTGGGCGATGGCCACTTTTTGCTTGACCGCATCGACCACATCGGCGGCATTGGTACCAATGCGTGATAACGCCATGCCCATGATCACTTCCTTGCCATCACGCGTCACGGCGCCGGAACGCAAGGCCGGCCCCTGCTTGATGGTTGCGACATCGCGCAGGTACACGGGTGTGCCGTCGACCACCTTGACCATGATATTGCTGATATCACGTTCACCCGACACCAGCCCCAGCCCGCGCACCAGATACTGCTCGGGCCCCAGGTTGACGTACTGGCCGCCTACCTGGCGGTTGTTGGCCTGGATGACGCTCATGATATCCTTGTAACCGAGTTTGTATTTAATCAGCCGCAGCGGATCGATGACCACCTGGAACTGGCGCTCCTGCCCGCCCCACGACATCACATCGTCCACCCCCGGCGCAGTGCGCAGAATCAACCGCACGGTCCAGTCCTGAAGGGTGCGCAGATCCATATCGGTCAGACCCGCTTTGAGCTTCTCGTCGGCACGCTCCACCGTGTACCAGAACACCTGGCCCAGGCCCGAGGTATTGGGTCCCATTTCCGGTCGACCATATTCCTGCGGCATCCGGTTGCCGACTTCCTGCAGGCGTTCCATCACCAGCCGGCGGGCAAAATAGATGTCCATGCTGTCTTCGAAATAAACCGATACATACGACAGGCCGAACAGGCTCACGGAACGAATTTCCGTTACCCCGGGCAGACCCGCCATGCCGGACTCCACCGGAAAGGTCAGTAACTGTTCTACGTCCTCGGCAGCAAGACCCGGTGACTCGGTATAAATATTGACCTGCACCGGCGTGACATCCGGGAAGGCATCAATGGGTATTGTCATCACCGCCCGCACACCCAGTGCGCCAATCACAAGGAATATGATAATGACCAGGAATTTATAGCGTAGCGACGCTTCAACCAGGTTATTCAACATAGTGGATACTCCCTAATCGCCTTCGCCAATTTGTGATTTAAGCGCCAGCGATTTCAGCAGAAAGGCCCCCTGAATAACGATCTCGTCACCCTCGGCCAGACCGGCCTTGATTTCGGTCCAGCCGGCATGGGTTACGCCGGTTTCTACGGGTTGTGGCTGCAGTTCATCACCCTCCACTCTGAACACGGTTTGCGACCCCTGCATCAACAAAAGCGCCTCCCGGGGCACGGCGAGCGACGGCGCGGCATCGGTGGTCTGCAGTGCAACCTCGACATATTCACCTTCGGCCATCATGGTGTCGTTGTTGCTGACTTCAATGCGCACCGGACGGGTACGGGTGGTCGTGTCCAGACGATAGTGCAACTGCACGACTTTGCCATCGAACCACTGCCGGCCGTCGTGACTGTCACGACTGACGCGCACCGGTGTGCCGATGGTGATGCTGGCCGCATCCCGCGGGTTGAGTTGCGCCTCTACCCAGGGCGCGGTGATGTCCGTGAGTTCAAACAGTACGCGACCCGGGGTAACGAACTCACCGACCACAAACGCATCACTGATAACGATGCCGTCTTGCGGCGCAAACAAATCAAACTCGCCGGTCGCGCGCGATGCATCGGCGCCCTGCAACAGCGTGTTGATCTGTGTTTTGTTCATGCCATAGGCGCGTACCGCCGCATAGGCGCGCTGGCGCGCCACCTGTGCCGACACATAACGTTTTGCCGACACCACTTTGCGTCCGAGTTCCTTGACCCGGCGCCACTCGCGATCGGACTCGACCAGATCACCCTGCGCCCGGGACACTTCGACGCTGGACAGCGTGACCAGCGGCTGGCCCTGCGTGACGGCGTCACCCAGCCGGGCGTGACGGGCAACAATCTGGGCACCAACACGGGGCGTGACCTGCGCCGAGCGGTAGGCGTTCATCAGCACCTCGCCCGGTGCCGTGACCACATCTTGTAACACCTGCCGTTTCACCTTTGCGGTCTTGATGCCCTGTGCACGGCGTTCGGCCGCTGTCATCTTTAACGCAGCTTCAGCTTCATCCACCCCGTTTCCGGTCACTGGCGGAACCGGATCGTCGGCCGCATTGGCCCAAGCCGGGAGGCCTGCCCCTGTCAGTGCGAAGCACAAATACAGTGCGCTGATAACAGTATTTTTCATGACTTGAATCTCCAATAATTAGTAGGGCAGCTCTGACTTAATTCGTCATACCGGCGGAAGCCGGTATCTAACACATTAAAACCGCTGGATTCCGGCATACGCCGGAATGACGGGGATCGAATTGATCAGAGCATCCATCGTGTTGTATCGCTGCAAGGCTTAACGCCGCCGGGTCTGGCCGAGCCAGTCATCAATCCGGCCGCTGGCCACCAGCCAGTCGGCCCAGGCGGTCCATAGGCGACCCTGTACCTCCAGGGCATTGGTGCGGGTATCGAGTGTTTGATTGATCTGTACGAGGTAGTCCGTGGTACTCATCTCGCCGCTCCGCCAGATGCGCTCAAGCAGCGACACCTGGCTGCCGAGACTGGGCTGGCCGGTACGCAGCCACGCCGCCCAGGCGCTGTGGCTGAGCCGGTAACGATCGGCGGCCGACAACAGACGTGCCCGCGCCCGGCGGTAGCGATCCTGCAAGACCTGTTCGGCCTGCGCCAGTTCGGCACTGGAAACCTCCACCTCGGCGCGGAAGTCATTGCGCACGTACAGGGGAATACTCAGGGTCAAACCGACCAGGCTGTAATCGTTGTCGTCACCGTTACGAAACAACCGTTCCTGCCCGGCACGCGCACCAAGGGTGGGATCCGGTCGGCGTTCGCGGCTGCGCAGGGTCACCGTGGAGCGCGCCGCGTTGACCCGGGCCAGCGCGGCACGCAGTGCCGGCAGCCGGGTGAGTATGGATTCTGCATCGATAGCCTGAAGCACCGGCAAATCCGCGGATAACGCGGGCCAGTCGCGGCGTGACTCGCCGGTGACCGCGGCCAGGTCCTGCCCGGCTGCGGCCAGGTCCGAGGCCGTCTGGGATAACTGCAAGGTAGCCTGGGTGTGCGCGAGACGTGCCAGATCCAGTTCGACCTGGCTCAGGTCACCAACCTGGCGGCGTTTCTCCGCCAGATCGAGAAAGCGCTGCATCAACGCTACGCGTTGCTGCGCCAGCTGCTGCAGTGCCTGTGCGGCCTGATAGCGACCCAGCGCTGCGAGTAATTCACCGCCCAGTCGCTGGCGTACCGCCGCATACTCCGCCTGTACCGCGCTGAGTCGGGCATCTGCCACACCCGTGCGGGCGCCACGCTTGTCCGTCCAGTCGATGGCCTGACTCAGACCCAGGCTACCGGTACGGGTTTCGGACTGTTCGGCATCCACTTCCAGTTGCGGATTGTAGAGTGGTCGGTCCGCACCGCGGACCCGGGCCTCAGCCGCGTCCACTGCCGCCCGCGCCGCCAGCACACCGGGATTCCTGTCCAGGGTCTCGCGGACCAGATTAAGCAGTGCCGGACTCGGTGCGGCTGCCCGGTGGTCCTGTGCCGCGACGGTACCAATGTTAAATAATAGTATGAGGGTACTCAGCAACCGGGTGTATACCGGCCCCTGCAAGAAAAACATAGCCATGAATTCAAAGTCTCCAAACGACAGCGGAAAGGCACACCACCGCCAGTGCGGGGCACAGCACGATCAGATCGGGGCAGACTCAGATATTGGGGGGTGGAAGGGGTGGTTCTTTGTCGAGAGAGTAAATCGCGGCCAACCAGCCAGGCTCGACGACACAATCCACACTCTGGAAAGATGACAGCGAGACCGGCGGCAATCCAACATAGTGGGCAGTCGCGTGGCAACAATGACCGCACGGGGTATTTTTCCAGGCCTCATGGCCGGGATCCTGCTGATCAGCGCCCGCCAATACCTTGCCGGACTCGGGTGCAGCATGCAATTCATCCATATCCGCAGCCCAGGCGAGGTTTGCGCTCAAGATGAAAAGGATCAGTAATCTGGCAACGGCGTGACACATG
>CAJXFW010000093.1 GCA_913053655.1 uncultured Thiogranum sp. | reverse complement strand
CCAGAAACTCTTGTTCGAAGCGCTTGAAGGCAAGCCGGATCTTGAAAAACGCCCGCAATATTACCGCGATTTTCACGCTAATATTGCGAGAAATTTTGCCAAAGCTATAGACCTGAAAAAGTATGCAGAAAAATCTGAGCCCGCCCGCGAAAAGATTGAAATTTTTTTGAAAAAGTCGGGTAAAAGCTATGGTGACATTGCCGCTTACCCGGTGGTCGGCAAGAATCACGACATGGTTCTTGTCGTAGACAAGCGATCGAGATCAATTGCCGGTTCTATCGATATCGACCCCTGGGAACAGTATTAGAAGGAGAAACCCGAATTGAGCTGAGGCGGTCTGTCATCGTGCCTGGCGCTGCTGCCTGTTTTCTCTCATACGCCGGCGATGTTTTTGTTTGAACGCCTTGCGCTGTTCGAGTGGTAACTGTTTAAAACGCTGCCGGAGTACTCAGCTGCGAACAGGTTGACCTGCTTGAGGTGCGCACGAACGCGTTGCGCCCGGCGCGCCTGCTTCGTCATCTTCTTTCTCTGCTTACTCACAATTCATCCTCAATAGCTTATAGGCCGTGAGCAGGGCTGCGAAAAACAGGCACTCTCTTGAACAGGGTCGCTTACGCGCCGCTAGTGATTGGGTCGCTCAGCCCCAGACCATGCTCGCAAACGGGCACTCGCGCACCAATGAAGCGTCGGCCTTCCCTCACGGGGAGCCACAGCGTAATCTATTGCAGCTGACAGTTCTTCACTGATTCGTCACCGCGCAGCGGGGTGAGGTGCTCGCAATGACAAAAACGTTTCAATTAACCAGGGGCCCCCTGGATATTTCTGGTTTTTAATGCCTGCAAAAATACTGATTTTCGAGGTCGCCGTGCCCTCGCCGCTGTATCGCAGTTTCGACTACCGCGCGCCCATAGCTACCGGCGAAAGCCCACCTGTGCCGGGTACGCGCGTGCTAGTGCCGTTCGGACAACGCAGGGTCGTAGGCATCCTGCTGACGATCAAACAGGATTCGGATATTCCGGCAGGAAAGCTGAAAGACGTGCTGGAGGTTCTCGATGCTAAACCGGTGCTCGGTACCGACCTGATGCAGTTGCTCAGCTGGGCGGCACGCTACTACCACCACCCGATCGGAGAAGTGCTGGCCGCCGCGTTGCCGGTGCTGTTACGCAAGCCGGACAGCTGCCCGGACACTCATGTCATGGTGTGGAAACTAACGGATGCCGGTCGCCAACAGTCGTTGCAAAGCCTCGCACGTGCCCCGCGCCAGGCGGCGGTGCTCGGAGTGCTCACAGAGCATCCGCAAGGACTTGCACGTGAGGCACTCAGCGTACCCCTGGAAGTGCTGAATAGATTGCAGCACAGGGGCTGGATCCACCGTGTCGGGCTGGAACAGGCGCCGGCGGGAAACATCGTCAATCTGTCAGACACACAGCATGCACTAACCGTACAGCAACAATCTGCCGCGGACGCAGTGCAGGCCTGCTTCGACAGCTTCCAGGCTTTCCTGCTGGAGGGCGTGACCGGTAGCGGCAAAACAGAGGTGTACCTGCGCCTGATTGAGCCGTTGCTACAGAAACAGAAACAGGTGCTGGTACTGGTGCCGGAAATCGGCCTGACACCACAGCTTGTAGAACGTTTCCGGCAACGCTTTGCAGTGGACATTGCGGTACTGCATTCCGGACTCAACGACAGCCAGCGGCTGCGCGCCTGGCAACAGGCCGCCTCCGGTGCAGCCCGGTTGATCCTTGGCACCCGCTCGGCGATTTTTACACCCCTGAAAAATCCCGGCATGATCATCATTGACGAGGAACACGATACCTCACTCAAACAGCAGGACGGTTTTCGTTACTCGGCGCGTGACCTCGCCGTGTGGCGTGCCCAACAGCTGAATATCCCGATACTGCTGGGCTCGGCGACACCGTCGCTGGAGAGCCTTTACAACGCACAGCAGGGACGCTACCAGCTACTGGACCTTCCCGAACGCGCCGGTAAAGCGTTAGCGCCAACCATGCGCCTGCTGGATCTGCGCGGACAGACCATGCGCGACCTGCTCAGCGCCACGTTGCTGGACGCCATGGATGTGCACCTGAAAAAGGGCGGACAGATTCTGCTATTCCTGAACCGGCGCGGCTTTGCACCGGTGCTGCTCTGCCATGCCTGCGGCTGGGTCGCAGAATGCCGGCGCTGCGACGCGCGTATGACCCTGCACCAGCGCCGCGGCGAACTGCGCTGCCACCACTGTGGCAGCCAGCGCCGTGTTGACGCCTTCTGCCCCTCCTGTGGCAGCAGCGAACTATTGGGCATCGGTGAAGGCACAGAAAGAATCGAACAGGCATTGCAGGAACATTTTCCCGACATATCCGTACTGCGTATTGATCGCGACACCACGCGCCGTAAAGGTGAACTGGAGGCGGCACTGTCTGCGGCTGAAACCGGTGCAGCACGCATTCTGCTGGGGACACAGATGCTGGCCAAAGGTCATCATTTTCCAGAGGTCACGCTGGCCGCCATACTGGACGCCGACCAGGGGCTGTTCAGTACCGATTTCAGGGCCAGTGAACGTATGGCGCAATTGATCATCCAGGTGGCGGGGCGCGCCGGGCGGGCGGAGAAACCTGGAGAAGTCATGATCCAGACCCACCACCCCGATCATCCCCTGTTACGCCAGCTGGTGGAATCCGGCTACCCCGCATTTGCACAGTCGGCTCTCGAGGAACGACAGGAAACTCTGCTGCCGCCTTATGCCAGCATGGCCCTGCTGCGCGCCGAGGCAACCAGCGCCGAGCAGCCAAAGGCATTCCTGGACGCAGCGCGAACGCTGGCCGAGCCCAGCCAAAGTGCGACGCTGCAACTGTGGGGGCCGGTTGCCGCACCCATGGAACGCCGCGCCGGGCGTTACCGCGCCCAGCTCCTGGTCCAGGCCGGCCACCGGAATGAACTGCAGCAGCTACTCAGGCAATGGATACCCCGATTCGAAGCGATCAGAGATTCGCGCCGGGTGCGCTGGTCGATCGATGTCGACCCGGTCGATATGTTCTAGAAACGGTAATTCACGCCCAGGTTCCAGTAGGTCACATCGGGATCCACCAGCGTACCGTCTGCCTGCACCGCCCAGTGCTCAGTAAAATCCCAGCCCAGTGCGCCACCCCACGAGCCGCTGGAATCCGAATTACTGACGGATAATCCACCAACCTTTACCGACACATCTGACCAGACGACACCGTAACGAACCTTAATATAAAAGGTATCGCCGACGCGGGCTGCCACAAAAATACCCCGGGTATCGATATCCCAATTGCCTTTCTGACTACCAAGCTTCACGTCGCCGTCAGAAATGGTGGTGGTGAATTCCGTTTCCGCCGAGATATGGAGCTGCTCCAGGTTGAAAAAATCGTACCCCAGCAGAACGCCGGCGTTGGTTGCATCGTCAAACCCGCTCACGCTTGCATCCATGATCCCGACCGATGGCCCCAGGTAAAAACCACCGGCAGCGTGGGTAATCGATACCCCACCCAACATGAGCAACATTAATACTATTTGGCGGATCACTGTTTTCATCCCCCCATTTAAAGTGTTGTATACGTCACGCCAGCCCGGATAATAGGCCTCTTTCCAGCTGACCTGAAGTCGATGAAGCACCACCTGTCGCAGTTACTGTCCGAGGCCGTTCAAACCCTGCAATCGCACGGGGACCTGCCCGCAGACCTGTCCATCAAGATCGGGCTCGAACGCACCCGCGACCGCAAGCACGGCGACTTCGCCAGCAACCTTGCCATGGTGCTGTGCAAGCCTGCACAGAGCAAGCCGCGCGACCTGGCTGAAAAACTGGTCGCAGCACTACCCGACTCGGATCAGGTAACCAAAATCGACATTGCCGGCCCGGGCTTTATTAACTTTTTCCTCAGCCCCGCTGCTTACCATGCAACCCTGTCACAGGTCCTGAAACAGGCCGACCGGTATGGCCGCAGTAACCTGGGTCAGGGTAAGTCCGTACAGGTCGAGTTTGTTTCCGCCAACCCGACTGGTCCGCTACATGTCGGGCACGGCCGTGGTGCGGCCTATGGTGCAACAGTGGCCGACCTGCTGGCTGCCGTTGGATACCGGGTGCATCGGGAATATTATGTCAACGACGCCGGACGACAGATGGATATCCTCGCCACCAGCGTCTATCTACGCTACCTCGATCTGTGCGGTGAAGAACTGGTTTTCCCGGCCAATGGCTACAAGGGCGATTATGTCTGGGACGTCGCCGCCAGCCTGCACCGTGAACACGGCGATGACCTGCGCCACCCAGCGGCAGAGATTTTTGCTGACACCCCTGCGGACGAACCGAACGGTGGCGACAAGGAATTACATATCGATGCGCTGATCCAGCGCTGCAAGGATCTGTTGGGTACAGAACATTACCGTGAAACCTTTGACCTGGGGCTGGATTCCATCCTGGAGAACATCCGCAGGGATCTTGAAGAGTTCGGAGTGCACTACGATGACTGGTTTTCCGAGCGCTCGCTGACGGAAAACGGCCTGGTCGAAAGTGCCATCCAGCGCCTCAAAGAGACCGGCCATATTTATGAGAAGAAGGGCGCGCTCTGGTTCCGCTCCACAGATTTCGGTGATGAAAAGGACCGCGTCGTGGTCCGGGAGAATGGTCAGAGCACCTACTTCGCCTCCGACATCGCTTACCATATGAACAAGCTGGAGCGTGGCTATGACCGGGTGATCGACGTCTGGGGCGCGGACCATCACGGCTACGTGCCACGCGTGAAAGCGGCTTTGAGTGCGCTTGGAGACGATGCGGGTAAACTGGATGTACTGCTGGTGCAATTCGCAGTGCTGTATCGTGGTGGAAAGAAAGTACAGATGTCCACCCGCTCCGGAGAGTTTGTCACGCTGCGCGAGTTGCGGCAGGAAGTCGGCAATGACGCGGCACGCTTTTTCTACGTCATGCGCAAATGCGAACAGCACATGGACTTTGACCTGGACCTTGCCAGGTCACAATCGAACGATAACCCGGTTTACTATATACAGTATGCCCACGCACGCATCGCCAGCGTGCTGCGGCAGATGCCGGACAGGGGCATGCAGTGGGACAGCAACATGGGCGAACAGAATCTGCACCAGCTTACCGAATCGCATGAAGACGCACTGATGGTGAATCTGTCACGCTACCCGGAGCTCGTCGAGGCCGCTGCCATCAACCACGAGCCACACGCCATCGCCCACTACCTGCGCGATCTGGCCAATGATTTTCATACCTACTATAACGCGCACCAGTTTCTGATCGAAGATCAGGCATTGCGTAATGCCCGGCTTAGTCTGATTCAGGCAACCCGGCAGGTGATCGCAAACGGGCTCAAGCTGTTGGGTGTATCAGCGCCGGACAGCATGTAGTCCATGGCGACCGACTACAAACGCCGCAGCAAACGCAAACCAACACCCTCGGGACCACCGCCCTGGGTCTGGTCCGCGGCGGGCCTGATCGCCGGCCTGTTTATTGCGTTCCTGATTTTTCTGAAAGTAGTCTCACAACAACCCGTCAGCGAGGAAGCGGCGCTGGACGTCCCGGCGAAACAGCAACCAAAAACGCGTAAGGAACCCGGCCCGCCACCCAAACCGCGCTTTGATTTCTACAACCTGTTGCCGGAAATGGAAGTGGTCGTCCCCGAAGAGGAGATCAGGGGCACGCCGACACGAGAGGGAGTGAAACGTGTCAAGAAACCCGGCATCTACCTGCTGCAGGCGGGTTCATTCCGCAGCCGAAAACAAGCTGATCAGCTGCGTGCAAGGCTCGCCCTGCTGGGAATGGAGACCAGCATCCAGACGGTTAGCGTCAACAGCAAAAAAGCCTGGCACCGGGTACGCGTAGGACCTTTCAAAAACCTGAGTGATCTCAATCAGGCCCGTAGCCAGCTGAAGAAAAACGGCATTGATGCCATTCTCATAAGGTTAAAAGGCTAGGAAACCTCTGATTAACTCGTTTATCGTCGTCCCGGCGTATGCCGGGATCCAGCGTTTTCAATGCCCTGGATTCCGACCTTCGCCGGAATGACAAGTTAATCAGATCCCTTTAATAAGTCGGGTCATACATTAAACCGGCAATCATTTGTTCAAGATCATCCGGCCGCTTTTCCTGTGCCAGGTCTTCTCTGTATGCCTGCTCGGCGACAACCACCGCAATCGCAAGTGATACCTGTCGGATACTGGAAAGCGGTGGATAAATTGTCCTTGTCTCAAGATCTTCATCGCTGACCCTTTCAGCCAGCACACGTGCAGCCTCAAGAAACATGCCGTCACTAATGCTGCGGGCGCGGCAGGCTATGGCGCCGAGACCAATACCAGGGAACACGTAAGCATTATTGCCCTGACCGGGCCGGTACAACATGCCATTACAGGTAACCGGATCAAAGGGACTGCCACTGGCAAATATCGCACGGCCTTCTGTCCATTCATAGGCTTGATCTGCTCTGCATTCAGCACGCGCTGTGGGATTGGAAAGTGCAAAGATAACCGGTCGCTCGTTGATCTGCGCAAGCAGTCGAATAATGTCCTCGGTAAACACACCGGGTGCGCCGGTTGCACCGATCAACACATGGGGTTTTATCTCGCGGATCGCTTCATCAAACGGTATGCCGGGAATATCATGTGCGTAGGGGATACTGTGTGGCCCCAGGTCATCGCGTGACTTGACCAGCAACCCGGATTGATCGACAAACCAGAGTCGTTCACGCGCAGATTTTTCATCCAGCCCGGCTTGAATAAACGCCGCCTGTAGAAGATCGGCAATACCGGTTGCCGCGGAACCCGCTCCCAGGAACATAATACGCAGATCAGTAAAATCATTACCGGTAATACGGCACGACGCCAGCACACCGGCTAATGCAACCGCCGCCGTACCCTGAATATCGTCGTTAAAGCAAAGCACACGATCACGATAACGATTCAGCAAAGCGTAAGCATTCGGCGTTAAAAAATCTTCAAACTGAATCAATGCTAACGGAAAATCTTCCTGCACCGCTTCCACAAACTCTTCAATCAGTTCCTCGTATTCAGCACCTTCAATACGTGACTGCTTGATACCGAGATACAGTGGATCATTGCGCAGGATTTCGTTGTTGGTGCCAACATCCAGCATCACCGGCAAACATTGCTTTGGCGGAATACCCGCACAGGCGGTATATAATGATAACTTTCCAATCGGTATGCCCATGCCGTTCGCACCCAGATCACCGAGTCCGAGAATACGTTCGCCATCGGTTATCACGACCATACGCACATCGGTTTCCGGCCAGTTTTTCAGGATTTGCCGAATTCTCCCACGGTCATCGGGAGTAATATAAAAACCTTTCGGCTGGCGAAAGATATGGGCGAATTCCTGGCATGCCTGACCTACAGTCGGCGTATATATCAGCGGCATCAGCTCATCGATATGATCGATCACCATGCGATAAAACAAACGCTCATTGCGCCCCGCCAATGCCTGCAGAAAAATATAGCGCTCAATATCATTGCCCTTACGCCGTAGATTTGCCATGGCGCGGTCTCCCTGAGTTTTTGGATCAGACACACCTGCCGGTAACAAACCACGAAGACCATAATGTTCTCGTTCATCCTCGGTAAAGGCCGTACCCTTATTAAATTCAGCTTTCGTTAATCGCTCAAAGCCGCTTAGCCCGACTGACTGATCCTGAATCGCATCATTTTTCGTGGATGATGACATTAGTGCGTTCCCTCTTTTTTGCAACGATTGTCATACGACATTTTGTGATTATTATGGCGCCAAATCAATCTACTCTGCCAGGTATTTCTTGCCCCAATAGTTAGCCGGCCCGGGTACCATGCCTCTATGGGCAGGCCTGACTAGTCTTCGTGGTACGTATATCCAGTCAATCCTGATTCAAGCTCCGCGAGAAACTGGCGTGCCTCAGACTCCGCCAGGCCGGCGTTCTGAACGCGCCTGCGATAGGCCGCACGCAAGCGATCCGGTTCGAAGTGAACATAGCTTAACAATTCATCTGTACGGTCGCCGTGCTCGGCCTGGCCCAGTGTAAAGGAGCCGTCAGCGTGTACCTCCAGGTTTACAGCATCGGTATCACCAAACAGATTGTGCATGTCACCGAGAATCTCCTGGTAGGCGCCCACCATAAAAAATCCCAGCAAATAGGGCTCTCCGGATTTTACCTCGTGTAGTAACAGGCTGTTTTCTATCCCTTCACCACCGACGTAATAATCAATGCGTCCGTCCGAGTCACAGGTCAGATCCTGAATGATGGCACGCCGATCCGGTTCTTCGTCCAGACGATGTAGAGGTACAATGGGAAATATCTGGTCTATAGCCCAGACATCCGGCAGCGACTTGAATACAGACAGGTTACAGAATACCTTGTCTATCAGTTTCTGATTCAGCTCATCGATCAACTCACGTTGCTCTCTGTCTATGGGATCAAGCAGCGCAGATACCCGCTTCAGAATAGCAAAGTAAAACTGCTCGGCCAGCGCACGCTGACCGAGATTTATGTACCCCTGACGATACGCATGCTGAACATCTTCAAACACCTGTAAAACAGTGGTCAGGGTTTCTGCCGCGGAGTCCTGGTTCAGCTGCTGATAAATCTGCTCCAGTCTGCATACACTATCGGGCACAGTGTCGAGTATTGCCTCCGGGGCGCACTTACCCGGTGCATATTCGGTGTCAATAACATTAGTCATCAACACGGCATGGTGCGCCGTCATGGCGCGGCCGGATTCGGTCACTATGTCAGGCTGCGGCAGCTTGTTTTCAACACACATATTGTGAATTTCACTGACCACCAGATCTGCATACTGTTCCAGGCTGTAGTCCATGGAACAGGCACCGTGCGATGCGGTACCTTCATAATCCACACCCAACCCGCCACCGACGTCAAAAACGTTAATCGGTGCACCCAGTGCATGCAGTTCGGCGTAAAAGCGCGCCGCCTCGTGTATGCCTTTCCTGATATCGTGCAGGTTAGCTAACTGTGAACCCAGGTGAAAATGCAACAACTGCAGACGGTCCAGCAGGCCTTCCGTGCGCAGGCGTTCCACCAGCTGCAACACCTGTGCCGCGTGCAACCCGAATTTTGATTTGGTGCCGCCGGTGTTCTGCCAGTTACCCGCACTAATCGAGGCCAGCCGCACCCGCACACCCAGCAACGGCTCGACATCCAGTTCACGCACCTGCTTGACTATCCGGTCCAGTTCCGACAGCTTTTCAATTACCAGATAAAGTGGCTGACCCAGTTTGCGCGCTATCAGCCCCAGGCGGATATATTCGCGGTCCTTGTGCCCGTTGCATATCACCAACCCGTCAGGCTTTGACAGGCCCAGGACCGCCATTAGTTCGGATTTACTACCGGCTTCCAGACCTACCCGGCTGCCACCGTATTCCAATATCGAATTGACCACACTGAATTGCTGATTGACCTTGATGGGATAGGCAGCCCGGTAATTACCACTATAGGCGTACTTCTCGCGTGATTGAGCAAAGGCATTGATCATCCTGTCCAGGCGCTGCCCCAATATACTGTTACAACGTACCAGCACGGGCCAGTTCAGTCCGCGGCGCTGGATTTCGGCCGCGACCTCGAACAGGTCGACCTCTACCGTTTTACCTTCCGTTTCCAGACGGACTGTTACGTGACCCTGCTGGTTGATATCAAAATGGCCGTCACTCCAGCCAGGAACGTTATAACACTTGCGGGATAAATCGATTGACCAGTTCATGGGGTATCCTGACGGTGCCGGCCTGCCTGTGGAGTGGAATAACTCAAGGTAGTATATTGTAAAAACTGCCAACAATCGCGATTAATCCCATGACCCATTCTGACTCTGACTGGTTTACCGAGCGCTGCCTGGCGGGTGGCTCTGCGTTTGCACTACAACTAAATAAAAAACTGCACGACGAAAAAACACCTTTTCAGCGCATAGAGATCTATTCAATCACGCACTTCGGTAATCTTATGGTTATCGATGGCTACATTATGCTGACCAGTCGGGATAACTTTCTGTACCACGAAATGATGACTCATCCGGCGCTGTTCACACACCCGGACCCGCAGCGCGTTACGATTATTGGCGGCGGGGACTGCGGTACATTACGCGAAGTGCTCAGGCACCCTGGCGTAATGCATGCAGTACAAGTGGAAATAGATGAGCGGGTAACACTGTCTGTCAGAACAGTACTTCCCGGAACTTTGTGAATCCAACTCCGATTCGCGTGCCGACTTCGATTTCACTGACGGCATACAGCAAATGAAAGATGCGACCGCGGGAAGCATTGATGTCATTATCGTGGACAGCAC
This sequence comes from uncultured Thiogranum sp., assembly GCA_913053655.1. GTDB lineage: Bacteria > Pseudomonadota > Gammaproteobacteria > DSM-19610 > DSM-19610 > Thiogranum. The sequence continues at coordinate 21 of CAJXFW010000093.1, read as the reverse complement.
CGATCCCGTCGGCCCTGCGAA